>JBOFLQ010000236.1:0-94502 GCA_051657945.1 Xenococcaceae cyanobacterium | reverse complement strand
CTAGCTCGTGCCGAGGTTGTAGGCATTAACGGTTCACCCGTTGGCGATAAAACTGGTACTCTGATTGTTGGTTGTTTTTTCATTAGGTATAACCCTATATAAGTTGTGTGTCCCTTCCAGCACCTAATCCAAAATGTCCTCATCTTAAGGCGACTACACCCAGTAGTCTTGTAAATAAACCAACCGAGGGAAGTGGCTGGCAGTACGTATCAGGATTAGGCTCATGCTGTAGTGCAATTCTTAGTTAAGGACTGGGTTACTCAAGCCCGCTTTGTACCGCCCAAGCGGTCAAAGTCGGGTAATTGACTATTTATTTCTCGCTCTTTTAGATAAATGCGTTTAGCTCCAAATTATCTCTCTTCGCGCATTTTCAGTATTTTGTTTATTTTTTATTGTTACCAAATAATTTGAAGTAAAGACGTTTTATGAAACGTCTTTACATTTTTTACTGCCTAACTTTTCTGACACAAAATCAAACCAAACCAACTATTAAGATCGGTCCAAGTTTGAAGATGATTTAAACCAATTTTTGCCAAATAAGTTTGCATTTGTGGCAATTCAAACTTACGAGAAATTTCTGTTTGAATTGTTTCTCCTGCGGCTAATTCTATTTGCAAATCAAGAGCATCCAAACGAACAGATTGAAAGATTTGACTGACTAAATGCATTTCAATTTGATTTTGAGCGCGATCGTAAAAAGCCCAATGTTTGAATTTATCTAGCTGAAAATTACCTTGAAAACGCCTATTTAAATGTTCGAGCATATTCAAATTAAACGCTGCTGTCACTCCCTGAGAGTCATTATATGCTGCTTCTAAAATATCGATCGCTTTGTGTAAATCTATTCCTAATAAAAAGTAATCGCCTCGATTTAAAACTGCTATAACTTGCTCGAAAAATAGATCGCATCGCTGTTGTGTAAAATTGCCCAAACTGCTACCTAAAAAAAACACCATTTTCTTAGCTAGAGGAGATGATGGCAGTTTTGCTAAAGCATTTTTGTAAGTACCAACCAAACCATGTATATCCAAAGTTGGGTATTCTGAGAGCAAATTAAGCGCGCTTGCTTCGAGAATGCTACCGCTAACATCAATCGGGATATAGTAGATAGGGTAATCTGCCTCTCGATAGGCAGTTAATAAAAAGCGAGTTTTGGTCGAACTACCGCTACCTAATTCTACTAATTCGCAAGCGCCTGTAGTTTTAACTATTTCTGCTGCATACTGTTGTAGAATTGATGCTTCGGTACGAGTTGGATAGTATTCTGGTAATTCGCAAATTTTCTCGAATAGTTGCGAACCTTTACTGTCATAAAAATACCGAGGAGGTAAAGATTTTCTTTTTTGAGTTAATCCTGCAATAACATCTCTACCATTGTCGTTTTCGTTTGAATCGGATTTCAAATATTCAACTAGCAGGCGATTGTGCTTGCGATCGGAGATAGATGGCATTTTAGATCCTCTTTTTGCTGCTTTAGCTCAACATACAGCAATCGTAAAATCTTGTCATCTAAATTATGGTATGGTTCATGGTTTAATGCTTTTTATTTAGATCGTTTGCACTTCTAATTCGGCGGATCGAAACGATTGACGAATGCCGACCACAGAATCATTGGCGAACCTACAGCTAAACAGAAAAACCACTGATTCAAACTTAGAGGCGCGGTGTAGAAAACGGAATTGATAAAAGGACTGTGAGCGAAAATAATTTGTAGGGCGATCGCGCCGATAATGCCCCAAGCGATCGCGGGAATTTTGGAAATATTTGTGCCTTTTCCTTTCATTCTTGCTTTTAAATTGGGAATCAATTGGCTGATACTCAATAGGTAAAAAATTCTACCCGCAATTAAAGAGTTAATTGCCATAGTCCTCGCTACAGCTAAATCTCCTGTGGTCGATCGCGTATATTCAAATACGCCAAAAATAACGATCCAGTTGAATACGGAAATCGCCAAAATTCTCAACAGGCGACTTTTTGTTAATAAAGGTTCTCTCGGATCGCGAGGCGGCTGTTGCATGACGCGATCGGATTTTGGTTCGAATGCCAAAGGAACGGTCATAGTAATAGAATTGAGCATATTCAACCAGAGAATTTGCAAAGAAAGAATCGGTAAATCTCTGGCAAGAATGGTACTCAAGAAAATCGTCATCGATTCTCCACCGTTGACGGGAAGAATAAAACAAATTGCTTTTAGTAAATTCTTGTAAACGGCTCGTCCTTCTTCAACCGCAGCTTCGATCGAGGCGAAGTTATCGTCAGTCAACAACATATCTGACGCTTCTTTAGCAACTTCTGTTCCCACTCCTCCCATGGCAATACCAATATCGGCTTGTTTGAGGGCAGGTGCATCGTTAACTCCATCCCCCGTCATTGCTACGATTTCTCCTCGCGATTGCAATGCTTCTACTAGTTGCAATTTTTGTTCTGGGGCAACGCGGGCAAATACCGAACCGTTTTCTGTTGCTTGGGCAAGTTCGGAAGCATTCATTGCCGCCAGTTGCGCGCCAGTAAAACCGATGACTTTGCCATCTTTATTAATCCCCATCATACGAGCGATCGCGCTAGCCGTGGCAATATGATCGCCTGTTATCATCTTGACTTGAATACCAGCATTTTGACAGGCGGCGACAGCTTTAATAGCACTTGCGCGAGGCGGATCGATAATTCCTTGCAATCCCAGAAAAATTAAACCGCGATCGATGTCGGTGCGATCGAGATCGATTTGATTTTTATCTACAGGTAATTTAGCAAAAGCTAGTACGCGCAAACCTTTATCGGCCATTCGATCGACTGTTTGCAAGATTTTTTCTGTAAAATCCTTATCAATAGGTAGAGACGCGACATGTCGTGTTTGTACGGATGAATTTAAATAAAATTGACAACGCCCTAAAACTTGTTCGATCGAACCTTTAACATAGATAGTCTTTCCCTTTGGCGTTTCGTGAAGAGTTGCCATATATTGAAATTCCGATTCAAAGGGAATTGAATCTAGTCTGGGCATCTCGCGATCGATTTGAGATTGAGTAAATCCAGCTTTTTGGGCGGCGACAATTAATGCACCTTCTGTAGGATCGCCAACCACAACCAAGCGATCGTCTTTGTATTCCAAATGGGAGTCATTACAAGTCAAACCAGCAATCAAACATTCTTTCAAAGCTATTTCGTCGTTAATCTCTACAGGTCGATCTTCGTGTCGGAAAGTTCCATGAAACGTTTCTATATTATTAAAATGTTCCGTCTCTACATTATATTTTCTACCTCCGGCCCAAATTTCTGTTGTCGTCATTTGGTTTTCGGTAAGCGTTCCCGTTTTGTCCGAACAAATAACTGTAGCGCTACCCAAAGTTTCCACGGCGGGTAACTTACGAATAATCGCGTGTCTTCTTGCCATGCGATTGACACCGATCGCCAAGGTAATCGTGATTACTGCTGGCAAACCTTCGGGTATTGCACTAACTGTTAGTGCTACTGCTGCTTCGATCGCATCCTTTAAACCTCGAAAACGTAAGCCAGCCGCAAAAGTAATCGTCGCCAAAGCAAAGACAATATAAAGCCATTTTTTGGTAAATTTATCGAATTTACGAGTTAAAGGAGTAGCTATACTCGTATGTTGCTCGATTAATTGCGAAATCTTACCTGTTTCCGTATCATTTCCCGTAGCAACGACAACGCCAACGCCCTGCCCAAAGGTAACAAAACCACCCGCATAAGCCATATTGGCGCGATCGCCAAGAGATATATCGATTGGTAAAGCTTCCGTTGTTTTTTCGACTGCAACAGATTCACCCGTCAAAGCAGATTCGTTAACTTGCAAAGTATTAACCTGTAACAATCGCAAATCCGCAGGTACTTTATCGCCAGAATTAAGCCAAACAATATCGCCAGGGACTAATTGAGAAGAAAGAAGGCGAGATTTATTACCATCCCGGATGACAGTAACTTCAGTAGAAATAGATTGTTGCAAGGCAGCGATCGCGCCTTCTGCTTTTGACTCTTGCACAAAGCTAATCAAAGCATTAGTAGTTGTTACGCCCCAAATTACCCCAGCATTAACCCATTCTCCTAAAATAGCCTTGGTTGCCCCTGCCCCCAGCAAAATATAGAGAAGAGGTTGGTTAAATTGCAACAGAAACTTTAACCACCAAGGCTTACCTGGTTTGCCTTTTAGTTCGTTTGCGCCATAAAGTGCAATTCTTATCTCTGCTTCAGCAGCATTTAAACCTTTTTCTGGATTGCTGTCGAGTCTACTTAAAACCTTACCGATTGGCAAAGTATGCCAGTTTGTTACTTCTTGAGCAGTTGCATCCAAATTAGCTAGTGTCATCGTTGCCTTTATTTAGATTTGTCATTGTTAAAATTAATATAACACTATTTTTTAGTGTTATATCGTGTTTTTGTTAAAGCCAAGATTTTTTCCTAATCCCTAATCCCTCAGAATGCTAATATTCAGCAAGCAGCCCTAAAATAGAACAAATGGATTTCTCAAAACTGTCTGCCCCTCTGGAGTTATTTGGGCGACAAGCGCAATTTCAGCAAATTATTCAAGCACTTGCCCGCGATGGTGATTTATTGATCGCTGGCGTACCTGGAAGCGGAAGAAGAACATTAGTCAGAAGGGCAGTTACCGAAGTAGGGGCGAAAGTAGTAGAAATTGATTGTATTCGTGCCAGTGACGATCGCCGCTTCGTACAACTTTTGTGCGAAGGAATCGATCGAGCCTGTAAAAGTCCCGAATCGATCGCGCTAGTTCGTAAATGGATTGAAGAAGAAAAAGAATTATTTGCGATCGAAGAAAATAATAAAAGCATTAAATTATTAAATGTCGAAAAAAAAGAATCGCTTTGGCAAGCATTTGAGAAATTAATTTATCTACCGCAAAGAATTGCCGTTTCTCTCAACAAACAGGTAGCGATCGTTTTACAAGGCTTTCCTCATATTCGTGCTTGGGATCGCAACGCTCAATGGGAAAATTATCTTAGAGCTGAAATCAAACGTCAAACAGCAGTTAGTTACATCTTGGTAGCAACTATTGCCGAGACTAGCCATCTCGACGAAGATATTAGCAAGAATTTAGAGATTGTTTATTTGAAACCTCTAGCCGATGATGTGGTGGCAGCTTGGGCGCAAGAAATTTTGCAAAAAGAAGGATTGAAATTCGATCCGCGATCGCTTGCGTTAAAATATTTTCTCGATGCCGTCAAAGGACATATCGGCGATGCATCTGCTTTGATTCGCCGCCTGTGTAAAGTACGAACGAGTAATGGAATCATAGGCGATCGAGAAATCGAACAAACTATTCAAGAACTTTTAGTAGATTTAGCAACTACATTTGAATCATTGCTAGTCTTGCTTCCCGCTTCTCAAGCACAATTATTAGAAAGTCTCGCTCTAGATCCCACCGACAAACCACAGAGTCGAGAATATATTGCCAAACATTCTTTATCCAGAGGCGGAACTTTACAAGGCGCATTACTCGGATTACAACATAAAGGCTTAATCTATGGCGCAGAATTTGGCTACCGACTGGCACTTCCCTTGTTTGCTTTGTGGCTGTGTCAGCAAATAGGGAGTAGCGATTAAGTCCCGTCCTAATCTAAATCGGACGTGGGACGATCGCAATTCCATGCCCACCAGACTGTTTCGCACTGGCATTGATAAAATTCTTGCCATTTACGACGAAGATCGTAACTAGTGACGGGTGCATTTCGATTAATCCAAACTTCTTGTGCCTCAGCGGCGTTAGCTTGGCAACTCGGACAACAAAATTTTAGGGCATGAGTGGCAGTTTGCGTCCACTTTGGTGGAACTGGATTAAAAGCATCCATAATTTGGACAATGCATGATTGACGCGCGATCGCTTTACACTATTAGTTTACCGATTAAACAAAGCAAGCGCGATCGCCTGCTTGCTTATTTTCTTCTCAAATTTTGTCGATATCGATCGCGACTAGTTCCAAATAAACTGTATTTTTATTAAAGGTTATTAGTAATTATTTTTTATCGATATCCTTAGCTAATTATACCGAAGTCTTTAAAGAAGATAGTGAACTAGGATTGTAGAGGCAAATTATCTTAGCCTCTACACACTATGGAACATGGCATTGTCAGTAAACTTACTCCCGAACAAGAAGAACTAGAAAAAAAGAAAGTTGAGTTAGCTTTACTAGAAAAAGATTTAGCCGATCGCGAGTTGGATTTAGCAACTTTTCAAGGTGAGTTAAATGCTTTTGAAAGGGAATATTTTCGAGTTGTAGGTATTAGATATACGGAACTCGATCGCCTTGAAGCTCAAATTAATGAATACATGGCTTTGTTGGAATCTTCTTGTGATTTTAAGCCTTCTGCCGAGCTGAAAAAATTATATCGAGAAGTAGCTAAGTGTATTCACCCAGATTTAGCCACAGATGAAGATGAACGCCAACTCAGACACCAATTGATGAGTGAAGCCAATCAAGCTTATGAAGATGGCGATGAAGAAAGATTAAAAGAGATTTTGCACAAATGGCAAAGTAGTCCTGAGTCTGTTAAAGGAGAAGGAATTAGTACGGATTGGATTCGTATTGTTCGTCAAATTTATCAAAGTAAGGAACGTTTAAATTTAATTCAAGAAGAAATAGAAGTTTTAGAAGAAACTGAGCTTTATCAATTAAAAATACAAGTTATTAAAGCAAGGGAATCGGGTCAAGATTTATTTTCAGAAATGGCTGCTCAATTAGATGAAGAAATTGAGGCTGCTAATGAGAAGTTGGAAGAATTGAAAGTCAAATTGGGATTATAGAAATGAGTTTTAATCAAAACAATTACAAAAAGGAAGAAAGCGCTAGGCATTCTTCTGATTTAATTAAAAGAGGACTGAATTTAGCAAAAACAATAGAGTTAAAAGAAAATAATGCTCAGTTAAATGCAAGCGATTCTGAGAAATTAGATAATTTAAATAAAAGAGACAAGAATATACAAACAATTGAATTTCTTTTAAAAAAGATGTTAGAAGAATCGAAAAAGAATTTGGAACAAACAAAAGAAGAAGTTGCTTCATATAAGTCTAAAGACTTCTTTGATTTTTATAGATCAAAACTGAATGAAAGGTTAGAACGATATAAAAAGGAGATTGATTTATACAAGCAAGCCATTGCCATTAATCCTGAAGGTTTTGATGCTTGGTACAATTTAGGTCGGTCTTTACATAATGCAAGAAGTTATGAAGGGGCGCTTGCTTCATACGATCGAGCTATTGCCATTAACCCTAAAAGTTTTGATGCTTGGCACGAGCGAGGTTGGGCATTTTATTGGTTAGAAAAATATGAAGAAGCTATCTCTTCTTGGGATCGAGCTATTGCCATTAATCCTGAAGATTTTAAGGTTTGGCGCGATCGAAGTATGGCTTTATATGAGTTAAAACGGTATGAAGAAGCTATCTCTTTTTGGGATCGAGCTATTGCCATTAATCCTGAAGATTTTGATGCTTGGTTCAATAGAGGCAAAGCTTTATATGAGTTAAAACGATATGAAAAAGCTGTTTATTCGTATAATAGAGCAATTGCTATTCACGAAGAATATATTAAAAATGAAGATGAAGAACGAGGTGAATATGAATATGATGATGATGATAATTATGATGAAGATAAATATTTATGTCAATATAACGAGCAATATGAATATGAGGATGCTTTGTCTTGGCGAGGCATGGCTTTATATAAATTAAAACGATATGAAGAAGCAGTTAAATCTTTCTGTGGGTATAAGTTTTTACATTGGCAAGGCATATCTTTATATAAATTGAAACGATATAATGGAGCGTTAAAATGTTTTTTTGAAGGCTATTTTTCTTACTTTGGTGAGCTTATAGTCACAGATAGTTTATTAAAAAATAAAGATACCCTTTATTGGGGAGGCAAAACTTTATTTAAATTGGAAAGGTTTGATGAGGCGATTAAGTCTTTTGACAAAGTTATTAGTATTGCACCTGAATATAAATTTGTTTTATTTTGGCGAGGTAAAACCTTATTTAATTTAAAAAGGTTTGACGAGGCAATTGAGTCTTTAGATCAATCTATTGCCACTAACCCTAAATATAAAAAATTTACTTGGTTTTGGCGAGGCATGGCTTTATATAGTTTACAACAATATAAAGAAACAAAAGAAGCAGTTAAATCGTTTGAACAAGCTATTGCTATCGATCCTAAATATAAATTAGCCTGGTTTTGGCACGGTATAGCTCTATATGATTTGAAAAAATATAAAGAATCAATTAAATCGTTTGAGCAAGCTAATGAAATTGGTTTGTATTGGCAAGGTAGGGCTTTATATAGTTTAAGACAATATAAAGAAGCCATTAAATTGTTTGAGCAAGCTATTTCTATTAATCCCGAAGAAAAATTTGTTTGGTTTTGGCAAGGAATGGCTTTGTTTAATGTAGAAGAATATGAAGATGCTATTGATTCTTTCAAGCAAGCTATTTATATGAAATCTAAAAATAAATTATATTGGGATAAACAAGGCAGCTCATTATATGAATTATATGAATTGAACCAATATGAAAAGGCAATTGAGTCTTTCAAGCAAATCATTCCAATTAACCCTAATCATGAAAATAGTTGGTTTTGGCGGGGTAGAGCATTATATGAAATGAAGCTATATAAGAACGCAATTGATTCTTTTAAACAAGCTATTTTTATTAACCCTAATCATGAAAATAATTGGTTTTGGCAAGGTAGAGCATTATATGAAATGAAACTATATGAAAAGACAATTAAGTCTTTCGACCAAGTTATCTCTATTAATTCTCAATATGAAAATGTTTTAAATTGTCAAAGGGAATTGATTCCCTGTCGGTTGTTGCAACTGATGCAAGATCTCAGTTTAAACGTACTTAGGTTATCAGACAGAGAATTTATTCTCTGAAAGCGTGAGAATGAAAAAGTTTTTTCAATTTCTATTTTAGATTTGGCTGAAGTCTCGATCGATATTTAAACTTGATAAATATAAAGATAATCATGCCGAGTCTTTTGACGTTCTTTTAATTCTTGCTTGAGTTTTAACGATCGCTTTCCTTTCTCAGTACTTACTACTCGAAAAGGATCGCTACCTTCGATCGCTGCTAAATATGCTAATAATAATGGTTCATAATGTGTATCGCTATGAACTTTCCAAGTACATCCGTTATATTCAAAACGACCAAATTCAGTACGATTACCACCTGTTTTTTGTCCATCTAATCGTATGTGTGATGGACATTTTTTTCGAGAAGGAATTACTTTTGCTTGGGTAAAATTGATAAAACTACAACAGTTCTTAACAATCGCTGTGTTTCTCAATAAAAATATTTTTATATTGGTATTATTCCCAAATTTTTAAGTAAATTAAACTCGCGATCGCCTTCCAAAGCATCGGTTAATTGTTGCCTAGAAGATGCAGATTATGAAGATCATTTTTTATCAATGCGATCGGCGAATTGCGTCAGTAATGAATAGAAAAGTCGTCATCAATTTCGTATCAGATTGAAATTTACAAATCGATCGCGTTGCCAAAATTTCTTAAATTGCAATGCGATCGTTAACTAGCTATTAAATTACTTTCTTTACGTATAGACTGTGTAATTGCTTCTACTAAAAGTAATCGTTCATTAACAGATAGTTGAAGTGTTAGTTTAGATATTTTTTCTAAAGATGTTGAACCCTCTACTTGAGAATCATTGACTAAATTTAAATTTTTGCCTGTTTCTATAGTATGTTCTATTTCCGACTTTAATGATTCTAAAAACATCTTGTCATTGCCTAGATCGGAAGCCTCATCTTCATAATCTTCCACATCTTCAATTTCTGTCAAACGTTCTTCATATTTTTCTAATAGACAATCGATCGCTTCAATAATAAATTTGCTATCTTTAAATGATAAATTCATAAACAATTAACTCACTTTATAAAAAGACTTACTAATTGTTTGTAAGGCAATTTTGTATATTTCTAATGGCATAGCTTGCTTGGGTTTCCAAAGCCAATGATTACCTCGATCGTTTATTAATTCTAAGTCGAAGGGAATAGTTTTAGCTGCAATTCAACCATATGTTTTTCGCAACTCCTAGTCATCAAGGCAATTGGTTTTCTCAATCGTAAGATGCGATCGCTTATCCTAAATTAATCTTCTCATTCTTCCTCAAGTAAATCAGCTCGCAGATCGGCTAAAGTTCCTCGTTTAGCTTGTCCTGTTTTAATGGCTGTTAGGGTTTGAGTTGCATTTTGGGCAATTTCTGTTCTTCGTCTCTCGATGCGTCGCTTTTGAATTAGTTCTAGTAAAAAATCTCGATCTTCTAAAGAAAGAGTTTCAAAATCTTCGATAACTTGTTGAATAGATGCAGCATTACTCATAAACAATAGTGTTTATTTTTAAATATTCAAGCGTATTTCTCATTTTAATGCGATCGCCATTAATTCTGTAACAGATTCAAATTAACAGATCGATCGCGTTGCCAAAATTTCTTAGATGGCGATGCGATCGTTAACTAGCTATTAAATTACTTTCTTTTTTGCACCAGATTGAAACTTACAGATCGATCGCAAAACTCAAATTTCTTAAAAGGCGATGCGATCGCTTCTACAAATCTTTTTTATAACTTGTCATAATCTTCTGGTTCTAGATTGAGAACTTTTGCCAAAACTTGCTCAAACTTTTCCCAACTTCCTCGCATATATTTTTCTTTTAAATAATCTTTTGTCATCAGCATAATTGCTCTGTCCTTGTCTTCTCCATGTTGCGATCGGAAAAATGAGACAATAACAAAGGTCAATTCTTCAATGAGCAATGACGACTAACAAGCCTAAAATTATCGTTCTCGATGACGATCCTACTGGATCTCAAACAGTACATAGCTGTCTGTTACTCATGCGTTGGGATATAGATACTCTCAGGTTAGGACTGACAGATGATGCACCGATTTTTTTCATCTTAACCAATACTAGAGCATTACCCCCAGAACAGGCTCAACAAGTAACTAGGGAAGTATGCCGTAATTTGAAAGAGGCTTTGAGCGCAGAAAAGATTGAAGATTTTTTAATTGTCAGTCGATCGGACTCAACTTTGAGAGGTCATTATCCGTTAGAAACTGATGTAATTGCCGAAGAAATTGGCAAGTTTGACGCTCATTTTCTGATACCTGCTTTTTTTGAGGGTGGGCGAGTTACTAAAAATAGCATTCACTATTTGATAATTGATGGTGTGGAAACACCCGTCCATCAAACAGAATTTGCCCGCGATTCTGTTTTTGGCTATCAGTATAGTTACTTGCCAGATTATGTAGAAGAGAAAACTAAAGGAAAAATTACAGCCGATCGCGTCGAACGTTTTCTTCTTTCAGATTTACGGGCTGTAGGGACGGGGCTTATAAACTCTGTAGGAAACCTTCAGAGACAGCCCCTCGAGAATGGCCATTCTCCCCTACAGGATCGCTTGATGAATTTAAGTGACGATCGATGCGCTGTCGTCGATGCTGAGGTACAAGCAGATTTAGATAATTTTGCCGAGGCTGTTTTAGCGGCCGCCAGTAAGGGCAAAAAATTTCTCTTCCGTTCTGCTGCTAGTTGGTTGACTTCTCTTGCCAAATTAGGAAAACAACCCGTTGCGCCAGAGTCAATGTCTGAGTACAAACCGACTTCAAAACCAGGGATAGTTTTAGTCGGTTCTCACGTTAATAAAACTACACAACAGCTCGAAAAATTGTTAGAAGAGTCAACTGTAGTTGGAATTGAAGTTGATGTTGCCATGCTGCGCGATTGCCCAGAAAAACGCAATGAAATACTTGCCACTACTCTTGAGAGAGTTTATTCTGTTTATCTAAAACATCAAACACCAGTAATTTATACGAATCGTCAAGAATTGAATTTTGCTAGCATTCAAGAGCGTTTGGATTTTGGTGTCGCCGTCTCTTCTGTGTTGATGGATTTGGTGAAAGGATTGCCCAAAGATATTGGTTTTCTAATTAGCAAAGGCGGGATCACTTCCAACGATGTTTTAAGTACTGGGTTAACATTGAGAGCGGCAAGACTTTTGGGTCAAATTTTACCTGGAGTCTCTTTGGTGTGTACTCCCTCATACCATCCTCTGTTTCCCAATCTACCAGTAGTTTTGTTCCCCGGTAACGTTGGCGATCGTAAAGCTTTAGCAACAGTTTATAACCGTTTGCTAAATAATTAGAAAAATTTCGAGACGTTTTGAATAAGTCGAGCTAGGATGTCATTTACATATTCACCTAAATTTTTGCACTGGCGAAGATTTTGGTAACGTTTTAATGTTGCATGACTTCTGATTCTGCTCCTTCAGTATCTACAAATACATCAACGTCTAATTTCTCCTCCTCGATCGCACTGAATAATAAATATTTATCAGTAGAACTAAAAAGTGAGGGAGAAAAACTGCTGTTGATTTTACCTACCTCATCTCAAACAGAGACAAAGGTAGATTGGTCGATAGCTTGGCAAGAACTAAAATATCGCTTAAATGCTGGCGAACAGTATTGGCAAGCTGGCAAAGCCGTACATTTGCACGCTCAAGACCAATTAATAGATGGAAGACAATTACAAACTATTGCAGAAGCACTCAGCGAAGTAGATCTTCGGTTAAAGTGTGTTTGCACCAGCAGAAGACAAACTGCTGTCGCAGCAGCCACTGCTGGCTATTCAGTCGAACAGCATTCTCCAACGCCAACCCTAGCCACCAATGCCGAAAGTCAAACTTCGAGTTTGGCAGAACCGCTTTACCTGCAAACAACAGTTCGCTCTGGCGTTGAAGTTCGTCATGCGGGTACCGTGGTCATCCTGGGAGATTTAAATCCTGGAGGAAGCGCGATCGCGGCAGGAGATATATTTGTTTGGGGTCGTTTGCGCGGAGTAGCTCACGCTGGCGCTCAAGGTAATCGCGAATGCCGCATTATGGCATTACAAATGGAACCTACCCAATTGCGTATTGCCGACGTAGTTGCCAGAGTACCGAAAATTTCTTCCGAACAATTTGAACCAGAGGTGGCTTATATCACCTCCGAAGGAATTCGCTTATCTAAAGCAATTAGTTTTGCTAAGACCCATTCCTTCTCCACAGAAGTTGGAGGTTGGATCGCTTCTAAGAACCAGCACTTGATATCTAACAACTAACATGAGTCGTATTATTGTTGTTACCTCCGGTAAGGGAGGAGTGGGTAAAACCACCACTACTTCTCACTTGGGAACTACACTTGCCCAACTAGGAAGAAAAGTTGCTCTCATCGATGCCGATTTCGGTTTGAGAAACTTAGATTTACTCCTAGGACTTGAAGAACGAGTTGTCTACACAGCCATTGACGTAATTGCAGGAGATTGCCGATTAGAACAAGCATTAGTTAAAGATAAACGTCAAAAGGGTTTGGTTTTATTGCCTGCGGCACAAAATCGTAATAAAGAGTCGGTAACCCCCGAACAAATGAAAGAGATTGCTCTAAGTTTGGCAAAAGAATACGATTACGTTTTGATTGATTGTCCCGCAGGAATTGAAATGGGCTTTCGCAATGCGATCGTTGCTGCTAACGAAGCTTTGATCGTGACTACTCCAGAAATGGCAGCAGTACGCGATGCCGATCGCGTCATCGGTTTGCTTGAAGCCGAAGGCATTCACAATATTCGTTTGATTGTCAATCGTCTGCGACCAGAAATGGTACAGCTTAACAAAATGATGGGCGTTGAAGATGTACTCGAACTATTGGCAGTTCCTTTAATCGGGATCGTCCCAGATGACGAGCGCATTATTGTTGCTACCAACAAAGGCGAACCTTTAGTTTTATCTGGAGAGCCTTCACCACCAGCAACAGCATATAACAATATTGCACGGCGTTTGGAAGGAGAAAAAGTTCCTTTACTCGATCTGATGGCAGTTAACGACGGTTTGCTAGGTCGCATTCGTCGTATGTTTGGCGCTTAATTTAGGGGTTAGGGGTTAGGGACTGGGAATATACCTTTTACCCATTACCCATTACCCATTATTTACTCAGCACTCTTGCTAATTAATTACTCGATCGAGGTATTTAATTTCGACTTATGGAACTTTTAGAAAGAATTTTTGGTTGGAACAATCGCGTTAGCAGTCGCGATGAAGCGAGACGACGTTTGAAATTGATCATCGCTCACGATCGCGCTAGCATTTCTCCTGAGACGATTGAGTTAATGCGTAAAGAAATTCTTGAAGTTGTCGCTCGCTATTTAGAAATCGACCAAAATGAAATGGAGTTTGCTCTAGAAAGCAACAATCGCATCACAGCTTTAATCGCCAATCTACCAATTCGCAACATCAAAAGACTTGCAGTAATGGATGAGGATGATGAGATCGAAGCTACACCACTTAGAGATAAAGTTAGAGCAAAAAGTTCTGAGGAGATTTTAAGCCCTCCTACTCAGAAACAAGAGGAAAGTTAAGAACATGTGTAGGGTGTGAGGCGGCGCGAGACAATCTCTTCATGTGCGTGTACCGCCAGAATTGCATTGCGCCGTTATACTCTCCACTTGTTGGTTACCGTGAATATCTACTATGCTATTGCTTTCAAAAACTTTTTGGTTGGACAACTTCTCGTTATAAGGATTTTATTATGAGTATTTGTGTTGTGGGAACTTCCAATGCCATTTTACGTGGTGGTTGGTATGACGGTCTTGCTTCTACGTATTCATCATCAGTAGTAAGATATGCCTTGGGTGGCGCTCCCTTCATTCAGTTAGCGCAATTTTTGCACAAAATAAGAGAAGGAAAATTTAAGTATGTTATTTTAGACACTACACCTAATGATGATACATATCACTCGAGTGTAGGTCATGAATGGTTTTTCCAAAAACTTTATTTTGAGTTTGTAGCCAGCATTGCTCAAACTTCAACTTTAATTTTATTGCAGCTTCCAACTGAAAAATATCTTCATACTGTTACTAATATTCAGAAATTTCAAGCATCTGTTGTGAATTCGCTTGGAGGATATTTTTTAAATGTAGGGGAAATGATTAATGAAAAATCGCCGTTTAGACCAGATATCAAGAGTGTTCATGAAGATAACTACCACATTATTAAAAATCTTGCCTACTCTATCGGCCAGACTTTAGGGCTAACGATCGAAAAAATTGAGCCAAGTAAATCTTATGATGGGGAAGACTATATTAAAAACTTTGAAATTATTTATGGAACTTCTTCTAATAATGCTATCGAACGAGTTGAAACAAGTCTTGTGCAATGTGATTTCCAAAAAATAAAAACGTATGAAACAATTTTATTTGACCGAGAAAGGTTTTGTCTCGGTTTTCTATTGAATTCAGGAGGATGCAGTAGTTATATAAAGCTAGACGGTTCACAAGACACACGTTATATTTCCATGTTTTACAATCCGCAAAAGAACCGTAACATCGTTCGTTTTCAACCTATATGTCATGGCATCTGGATGAAAAGATTGAGTGCCGTCAAACCAGGACATATTTATGATGTGTCTTTTCAATCCGATTTAATTCATCTCGAACCTTTTCATGCTGAAATCGGGTGGTTTCTGACTTATAATGGCGATCCCAAATCGATAACATGGCAAGATACTTTGATTAACTCTTCTAAAAGTGCCGATCTCCGAAATATTTTTGAAAATGTTGGTGCAGATGCTTTGAGAGAAACGATGCAGAGCCTTGCAAGATAAGATAGTTTCCCCAGACTTAGTCTAACGTAAGACTGCCTGAATTATCACACGAGACCCCAAAATACAAAGCGCCACTGTTCCCTATGAAGGTGTTCTCTCCTCCCTAATTCTTTAAAATAAAAATATAGATATTTAATTAAAAACCAATCGTGAATAAACAAAATTATGCATCTTTCTCTCCAGGGGTTTGGTTAAGCGTGGCAACCACCCCTTTTTTGCTAGGTTTAGTGACGTTGCGTTCTCTCGAACAAACACTCTTAGAAGCTTCAAGAGTATCGATCGAAATTTTTCGCGGCGATCGCCTGCCCATTCTTCACCTCCCTAACTCGCCCCCACAAAATCTAGATACCGAAGACTGACTTCGGTAGACTCAAGCAAGCGCTCGGAGTTTTACTTTGGCGCGGGCGATCGAAGAAACTTCGACTCTCATCGAAAAAATAACACCAGATGAGCGTCCGCGCCTTCGGTGCTGTTTTCAGTGACAAATTTTTTATTTGTTGTTAGCGAACTCAGTTTGCAAACGCGTTAGCGTTTAATATTAAATAATATGCTCTTTCAAAACGCAAATGGGCGGCGCACCTATTATCCAAATGTAATAGATGTCAAGTTATAGCGTTTTGTTTGCTTTTTAAACCGCAGCACTCGGTTGACCAAATTGTCTGAGGTTATTTTCATGAGTTCGCTTCTCCAATTTTCTGCATCAGAATTAAGCATGTTATCTAGCTCTCATTTACTATTGCGTCATCGACTGAAATTAATCGAACAGTTGTGGGAGTCGGTTTTGTGTTCTGAGTGCGGGCAAGATTTGGTCAATTTGCTAAAACAAATGCGTGCGATCTCCAGTCCAGAAGGGCTAGCAACAGAAATGCCAGAATTTTCTGTCGCTCAATTAATCGAGAAATTACCTCTCAATGATGCTATTGCTGCTGCCCGTGCTTTCGCTCTTTATTTTCAATTAATTAATATTGTCGAGCAACACTACGAACAAAGAGAACAGCAACTACTCAAGCTAGCTAGCGATCGTGCACAAGTTGTTCTCGATCGCCACAAAGATGGTAACGAAAAAGAGCAAACAAAAAATTTAATTCCTGGTGTCGGACAGTTAGAAAATAGTCTGCTCGAACAAGAACATAACGACCAAAAACCTGGGACTTTTCAATGGCTATTTCCCTATCTCCAGCGGATTAATATGCCTCCTAGGAAGATTCAGAATTTGCTAGAGCAACTAGAAATCAAATTGGTTTTCACCGCCCACCCCACCGAAATAGTACGCCATACCATCCGCAAAAAACAGCGTCGCATCGCGCAAATTCTGCAAAAAATAGATCGAGCAGAAGAAGCAATTCAAGGAATCGGCTTATTATCTTCATGGGAAATGGATGAGGCGATCGCCCAACTAATGGAAGAAATTCGCCTCTGGTGGCGTACGGATGAGTTACATCAGTTTAAACCAAAAGTTTTAGACGAAGTAGATTACGCCCTACATTATTTTCAAGAAGTTTTATTCGACGCATTACCCCAGTTGTCAGTTCGCCTCAAACAGGCATTGCAAAGTACTTTTCCCTGGATGCAAGGGCCTACCAATAAATTTTGTCAATTCGGTTCTTGGGTAGGAGGAGACAGAGATGGAAATCCTTTTGTCACTCCCCAAGTTACTTGGGAAACCGCTTGCTATCAAAGAGGCATCGTACTGGAGAAATATATTCAGTCGATTCAGGGATTGAGCGAATTGTTGAGTTTATCCCTGCATTGGAGCAACGTTTTGCAGAATTTACTCGATTCATTGGAAAAAGATCGTTTGCAAATGCCAGAAATATACGAACAACTGGCAATTCGATACCGTCAAGAACCCTATCGACTCAAGTTAGCTTATATTAAAAAACGATTAGAAAATACAAGAGATCGTAACAAACTTTTAAGTACCCCAGAAGATCGTCTGACAGCTTCTAAAATAATTCCCGAAAATATTTACCGTAACGGCGAAGAATTTTTAGTCGAACTAAAGTTGATTCAAGATAATTTATCTCAGACGGGATTGAGTTGCCAAGATCTCGATAATTTAATTTGCCAAGTAGAAATATACGGTTTCATTCTCACTCAACTAGATTTTCGCCAAGAATCGAATCGTCATTCAGACACGATCGCAGAAATTGCCGAATACTTACAACTGCTTTCCCAACCCTATAACGAACTCTCCGAAGCCGAAAAAATTGCCTGGTTAATTGAAGAATTAAAAACTCGTCGTCCTTTAGTTCCGGCGCAAATGTCTGTTTCCGAAAAAACCTGCGAGACGATCGAAACGATGCGGATGCTAAAGCAACTCCAACAAGAGTTTGGTTTGGAAATCTGTCATACTTACATCATCAGTATGACCAACGATGTTAGCGATGTGCTTGAGGTAATGCTGTTGGCAAAAGAAGCGGGATTGTTCGACCCCGTCACCTGCACGATCTCACTGCGAATTGTACCTTTATTTGAAACGGTGGATGACCTTAAACGCGCACCTTCAGTAATGAGTGCTTTGTTTGAATTGCCTTTCTATCGCGCTTCTTTGGCAGGTGGTTACCAACAATTCGCCCAGATGGACGATCTCAGCTATGGCAAACCAGATCGACTGCAACCGACCAATCTTCAAGAAGTAATGCTAGGCTACTCCGACAGTAATAAAGATTCGGGTTTCTTAAGCAGCAATTGGGAAATTCATAAAGCCCAAAAAGCCCTACAAAAAATAGCAGCAGAATACGGAGTAATTTTGCGAATTTTCCACGGTCGCGGCGGTTCTGTCGGTCGTGGTGGCGGTCCGGCTTACGCGGCAATTCTAGCACAGCCTACTGCCACAATTGAAGGGAGAATTAAAATCACAGAACAGGGAGAAGTGTTAGCTTCCAAATATTCTTTACCCGAATTAGCACTTTATCACCTAGAGACGATCGCGACGGCGGTAATTCAATCTAGTTTGCTCGGTAGCGGTTTCGATCGCGTCGAACCGTGGAACGAGATTATGGAAGAATTGTCAGCGCGATCGCGCCAAGCATATCGAGCGTTAATTTACGAACAGCCAGATTTTATCGACTTTTTCCATTCGGTTACTCCCATTCAAGAAATCGGTCAATTGCAAATTAGTTCTCGTCCTGCCAGACGCAGTAGCGGTAAAAAAGATTTGAGTACTTTACGGGCAATTCCCTGGGTATTTAGTTGGACGCAAAGCCGTTTTTTGTTACCTGCTTGGTACGGTGTCGGCACTGCTTTACACGATTTTTTCGAGCGAGAGCCAGAGAAAAATTTGCATTTACTGCGTTATTTTTACATTAAATGGCCGTTTTTTAAAATGGTTATTTCTAAAGTTGAAATGACTCTTTCCAAAGTCGATCTGCAAATAGCCCATCATTACGTATCAGAGTTATCTCATCCCAAAGATCGCGATCGTTTCGAGCGATTATTCGAGCAGATCGCCCAGGAGTATTATTTAACCAAGGAATTGGTTCTCAAAATCAATCAACAAGAAAATTTGTTGGATGGCGATCCCGCACTACGGCGATCGGTACAGTTGCGTAACGGTACGATCGTTCCTTTGGGATTTTTGCAAGTCTCTTTGCTCAAACGCCTGCGTCAATATAGTTCTCAAGCTGAGTCTGGAATGGTTCATTTTCGCTTTAGCAAAGAAGAATTACTTAGAGGCGCGATGTTAACGATTAATGGTATTGCTGCTGGTATGCGAAATACTGGTTAATAATGAAATTGACATTTCCACTACCTATTAACTCACCTGCGGTTCGTTAATTAGGTGGGGGCTTGTCCTCGTTGCCCTTCAATTATGCAAAAAGTTTAGTTTTTACTCGAACACATGGGTCGATTTCTAACCAAACTATTGCGCCATTACACTTACGCTCTTCGGGTCGATAAACTAACCTCGAAGCTCCAACCACTTCAACTTCGTGACAATAAGTAGTTTTCGATCCCCTTCTGACAATTATGGGTGGAACTCGCTCGCCATCTTTTTGATTTTTTTGAAGTAATTGCTTATTGACGTGGATAACTGTGGCTGTACGTTGAAGCGACTTTCTCCATCTACTTCTTGGGCCTCTAGTTCCGTTGCTTATTTTAGGCATACCTTTGTACAGAGGTATTTGCCAAAACCGACCAATTTTTTTTGCTCCTCGTATCCTTCCTTGATACAGTAGTTGACGTACTCTTTGGATACAAATACCCAATAAAAATGCTGCTTCTGTAGTACCGATCGTTGTTTCCATTTACTCTAGCGCTATAGTTTTTTCAACGGCGTGCCAACTCTTTTCTGAGGAGGCTCAGACGGCGAGAAAATTTTGCCCGATCGAGAGCCGTGACACCTCAAAAAAAGAGAAAATTATTCAGTTGTGGATTAATTGTGCAATTGTTTATAAAAGATTATTTAATTTTAATAGCAATAAAATCGCAATGCATAAAGCTAACAAAGCGACACAATCATGTTTTTTGTCAGATTAATTTTGCATAATTGCTTAGCTCTCGATAATGCGGAACTCGGGACTTGAACCCGAAAGTCTTTGCAGACACTAGAACCTGAATCTAGCGCGTCTACCAATTCCGCCAGTTCCGCTAGCCAACATAATTAAACCCAGTCTATAATCTTATCTGTTTGCAAAAAAATTGTCAAGAAAGTCGAGAAAACTTCTGCCCAAACAACCAACCTCATTTAACTTAGTAAAGAAAGATCGATTTTTCCTTCTACCCTATGGACATTTGCCAGCGATCGGCTAGAATCGAAACCAAAAAATTGCCATTTTTTTATCCATTTTTCGTCCAATATCTTGGAGGACAAAGCCATTAATCTTTCTTCTGACCTAACAAAAATGCAATCGAAAACCGAAACAGCAGCACCTGTTCTAGAGATTTGGGGACAAACACCACTCAGTGGAGAAGTAGAAATTAGCGGTGCTAAAAACTCGGCTTTAGCAATTATGGCTGGTGCTTTACTGTGTCAAGATGACTGTCGGTTGCGTAACCTTCCTTCACTTGTTGACATCACACGCATGAGTCAACTCTTATCTTCATTGGGCGTAAAATTGTCAAGGAATGGCGATATTCTAGATCTTGATGCTAAAAATCTCGATCGCGCTGCTGCCCCCTATGATATTGTCTCGCAAATGAGAGCTAGTTTTGATGTAATTGGTCCATTGCTAGCAAGATTGGGAGAAGCACGAGTTCCCTTACCAGGAGGATGTGCGATCGGCGCTAGACCAGTAGATTTGTATCTTCAAGGTTTACAGGCAATGGGGGCGAACATCCAGATTGAATCTGGTGTAGTCCATGCCACTGTTAGCAACAGAAATGGAAGATTGAAGGGGTCTAATATCTATCTTAACTATCCTAGTGTTGGTGCGACGAAGACGATCTTGACCGCAGCAACGTTGGCTGAAGGTCAAACGAGAATCGAAAATGCCGCTCAAGAACCGGAAATAGTCGATCTAGCTAACTTTTGCCGTCAGATGGGCGCAAAAATTAGCGGCGACGGTACTAATACAATTACGATTTCTGGTGTCGATCGCATGCACGCCATCGATTATAGAATTATTCCCGATCGCATCGAAGCAGGTACTTTTATGGTAGCAGGAGCGATTACTAATTCAGAAATTACTTTAGTTGATGTCAAACCAGAACATCTAGCCCCAGTAATTGCCAAACTCCAAGAAATTGGTTCTCAAGTAATTATTGAAGACCGCGATCGCCTGCGAATTATTCCTGGAGAACTGCGCGCTGTCGAGATTGAAACCCTTCCCTATCCAGGCTTTCCCACTGACATGCAAGCTCAGTTTATGGCTTTGCTGAGTATCAGCGAAGGCAATAGCGTTATTAGCGAGACTGTATTTGAAAATCGCTTGCGTCATGCCGCCGAATTACAGCGTATGGGGGCAAATATTCGCGTTAAAGGCAATCTTGCTCTTGTCAGTGGCGTACCGTTTTTATCGGGTACGACGGTAATGGCGACCGATTTACGTGCTTCAGCCGCTCTAGTTTTAGCTGGTTTGGCTGCTAGAGGAAAAACGACTATTTCTGGATTGCACCACCTCGATCGAGGTTACGACAACATCGAAGTCAAACTGCAAAAATTGGGAGCAAAACTGCAAAGAATCGATCCTTGCTAGTATTATTCAAACAGCGTTGAAGAGATCGATGTCTATTCTGCGGTGCATATGGCTTGACATTCTCCTGGGCTAAAACCGAAGCGAGTAAAGATCTCGTTCGATACAATCCCGCTCGTCTGTAGCGGGAGTTTTCACGGGAGGTAAAAGACGAAGTCAAGATATTGCAGTTGTAAATTGTGTGTGAAGACAGACATCTGTCTCTAATTTTCTTGAATAATAAGCTTAAAGCTAGCTAAAAAACTCGAATTTATGAGACGAAGAATCGATCCCCTCAATTTTTTGATAATTAATTTAACTGTAATTGGGACAATAGTCGCCACGCAACTTCCTTCCATAGCTAAAGAAGAATATCGAAATTTTCAAGATGAAAGCGATCGCAGTCTGTCTGATTGGTATCAAAGAAGAGCGAGCTACCACCAACAAAAAGCAATCGAATATCGCAAACAAGCTCAGTTTGAAGCAGAAATGAACGAGTACGAACTAGAAGAATCAAGCGAGCGTAATCAAAATCAAGACACACAAGAACAACAAGATCCAAATCTTCTTGAGTAAATTAGGGAATTAAAATCATTTTGTCAATATGCTTATCTCCTTGAGAATAGCCTCTTTGTTAGCAGGTTCGGCGATCGAATAGGTGTAATTTCTAGACTCTGAATCGAATAACTGACCCAATAGCATTTTTTAAACCCCGCTGTCTTCTATAGGGTGTGAAGAACTAACTCCTTCATTGGTGGATAAGCAATGCAATCGAGATCGATTATTTTCGCTAATTCAAAAGCTTGCTCTAAATTTATTTCAAAACCTTGATGTATTGCCAGATTCATCAGTGCCATAGCACTCGATCGCATAGCCTGACTGCAATGAATCAAAGCAGGTTTGGGTAGGTCGTCAATTTGTTTGAGTATTTCAGTAGTTAATTCCTCAGTGAGGGTTGATACTCGAACGGGAATATTGATGTAATGCAAGCCCAAAGCCTCTGCTTGCTGTTGTTCTTCGTGCCAAAAGCCTTCTTCACGTCTGCGATCGCAAATTAAGAATAGATTTAAAACCAAACCGCGCCGCTTGTTGAAGTTGTTCTGGCGTTATCTGAATTGATACGGTTAATTCGTTATTAATCTTTTTAACATGTTTCATGATTATCACCCCAGATCCCTAAATAACTAAAAATTAAAGAGACTAACGTTGCAGACAACAGCCACTCCACAAAGGAAACCCATTATTATCGCGAAGCGTCAACACTTTATCTCCTTTTTTGACGACAGCAGCAATAATGGTTGGCTTGCCGTCAAAGTTAACTTTTGAGCCTTTAATTTCAACTCGCTCGTTTACTTGAAGCTGCATATCTCGATCGGTGATATACCATTCTGGCCCTAAATGAACGGGCATAGTTTCTTTGCCTGTTTGTACCGTCAAATGTACGCCTTGAGACATTTTTGGCATTGGTAGCGATCGCTCGATGCTGACTATCTTACCACTGATGGATTCGATGGTTTGAGGATTATACATACGGCTATATTGGCTTCCTTGTCCCCAGCCTTCGCTACCTCGCCATCTCATCATTCCCGATTGAGCCAAAGTTCGATCGCTACTTAAGAAGAAGACAGAAGCAATTTTGTACAAAACCCATAATTTGAGCCGAAAACTAACTTTTTTGCGGGTTGAGGGGTTTATTTTGGCAAGCCACTACAATTAATTACCTGATGTTTATTTAAGTCGATCGAGCAAGCGATCGCCAACTCGCAGGGCATTAGCAATCACAGTCAGCCCAGGACTTACACTCGCGCTCGATGGAAAGAAACTACTATCAACCACATAAAGATTATCGACTTCGTGGGCGCGGCAGTCGAGATTTAGCACCGAAGTCGCTGGATCTTCTCCAAATCGGCAAGTACCGCATTGATGAGCCACTACCTGAACGGGCATATCACTGCGCGGGTGAGCATTGCGACGATTAAACAATTTAGGTTGGGCTGCTTCCACATTTTTTAAGACATCGATCCATTTATAAACCAGGCGATCGTGCGCTTCGACATTACTCGGTGCATACTCAATCCGCAGGCGATCTTTCTCTATTCGCACGCGATTATTGCGATCGGGCAGATCTTCGGTTTGCAACCACCACCCGATCGAGTGGGTGGCAAGCTGCCGCAGCCCAAATTCCGGCACGATTCGGGTAAGTGCCGACAGAATCGGGGGCGCTTCCGAAAAAATTACATCTTGCAGAATGCCGCCAGAGTTTTCTACATGCCCCATTGGGAAAGGATAGTCGCCATTTCCCCAATAGAAATCGTTGATTCCGAGCGTTCGTTGATATAACCCAGAGTTAGCAGAGGAAATTAACTGTACCACCACCGATAACTGTTGCTTCATCAGATTGCGCCCTACCAGATCGGAACTATTAGCGATGCCGTTGGGATGTTTGTCATTTGCCGATCGCAACAGTAGCGCTGCCGAGTCGATCGCCCCACAAGCTAGCACCACAATATTGCCTAGAAATAGGTAAGATTGCCCTTCAATCTTCGCTTGAACCGCTTTAATTTCAGTACCAGACGGATTAGTATGAAGACAAACTACTTTGGCAGAGAATTTAAAGGTAACATTTTCATATTCGAGCGCGGGAGTGATACCAGTATCTTCTGAATCGGTTCTACCTTGAGATCCCAAACCCAAGGGCAAATGGGTGGGATGCATTCCTTGTTTTGAAAGAACGTCGCCGACCATCTCAATGTAGGATTCGTGGTCAACTTTTGGAAAAGGATAAGCTTCACTGTGGGTTGGCTCGGTGGGATCGTCGCCCAATTTTCCGTGAACTTGATAGAGTTTCTCCGCTTCGGTGTAATAGGGTTCAAAGTCTTGATATTTTAGACTCCACGCTGGAGAAATCCCGTCTTGATGTCGAACTTCTTCAAAATCTCGTTCCCGTAGCCGCATCAACACGCCGCTCCAAATTTTCGTATTGCCGCCAACTGCGTAACTAGTTTGGGGGGAAAACGGCTCTCCTGCATTGTCGTACCATTGCTCGGGTGCGTAATACTTTTCTTTTTTGAATACTTCGGTGTCGATTAGTTCCGAGCTTTCTTTAGCGAGATACTTTCCCCGCTCCAATACTAAAATTTTCTTGCCCGTGGGAGCGAGTTTCCGAGCCAACGTACCGCCCCCCGCGCCCGTACCAATAATAATTACATCATAGTTGCGATCGTCAACAATCATTCCTCAATACTCCCTTTATTGCCAAACATAAATCAGAATGAATAGCACAATCCAAATTACATCGACAAAATGCCAAAACAGCGATGTCGCTTCCACACCAAAATAGCCATTATTGTAATTGCCACCGATAAACGATCGCGTCAACATCAACCCTTGCAGCAGAATGCCCGTAAGAACGTGCAGTCCATGAAATCCAGTCAACAGATAAAATAGTCCGCCAAATAACCCAGATGTAAATCCAAACGGCAAACTACGCCATTCAACCGCTTGCCCGTATAGGAAGTAACTACCCATTAGCATCGTGACGACTAGAAACAAACGAAATCCCCACAGCTTGCGATCGTGCAGATATCGTTCTGCAACATAAATTACAAAGCTACTGGAAACGAGTACAATCGTGTTAATTCTCGGATCGCGAACCTCCAGCCCCGTCACTCCTGGCGGATACCAATCTACAGTCGTAGTTTTAAAGATGAAATAACCGATAAAAAAGCTGAGAAAAATGACACTTTCTGACATCAAAAACACGATAAAACCAAACTTGCTATTACCTGCTTCATCGTGTTCTTGGGTATGCCTGACATCGGCTTCAAGATCTTGGGCGATCGCTCTTTCTGTAGTCATATCGTATCCTGCTATGTAATTATGTTATCGGTTAGAGAAGGCAGGGGGCAGGAGGAAACAGCCGTTCTTTCTGTCTTTTCCCCTATTCCCTATTCCCTATTCCCTCATTGGGATAATTTGCCGTCAATGGCTCATTTCTGCCATAGCCGTAGGGAGGCGAAATTACGATCGGGATTTCTTCAAAGTTTTCCACGGTCGGCGGTGAAGTTGTCAGCCACTCAAGCCCGATCGCTCGCCATGGATTATTGCCTGCTTTTTCGCCTCGAATCCAAGCGCTCACCATGTTGAGGATAAACGGCAGCACCGATATCCCCAGCAAAAAGCCCCCCAAGCTTGCCAGCACATTCCAATAAGCAAATTCTAAGTCGTAGGATGCAACTCGGCGCGGCATTCCCATCAGTCCGGCGGGATGCATCGGCAGAAAAGTCAGTACCGTTCCCAGGTAGGTAAGCACAAAATGAAGTTTTCCCAATCCTTCGTAATACATCCGCCCAGTCATTTTGGGAAACCAATGGTAGATGGCGGCATAAATGCCATAAACGATCGTGCCGTACAACACGTAATGAAAATGTCCGACTACGAAATAAGTGTTGTTAACGTGAATGTCGATGGGAACAGATCCCAACATAATGCCAGTAACACCAGCAAAAACAAAATTAGTTATTCCACCCAACGCAAATAGCATCGGTGTGGTGAGACGAATTTTGCCACCCCAAATCGTCGCTACCCAGCCAAAGATTTTAACGCCCGTAGGTAATGCCACAATCATCGTTGTAATCATAAACACAATTCGCATCCAAGCAGGAGTAGCGCTAGCGTACATATGATGCACCCAAACTGTAGCGCTAATAAACGTAATTACAATTGATGAAACAGCCACTACGCGATAGCCAAACAAAGGCTTGCGGGCATGAACTGGCAGCACTTCCGAAAACGTTCCAAATGCAGGCAACACCATCACATAAACTGCTGGATGGGAATAAAACCAGAAAAAATGCTGGTACAGAATTGGGTTGCCACCGCGATCGGGTGCAAAGAAACTAGTGCCAACGGTTAAATCTAGCAGCAACATAATTGCTCCACCCGTAAGCGAAGGTAAACCGTAAAGTTGAATTAATTGAGCGGCTAAAACCGCCCAGACAAAAGCAGGAGTCCTAAACCAAGTCATGCCTGGTGCGCGCATTCTAAAAATTGTCGTGACAAAGTTTACCGCGCCCATAATCGATGACACACCAGAGATTGCCACCGCTAAAATCCAAAGCGATTGTCCGTTAATTAAATTGCCTGTAGGATTTTGTAAACTGACAGGCGGATATGCCCACCAACCGGATTGAGATGGCCCTCCAGGAACTAAAAAACTACCGATCATCAAAATACCGACGATCGGAATCATCCAAAATGAAATCGCATTCAACCGAGGAAATGCCATATCCCGCGCGCCAATCATCAGCGGCACTAGATAATTTCCCAGTCCAACCAAGACTGGAAACGTCCAGAGAAACAGCATCACCGAGCCATGCATGGTAAACAGGGCATTATAGACGGTGCGATCGACCAGATCGGCATCGGGGGTAATTAATTCGCCCCGCATAATCATCGAAAAAGTACCACCAACCAGAAAGAAGAAAAAAGAAGTGACAATGTATTGAATGCCAATTACTTTGTGATCGGTACTGAAGGTAAAAAACCGCTTCCAGTTATCGGGAGCACCTGGATAGGGTTGAGCGCGGACTGCATTAGGATTTTTTAGAGAAACGTCGGTCATAGGGAAAGTGCTAGGGGCTAGGGGAAGCGTGATTAGGGAACAAGCAGGGAGTAGAAGGTAATAGTTTTTTTACTCATTACTCATTACTCATTACTTCGTGTTTGGGGGCATAGTTCACTACTGGAGGCGGGGCTGGAGGGATAGTTGCCCAGCCTCGTACGGCGGTTTTGTCTTTTGCCCTGCCGCCGTTGGCTTGTCCTTGCGTATATTCATAAGCCGCTTGATTGAAAGCGGGCGTGGGAGCTCGATCGGCAGCATCGGCAAGCCAGCGATCGTAATCTTCTCTCGATTGCACTACGACATCGCTTTGGTTTGCCGCGAAGTATGTGCCACTGTACATTGAGTCGCGTAGGCGGTATTTGCCAAGGCGAGTTGGCGTAAACTCAAGCTCGATTTCATGATTGGGAACTAAATCTTGTTTGATGCGGAATGCAGGCACATAAAAGCCGTGCAGAACATCTTCCGATCGCAGTGTTAGATGAATCCGTCGATCGATCGGGACATGCAATTCGGTACTGGTGATATCTCGATTGGGGTAGTGAAAAATCCACGCCCACTGTCTAGCAGTTACGTCGATCGGTTCGAGTAAGGCAACTTCCTTGGCGGCAGCTTCCTCGTTTTCTGGCACCGCATAGGCAGACTCCATCAACTGGGGAACGTGCAGATGCACTAGTTCCATCGGGCCGCGAATATTCATGCGGGTGTAGGTTTGATAGCTAGCGGTTACAAGCCCTGCGACTAGGATGACAGGTACGGCAGTCCAAATTATTTCTAAAACGGTGTTGCCTTCGATCGGTGGGCCATCGCTGAGGTCGTATTTTCCCGCTCGATGAAACAACAGAGAATAAAGTACTGGAATGAGGACACCCAAATAGATAAAAGTACCTAACCCGACAAAGATGCTGAATAAATTATCCACCAGCCTCGCTTCATCGGCAGCTTCAGGCGGAAACCACGAAAAGGATTGCCCTGCCATCCAGTAGCTAAAAAATCCCAAAATAACCGCCAAAACGGATAGTGTTAGAATCGCGCGGAGTTTCATAGCTAATTCAAAAGTGTTGTGTGATGAATTACGGCAATAAATACCGATTGGGATCTTCACCCAAATGCAGCAGTTGGTCGGCGGTAACATGAATGCCAAACTCGCCCCCAAGATGAGCGCCCAAAGTACCTTGAACGAACATTAATGCAAACATTCCAAGTCCCGCCGCGAGATAGCTCCACTGCACCTGACGCGCCATATCCTTGCGCCAGCGAAAGCGCTGGAATCCCCGCCAAACGCTCATAGCTACTATCAGCGCCAAAATCGTCACCCCGCCGACTCCATGCAAAATCATTGTCTTGAGCGCTTGAAGTCCCCAAGCACTTTTGACATCTGCAAGCGGCACTGCTAGAGAAATTTCAAAAAATCCAGCAGCAACGGTAAAAAAGGTAATGACTGCGGCAGCAAGGATGTTATACCATCCGACATCAAACAGCGCCGATCGCGTGGCGGGAACTGCGAGAAACTTGAAGACAGGTTTTTCGAGCGGAAAAAGAGCGGCAACAATATCGAAGGCGATCGCGGCAATAAACAATCCTAGGGTCAAATGTACCAAAGCAGGGTGAATCGGAACAGGATAGGGTAATCCATTCGAACCGAGCCGACCGAACTGTTCGAGCAAATCTGGATTCATGTCAACCCTCCATCGCGGATCGCATCCACGACGGGAATGCTGTGCAGCCCATACACCCAAACCAGCAATGTCCCTAAATAAGACTGAACCAAGACCACACCCACTAGCACGAAGCTAAGTACAAAGTAGGGAATTGGCAATTGTGGCTTGTTTTGCAATCGAATGACATAGCGCCATCCAGTTACCCCCGACAGTAGCGCCGCTAGCGACCAACCAATTAAGGTATGAAGGTTCAGCGTATCCGCTGCCGCGTCATATGGTTCGGCCAGCCCTGCTTCAATTTGTCCAAAGATAACGGCAATAAATATAGAAACAGTTGCGAATGCTAGATTCCACCAACTTACCTCATATAGTCGCGAATTTTTGGTAAAGTAACCAACAACATCGCAAAAAACTGCAAACAACACCATTGCAATTACAAAATGAATCACGATCGGGTGAAGGGTGTCTGGATAAGGGAGATTATGCTCATTGAGTGGTGGAAGGTATTGAAACACAAGTTTAGATGTATAAATAAAAACGAATACGACAATGGATTGAGCGATCTATCCATCGATCGTTTAAAGATGAATTCTTTACAAATACTTACTTAGAAGTTACCGTTACTTTTCTTGATAAAGATCTATCTTTAGATAGAGTAAAAGCTTTGTTCGAGTTAATTAGTACGAATTTTTACCTTTAATGTCTAAAGAAGGCTCGCGCCATAGTCTTTGCGCCAGTTGTTTTTCCGAGGCTACCTCGAAAAAACAAGATACGCAGATTTGGCGACGACATGCCGATCGAATCAGATTTTGGCTCGATCGAGCGTTTTATTTTGGTCGAGCCAAAATTTGATTGATGCGATCGACAATTAATTTAAAATTATTTAACTGAGTATTTAACTTGAAATGCAAAAAGAAGTCCCACGCTAGAAACGGCGCGGATATATCGAACGCAGTGAGTACCGCGCAATGTTTTAGCGTCGGGATGTAGGCGAAGCCGTGCTGTAGGCTATTTTTGCTTCTTAACAAGCTGCGTAGCCGCGTCTGGTCTAGGTTGACAATTTTGATACATAATCTTTATAGGACAAGGCTTTGAGCCTTGGTATAATAATTTTGGTGTCGCTACCTGATGGGTGAGAGTAAAAAGTAGAACGAAAGTTCGGAACCTCCACAGACCATGAAAAGCTTCGTACCTTGACAATCAAAGATATAGGGTTCGGCACAGGAATTGACCAACGGTCACGCAAGCCTCGGAGGTTACCTCCGAGGAACGTGACCTCGAATGCAGAGGTTCGGTGTGTCGGTAAAATCTTTGCCGTACAAAGGAGAAAAATCTCTCAAAAACGCGCAACAAATGTAGTCCAGGGACGCTGGAGGGTACTGCCTGTGGAGGTATCGGAACGGGGTAACACTGTTGGGAAGTCATAGACTGTTTGCACCAGCAACTACTAGGGAAGACCAATGAAACAGGAACTCTAGATCGCGAGGTCTAGAAGCCCACACCATAGCGTGAAGCTATCGTTCAGATAGCTGAGAGTTTGGTGTGGGAGTCGTCACTTGATTCAGTGCAAATTTTCGCTCGCCCTTTTTTTAAAAGCATTTAAGATTTAGTTTTTGAGAATTTGGTGAAGAAGTTTTTTTTAGTAATAAACTCATCGCTTCAGAAGTTAGCGGTTTGGCAAAATAATATCCTTGAGCGCAATCGCATCCTAATGCTTGTAGGTGAGTAAGCTGTTGGACGGTTTCAATTCCTTCGGCGGTAATACTTAAATCTATTGCTTTAGCGAAAGCAATAATTCCATTGACGATAGCAGTGTCTTTAATATTGTTGCCGAGTTTTTCAATGAGGATGCGATCGATTTTTAAAGTATCAATCGGAAATAGTTGCAGAGAGTTAGGAGCAGACAAACCCTTACCATAGTTATCAAGCGCTAAACGAACGCCTAAATCTTTTAAGTTTTGCAATTTAGTGAGGTTGGACTCTTTTTTACCAGCGAAAATAGTACTTTCTGCAATTTCTAGTTTCAAACAATGGGGAGCTATACCTGTTTTTTGCAAAATTAGCGCAATTTCTTGTTCGAATTGAGGTTGTTGCAGTTGTTTGTTGGAAAGATTGACATCGATTACCAAAGGCAGATAGCTGTTGTATTGCAAATGCCAATTTTGTACTTGTTGACAAGCTTGTTCTAAAATCCACAGTCCGAGTGGCAAGATTAACCCAGTTTGCTCGGCGATCGGCAAAAACTCAGCAGGAAAAATCAAACCGCGATCGGGATGTTGCCAACGTACCAAAGCTTCTACTTCAGTAATGCGCTCGGTCGCTAGTTGCATGACTGGTTGGTAATAAATTTGAAATTCTTTTCGCTCGATCGCGCGCTTCAATTCTTTTTCTAAAGTAGATTTGGGAAAATTGCGCTCTTTGATATTTAAATCGAACACATGATAATTGGCTTTACCATTTTTCTTGACTTCGTACATGGCTAAATCTGCTTTACGCAAAAAGTCTTCGGGGTTACTGCCTTTCGGGATGCTACAAGCAATGCCAATACTGGCAGAAATTGACACATAATGCCCGTCAAAATTAAATTTTCGTTTTAGTTGTCGATCGATCCGTCGAGAAATATTGGTAGCGTAACTTACATCGCTAACGTCTTCTAAAAGAATGGTAAATTCATCACCCCCCAGACGCGCCAAAGTATCCGAACTTCTCAAACATGCTTGCAAGCGACAACCAACCTCAATCAATAAGCGATCGCCAATTTCATGCCCTAAGTCGTCGTTAACTTGCTTAAAACCATCGAGATCGATAAATAAAACCCCGATTTTGCTTTGATGGCGACGGGCGCGATCCCAAGCTTGTTGCAGGCGTTTTTCAAAAAAAGCACGGTTGGGCAAATTTGTCAACGGATCGTGAAAAGCTCGATACGTCAGCTCGGCAAATTTTGTTTCTAATTGTTTTGCTAAATAATTAATTGCCCGTGCTAAGTCGTTTAATTCCTTTATGTCGCTCGATGCTACTTGTTTTTGATAGTTGCCTGAAACAATTTCCGTGGTGACAGACACCATATTTTCCAAAGGTTTGGCAACTTTCTGCGATAGCAGCCAACTGACGATAGTAATAGTTATCATCCAAACTAGGGTGATAATTGACTCGAATAATTCGCGGCGATCGGCAGCAGCAAATATTTGATGAGAGGGAATTAATACTACTAGTAAATTTTCTTTGTCGATCGCTCTTGCTGTGGCGTAAAAATGATACTTTTCTAGGGAGCGGTTTAATTGTTCGAGCTGATTGAAAGTTAAAGTCGATTGCAGTAAGAAACCTAATAAATCGGATTGTTCGACTGTAGTAGTACTGAGTTTGCTTTGATGATATAAAGCTAGTTCGACATCGTTTTCTATCTGTCTGGGCTGTATTTCATTGCCATTTAAGCTATTGCCGATGACGATCGTGCCAATAACTTTACCATTGCTTCTAATTGGTGCTGAAGCTAATAAAACTAGACTCTGTCTGTCGATCGCGATTCGAGATTGAAGCGCACCCGATCGCGCAGCAACTGTTAAAGGTGCTTGTAGATTTTGTCGTGGTTCTCCCAATTGCAGCAAGGGGGTATTTTTTGCTGATTCGATCGCGATCGAATCAATGTTTAACTTTCCCCGCCAAGGTTTGAGTATCTTCTGCAAGCGATCCGATGCGCCAACTTTTACCGAAGCAACTAGATCTTCTCTTTCAGCTAACAATCGAACCAAACTTTCTTTAGCTCTTTGTTTTTCTTGCAAGCGTTGTTCGATTTGAATTAAAACATGAATACCTTCCTGTTCGAGCGAAACCTCGATTTGTTTTTGTTCGACACGTTTTTCAATCTCATTTGAAGCAATCGAACCAAAAAATAGTAGAGTGACGATCGGAACTAGCAAGCGAGTTCGCAAACGCCTCGGACGAAACTTGGGTTTGAACAAGCTCATATTAAATTTATTAAACACTCTACCATTAGGTATGTTTTTGAAGGTTATTCAGTTTTTATGCTAATTAAAACTGTAGAGCGGATACTATTGAATTTGTCTTAAGATAAAAATCTTAATAAAAATTTATTATTTGTTGTTTGTTATTCGATCGCCTTGAAAGCAGGGTGGAGTAGATCGCGCAAATTGTTAAAGAATCTCAAAACTTACTGACAACTGATAGCTTCAACTGTTACCAATAACTAGATCGATTTTAATGAAACCCAATGAATGTCATTGGTTTAATGAGTGGGACTTCTGTTGATGGTATAGATGCTGCATTGGTTAGCATTACTGGTACCGACTTCAATCTCGAAGTCAAATTGATAGCAAAAGAAACATATCCATATCCAACAGCTTTACGAGAAAGAATCTTAGCTGTTTGTGAAGGAGCATCTCTATCGTTCGCCGAACTGGCTGCTTTGGACGACGAGATTGCTTCACAATTTGCCTTGGCTGCCGTCAAAATCCAGACGGGAAATCCAAGCGCCAAATTAATTGGTTCTCACGGTCAAACCGTCTATCATCGACCGCCAGAAGAAGGAAAAGGAAAAGCTTTAAGCTTGCCTTCTTTGGGTTATAGCATGCAACTCGGTCGGGGAGAAGTAATTGCTTATTTAACCGAAATTTCGGTTGTCAGTAATTTTCGCGCCGCAGACATTGCCGCCTTCGGACAAGGAGCGCCATTAGTCCCCAAAGTGGATGCCTATTTACTGAGTCATCCCACCAAAACTAGAGCAATTCAAAACCTAGGCGGAATTGGCAATGTTACCTATTTACCAGCCCGAAAAGAACCAGACTGGCAAAACAAAATAATTGGTTGGGATACTGGCCCGAGTAACACCTTACTCGACCTAGCAGTAAAAAAACTCACCAACGGTCATCAAACTTACGATCGCGATGGAAATTGGGCAGCTAGAGGTATTGTTCGCCATCAATTAGTCGATCGCTGGGTCGAACATGATTTCTTCAAAAAACCACCTCCAAAATCTACAGGTAGAGAATTGTTTGGCGAAGCTTACCTCACTGAACGCGCTTTGGAAGCACAGCAAGAACAATTAAGCGATGCAGATTGGTTGGCAACTATTGCCGAACTAACCGTTGCTTCGATCGCCCATAGCTATCGCCATTTTTTACCCAGTCTGCCCGATGAAGTATTGTTGTGCGGTGGTGGCAGTCGCAATCTTTACATTAGAAAGCGTTTGCAAGAAGAATTGGGTGAGATTCCTGTCATGACAACCGATGATGCGGGGGTAGATGGCGATTTTAAAGAAGCGATCGCGTTTGCTGTTTTAGCTTATTGGCGCTATGTCTGTTTGCAACCGGGTAATTTACCGCAAGTAACTGGAGCGAAAAAACCGATGTTATTGGGCGATATTCACGAAGTAACAGAAGGCTCTGTCGTGGCACGGCGAAGTATAACTGAGTTGCCCATTTGGGGTAATTAGGAGAAAACGATGTGACTCACAGTTTTTTAATGGAAGCAGGAACTTGGCAACTTCAAGGCAATTCGATCGCAAACAATGGCGTATTGAGAGCCATTGAGGGTAAAACAGTAATAACTTGGAAACAAGATAATTGGTTTTCAGTCAAAAGCACGCTCGATTTTGTCGAAAGCACTGACGAGTCAACGGCTCAATTGAAGTCATCGGTCATCGGGACTAAACGTCCCGATGCTGCGACGACTTCGTCAATCGCGATTAAATATCGAGGACACCTAGATAACAAACTCCAGCGCTATACTTATGTTTTACAACACAGTCTCTTTGGAGACGTGGAAGGAGAAGGCTGGATTTGCCCCAACTCAATCATTCAACGTTATTGGGTACTCGGCGATCGGCAAAAACGCAATGGTTTTGAAACTTTTTACCGTCTTAACGAAGATACTTACTATTTTTCTGGGGGTATCTTGGCAGGTCAATATCTAAATAGCACAATGGAAGCAACTCTAGAGCGTCTAATTTAATCTCTGTCCATGAGCATGAATCAAAATCCCAATTACGGTCGTATACTTTCCAATCGCTACCAGCTTGCTGAGTTAGTGGGCGAAGGCGCTATGGGTCAAGTTTATCGGGCTAAAGATAATTTACTCGGTGGCGTTACGGTAGCAGTGAAATTCCTGTCGCAAACTTTGCTCAATAGCAGTCTGCGAGAGCGTTTCGAGCGAGAGGCAACCATTTGCGCGATTTTGGGTGAACAAAGTATTCATGTCGTACGAGTTAGAGATTATGGAGTAGACGATCGCAATGTTCCTTTTTACGTAATGGAGTTTTTGGCGGGTGAAGGCTTAAGTGATATTATTCAAGACAAACCCCTTCATTTACCTCGGTTTTTTAGTTTCACTCGTCAAATTTGTTTTGGGCTAGAAGCGGCTCATCAAGGCATTTCTTTTAACGGCGAACTTTGCCAAATTATTCATCGAGATATCAAACCAAGCAACATTTTAGTCGTACAAGATCCGACTTTAGGCGAATTAGTCAAAGTTCTCGATTTTGGTATTGCTAAACTGATTCAAGCTAATGTCTCGCAAACCCAGTCGTTTATGGGAACTCTTGCCTATTGTTCTCCCGAACAAATGGAGGGAAAGGAACTCGACAATCGTTCCGACATATACAGTTTGGGCGTAATGATGTACGAAATGCTGACTGGCGATATGCCCATACTCCCACAAAACTCTTCTTTTGGCGGATGGTATAAGGCTCATCGCGAAATCCCCCCCCATTCCTTCGACTCAAGTCTCAAATTGCCCAAGGAATTAGAAGAACTGGTAATGAGATGTTTGAAAAAATTGCCAAAAGATCGACCCCAAAGTGCTACTGAAATTTTAAAAACCCTAGAAACTATTCAAAAAAATCTCAACAAAGCTCCCAGTTTTAAAAAAGACGAACAACCAACTCAAATTAATCTCGACTCTCAAGCGACGATCGTTAATTATCCCTCTGCCGACGAAATTTGTCTCAATACCAGTTGGCCTGACGATAAACCCAAACAAAAAATTGTTTTTGCTCGTTTGCTGCCCACTCCAGAAGGGATGATTCCAACGATTTGTGCGATGCTCGATCGCTCAGAAATTAACGAACATCTCAATAGTTCTCGTTTCAATCAGTTTTTGTTTCTCGATCACCCCTATCCTCTGTTGTTGTGGATTACTTTGATTTACAATCGCGAAGTTGGCCCCCGTTGGTTATCCTGCTATCTCGACCTCAAAACTAATAAAGGACAGTTGGTGGCTCGTTCTCTAAGCGATCGAGGTTGTTATCGTATTTTATTATTTGCCTCCGATCGCCCACAAAAATGCCAACATTTGATGCAATCTACCATTAGCGACCAAAATCGCAAAATGCTCAAGCAATGGGCGGATGTCAGTAACTTGATTCAAACAGTAGGCAAACCACAAATCGCCAAGCAGTTATTAAAGCACGAATTGGAAAAAATTAAATCTAAAATTATCCGCAAACTTGAAGCATCCTATTCTAACTATCCCAGCGATATTTCTGAATAAGACAGCACGGGCGCTAGTGCTTTGTCGATATCTTTGAGTACATCGTCACTCAAGCTAACTTCTGATGCTGCTGCATTATCTTCTACCTGTTCGGGGCGACTCGCACCAATAATAGCTGAAGAGACTCGCTCATCTCGCAATACCCAGGCTAAAGCTAGTTGAGCCATAGAAATATTTAATTTTTGCGCGATCGGTTTGAGATTTTGTACGGCATTGAGAACGCGATCGCTGTAAAGTTCCCCCATAAAACCATTCATCTTATCGTTTGCCGCACGCGAATCAGGTGGTGGTGCATTTCCAGGTGTATATTTACCAGTAAGAACGCCTTGGGCTAGTGGCGACCAAACAATCTGACCGATGCCATTGGCGGCACATAAAGGAAATACTTCGGCTTCGGGTTTGCGCCATAGCATTGAGTATTGGGGTTGGCTGGATACAAATTTTTCTACATTGGGAAGATTTAAGGCTGCTTGAATTCGATCGCGACTCCATTCGCTAAAGCCAATGTAACGGGCTTTTCCTTGCCGTACGACTTCGGTTAGCGCTTGCATTGTTTCTTCTAGGGGCGTATTTGTGTCATAGCGATGGCATTGATAGAGATCGACGTAATCGGTACGAAGACGTTGCAAGGAGGCATCGAGTTGTTTGCGAATTTGGGCGGCCGATAATCCTCGATCGCTCTGTGACATGGGAAAGTAAACTTTGGTTGCCAAAATGTAAGAGTTGCGATCGCGTCCTTGTAAAATTTCTCCTAATAGGGATTCAGCCGCCCCGCGTCCGTATACATTGGCAGTGTCGATACAGTTAATGCCGACATCAAAGGCTTTGTGAATACAAGCTTCTGCTTTTTGTCTCTCGACTCCGCCGCCATAGGTTAGCCAAGAGCCTAAAATTATTTCGGAAACGTTGAGGTCGCTATTGCCAAGTTTTCTATATTTCATGTTTTTTCTTTGTCGATCGTTTATGAGTGTTTACTAGGTTTGTTGTCAAAATCATGATTTTTAGAAAAGAGTCCGCAGATAAACGCAGATGAACGCGGATAAATATCGATCTAACTTAGATGCTACGGATTTAGGTTGGAAATTTATTTGTAAAATAATCGCGCCAAACTCGGTAATGCTTCTCCATAGGTGGGATGGATATGAACCGATCGCTCTAATCTTGTTTTAAAGCTTTGACGATAACTTCGCTGACTTCGGATTCCTCGCGATCGAGGACGCGATTGCCCCTGACAATCATTTGGGTTTGACTGCCCAAACGAGTCAAACCCTGTCCGAGTTTTAAACCAATGTAGCCGCCACCTACAACCAGCAAACGCGGTGGCAATGTTTGTAAATCGAAGAAATTGCGGTTAGTTAAATTTGAACTATAGGTGATACTCGATTCCAATACAAATCAAGTTAAGTGCTGCTGTCTAACCAAATCTTCTATCCAAAGAGTGACTTTAATTCCAAATTTACAGATGTTGGCAACAGATTTTGTAGAGACGAGGACGCAATTTGGTCGGATACCGATCGGATTTCAGTTGTCCGTTTTATTAGAATTAAAACTAATAAGTATAGAGTAACTGTTTTGTAAAAACATGAATGCTAAAACAAAATACGATTTCTCTCAAGAGAAAAGTCTACGCGATCGCGCGATCGAAAAACTAAATAACTTATCTACCGAAGAACTTAATTTAGTGTGTCAGTTTGTTGAATTTTTAGAATATCGGCAACACTCTATAGATATAGATATAAAAGATCTAAAAAATCCGACAACCAATGAAGAAATTGACAAAATAGTCGAAACTTATCGTCAACAAAACAAATTGCTTCCTATTGGACTTGCTAAAGGCGAGTTTGTTGTTCCTGATGATTTTAACGAACCTCTACCAGATGATATTTTAGATTTATTTGAACCTAAATGAAACTACTTTTAGATACTCATATTTTTCTCTGGCTAATTCATGATGATGAGCGCTTATCGGATAACTTGTGCCAAGAAATACGAAATCCTAATAATCAAAGATTTTTGAGCGTTGTTTCTATCTGGGAATGTGTTATTAAATATCAATTAGGAAAACTTTCTTTTCCTCATTCTCCTGAAATATACCTTGCCGAGCAAAGAAGAAAACACTTAATTAAAAGTATTGTTGTAGACGAAAATAGCATTGCTCAATTAATTAATCTTCCCTCACTTCATCGCGACCCCTTTGACCGTTTGTTAATATCTCAAGCTTTACAACACGAGTTAATTATGGTGACCGAAGATCGAGCAATGTTAGCTTATTCTACGATCGAGTTTCTGACTTCAAAATAATTCGATCGCAATTAATTCACTTAAATAAATTAATCTGTCCGGCTTCAACAGCAAGAATTTGCGAAGCCTTCAACCATTGAGCGTCAAAAGAATTGATATGAGTAGTCGTAATTAAAGTTTGAAAGCGATCGCCGAGAACATCTAATAACTGATTTTGACGGTTGAGATCCAATTCTGCTAACACATCATCTAAAAGCAGTAAGGGAGGTTCGCCGACTACTTCTTCAATTAATTTTAATTCTGCCAATTTTAAAGCCAAAACTAAAGTGCGCTGCTGTCCTTGCGAACCATAATATCTAGCTGGCGTGTTATTAATAATAAACTCAATTTCATCGCGATGAGTTCCAACTACAGTTTTACCTTGCTGGTGTTCGGCGATCGCGCGACTGGCAATTTTATCTAAAAAAGCTTGTTGTACTGTTTCGGGTCGATCGTCTGTCCAAGTTACATTGGGAGCGTATTTTATTTCTAATACTTCCGTTTTGCCACTAATACTAGAGTGCCATGCTTGCGCGATCGGTGCTAATCTGGCGATCGCTCTAGCGCGTCTTCTAGTTACTCGCGAACCAGCCGCCGCTAATTGCTCGTTCCATAATTGTAATTGTGCCTTTGCATCGAATCCTAATTGTTGAGAACTAAATCCTAATTGCTGTGGGGATTTATCTTCATTTTTTCCTTTGTGAATACTTTTTAATAAAGCATTGCGTTGCTTTAAAACTTTATTGTATTGCTGCAAAATATGCGCGTAAATTGGTTCGAGTTGAATTAATAACGTATCTAACCAGTTACGGCGCGATTCTGGCGAACCTCTGACCAAATCTAAATCGAGACTAGAAAACTGAACGGCGTTGAGAATGCCCAAAAAATCCAATTGACGGCGCACTGATTCTCTATTAACGCTAGCAGTACGTCTTCCCTGTTGACGCAAGGTTAAAGCCAATTCTGACGAACCATAGGCGCGATCGAGATAGCCTTCAATTTGTGCTACCTGTTCTCCTTCTAAAACCAACTCGCGATCGCGCGATGTTCGATGACTTCTCAAAGTTGCTAACAATTCGATCGCTTCAAGGAGATTCGATTTTCCTTGAGCGTTATTACCGACTAAAATTGTTTTTTGAGCATCAAAATTCACCTGCCGATCTCGATAATTACGAAAAGAGCGAAGGTGAAGAGTTTTTAAATACATAGCATTCAGCTTAAAAGAAAGTTAGCCGATCGCGCCATGGCTGAATGCTAATGACAAAAAGAAACTCAGCACAGCCGAACGCACTAGCAAAGCAAAAGCAGCACTTTTTCCTTTGGCACGGTTTACAGTTGTTGGCTAAATAACTCTAACACATGCCCCCAGGCATCTTCTGCGGCATTTTGATTGTAGCTGGCGCGGCGATCGCAAAAGAAACCATGATCTGCACCCCTATAACGAAAAATTTGATGGGGAATCCGATCTTTCTCTAATTCTGCTTCGATCGAATCTACTTGTTCGGCAGGAATACTATCATCTTCCATACCAAAGAATGCATACATAGTCCCTTTAATATTTTTAGTTTTAGTAATAGTCGGTTCGCCACCGCCAGGGGTTGAGTTAGCAATACCCGCACCATAAAAAGAAGCTGTCGCTTTAATTGCATCTAGAGTAGCAACTAAATAAGCAACATGACCGCCAAAACAAAAACCGATACAACCTACTCCAGTTTTCTTAACTTGAGGTAATTGGTAAAGATAATCGATCGCCGCTCGAACATCGCTTAAAAGTTCGTCAGCTTTAGTTTTCTCTTTGTATTCTTTACCAACTTTGACATCCTCTGCGGTATAACCAGTTTCAAAACCAGGTGCGATTCGCTGATAAATAGCTGGCGCGATCGCCACATATCCAGCTTTAGCAAATCTCTCGGTAACATCGCGAATATGTTCGTTTACCCCAAAAATTTCTTGAATGACTACCACTCCAGGAAACGAACCTTGTTGCTGAGGTTGTGCTAAATAAGCATCGATCGCCAAATCTCCGTTAAAAATTTGAACTTTTTCCGTTTTAATATGCAAAACAGTTGCCACTTTATTACCTTGAGTCTCAAAGTTCATTTTAAAATTAATGGCAGTTAGTTTCGAGTGACAACTGACTAAAGTTAGATTTTTAGATTTTTTTTCGAGGTTTTTTGCATAAAACAAAATATACTGCCGTATAGATGAGTGTGAGGAGGCGTAAGTCCCTCGATCGAGTAAAACTACTAATGAGGACACATAAAATGATGAATATGAAATCTGCTTTCGGTTTACTAGCTACTGCTGCTTTAGTTCTCGCTCCTGTTGCTGCTTTTGCAGGTCAATCTCAAGTTAACTCTCAAGGTTCAAAAAATAGTGGTGTTGCCTCTGGTGTCGGTAATACCGTAGTTCAAGATCAAGATTTAAACAACATTCAAAACCAAGCTGACGTAGATCCCAATAGCTACCTAAACGGAACCGACCCTCAATTACAAATCAACAAACAAGATGGTCAAAATAGTGGTGCTGCTGTTGGTGCTGGTAACCTAATGATTCAAGATCAAGACCTCAACAATCTTCAAAATCAGGTAGACGTAGGTCACTAAATAATTATCAAAATTGCTTTAATTTTTACCATAAATTTAAACCGCTATTAACCAAAAATGTTAATAGCGGTTTTGCCGTTTAATTCAGAAACATTTAAATTACTAAAATATCATTTAGCAATCATAGTAGAGAGAGAACTCGTAAGGATGGGGGCGCAAGCGCATGGGGTTGACTTCGTTATCGAGTTTGTATTTGATCCAGTTTTCGATGAAGTCTTCGGTAAAGACACCAGTGCTAGTTAAGAAAGAATGGTCTTGTTCTAGAGCAGCTAAAGCATCCTCTAAAGAACCAGGAGTAGAAGGAACTTTGCTCAACTCTTCAGGAGTTAGATCGTAAATATCAACATCGAGAGAAGCGCCTGGATCGATTTGATTCTTGATACCGTCGATACCAGCGCAAAGCATTGCCGCGAAAGCGAGATAAGGGTTGCAAGTAGCATCGGGACAACGGAATTCTAAACGCTTCGCTTTGGGGTTGGTACCAGACAAAGGAATACGAATCGAAGCCGATCGATTACCTTGGGAATAAGCTAAGTTTACTGGTGCTTCAAAACCAGGAACCAAACGCTTATAAGAATTAGTAGTAGGATTTGTTAACGCTAACAGTGCTGGTGCGTGCTTGAGGATACCGCCGATATAATGAAGCGCCATTTGGCTCAAGTTAGCGTAACCATCGCCCCAAAATAGAGGCTGTCCATCTTTCCAAATAGACTGGTGAGTGTGCATACCAGAACCATTGTCATTAAACAATGGCTTAGGCATAAAGGTTACAGTTTTGCCATACTTTTTACCAACGTTTTTGATGACATATTTATAAGTCATCAAATAGTCAGCCGCCTCAATCATGGTAGCGAAACGAAAACCTAACTCGTTTTGACCGCCAGTAGCAACTTCATGGTGATGCTTTTCAATGGGAACGCCGCAATCTGCCATGGTTAGCAGCATTTCCGTCCGCATATCTTGGATCGTGTCTGTAGGTGGAACGGGAAAATAACCTTCTTTGTAGCGAGGTTTGTAGCCGAGGTTGCCACCTTCTTCTTTCTTACCAGAATTCCAACGACCTTCAACACTATCTACATGATAGTATGCTTCGTTTTCTCTTTGATCGAAACGAACGTCATCAAAAACAAAAAATTCTGCTTCAGGGCCAAAAAAAGCTGTATCGCCAAGTCCTGTAGATTGGAGAAAATCAACAGCTTTCTGCGCGATGCTACGAGGATCGCGACTGTACCACTCTCCCGTTCTCGGTTCCTTGATGCTACAAATCATGCTCAAGGTTTTTTCTTTCATAAACGGGTCGATCCAAGCAGTTTTTGGATCGGGAACCATTGCCATATCCGATTCATTAATTGCTTTCCAACCGCGAATACTAGATCCGTCGAAAGGAACGCCATCTGTAAAAGAACTTTCATCGATTTGATTGTGATAGAAAGAGCAATGTTGCCAAATGCCTGGCATATCAATAAATTTTAAATCGATGATTTTAATATTTTGCTCTTGAATCATTCTCAAGACTTCTTGGGGAGTTTCAGGCATCAATTGCTCCTTGATTGATTAAATTATTTTTTGCGATCGCCATTTTCCTAGATGTAGAAATCTAGGAGAGAGTATTTATTTTGACAGAAATAACACATTTCTAAACATGATGAACCTGTAAAAAATGCAAAGATGTAACAAATTTTACCAAAACGACTTCGTTAAGAATCAAAAAATCTCTGTTAAATTATGCTTCATCAGCACTGTACGATTATAGAGAAAAGATAATTAGGCAAAAGTTGCCAGAGTTAATTTGGTAAATTAAACCTACTGAAGCAGTACGGTTCGCCGCGATTGTACTTCAGGAAAAAGGAGAAAACCAAGCTAATATAAAGCTAAAAAAGGGCTATTTTGCCAGCCTACTAAAAAAGCGCAGCTTTAGGAGAACAATTTAATGAGAGATGCAGTTACCAAATTAATTAGAAGTTACGATGTTAGTGGACGCTATTTAGACAGAGATGCTATGGACAGTCTCAAAGCTTATTTTGAGTCTGGTACGGCAAGAATTGCTGTGGCTGGTGTTATTAATGGTAATGCAGCGAGCATCGTCAGAAAAGCTGGAACTCAATTATTTGAGCGAGTACCAGAATTAATTCGTCCTAGTGGCAATGCCTACACAACTCGTCGCTATTCAGCTTGTTTGCGCGACATGGATTATTATCTACGCTATGCTAGCTATGCTATTGTCGCAGACGATACTAATGTCCTCGACGAACGTGTCTTGCAAGGCTTGCGGGAAACTTATAATTCTTTAGGAGTACCAATTGGTTCAACCGTAATCGGCGTTCAAATCATGAAAGAAATGGTGAAAGAAATGGCAACTGAAGCTGGTGTAGCCGATCTTTCTTGTATCGATCGCCCCTTCGACCATATTACTCGCGAGTTGAGCGAAGTTTCTATTTAACCAAAAATTTTTTTAAAAAATCCGTTATTGGGAGATTTAATCAAATAGCGATCGAAGGAGCGTATTTTAAGAGTTATAAAATATCGAAAATTTTTAACTCTTATCTGCGTTTTTCTAAATGTCGATCGCTATTTTTTTGGCAACTTAACAGACGAAAAACAACCAAAAATATCGAGAACGATCGAGACTGTTTGTTCTTGCTAAAAGCAAAAAGCAAGCGATCGCTCTTTTAAGAAGCGATGTAAACGATTACGTTTAATCCTTAATTATGGTTCTCTTCAGATGACGAAGATTGACTTGACTCAGTTTCTGAAGATTTCTTCTCACTACTCTCATTATTATAGTTAGAGTATCTTCTAGTCTTCCCAGAGTAGCGAGAAGTTGGTTTGCGAAACTTTCGAGCATTAATTTTGTTTCGGTCTGCTTTCTCTTTTTTTGCGTTGCGACGTTTAGCCATCTGTGAATTAATCCTCTTTGAGACAACAAAACGCTTCTAGGGAAATGCTCGTGGAATTAATCCGTTCTATCCCCAGAAGCGTTATTTAATTTAACTTTAACTTTTAGAAGCGGTTATTTCGACGACCACCACCAGATGAATTATTGTTTTCGCGAGGTATGGCTTTGTTAACCTTTAGACTGCGATCCATCCATTCTGCGCCATCTAGAGCTTTAATAGCTTTATCTTCGTCTGCTTCTGATTCCATTTCGACAAAAGCAAAACCGCGCACGCGACCTGTTTCTCGATCGGTAGGAACATGAACCCGTTTAACAGCTCCATACTCGGCAAAAACTTCATTCAAATCGTTTGGATTGACTTCGTAGGATAAATTGCCTACATAAATTGACATAGATGGATTGTCTCCTTAATGAGTGTTGTGCTTAGAGAGACAAGATTATTAGGAAAGAACTAGATCGATACTTTATGGAAAAAACCCTACAATACTGAATATAAATTCAATCTTTTATCTTTATTCTCGATCGCCATTGTAACATTTTTATTGGAGATGATTGATACAATTAATACATCTTCAAATCGACTAAAGCTTCCGATCTAAATCGAATTATGCCCGAGCTTGAATAACGATAGCGTTCTCCACGAAATACAGATAGTGTAATATTGGTTCGATCGGGATTATAAATGTTTTTGACTGTGCAGACCTGCATTTTATTTTTGAAGTAGACAATAATGCGATCGCCAATTTGAATGTTTAATGCTTGAATTTTCATTGGTATCACCTAACTCTCTTACCTCGATCGGGCATTAAATCTGCATTAAATCTAAAGACACAGAAATTATTCTTCTTCATCTAATTCTTCTTGGTCTAGAAGATCTTCAAGTTCATCTGTCGCCTTGTCTTCGTTAAACCTATTGGATTCACGGGGTATAAATCGACCAGTGCTTTTTATCCATCTAAAAATCGATTCATCTTCTCTAGGAGCAATAATCGATGCTGGTTCGCCGATCGGTTCTTGTTGAAGTGCGGGGTTTTTGTGTATTTTATTCATTTATTTTAATTCTTGCTTACTTGCTAGGCTGTGGTTCGTTATGTCTGCTGGGATCTTTCTTTTGCTTGTTAGTCCCATCGGATGGTTTTTTTGGTTTTTTAGATTCTTTAGTGCCTTTGTCTTTTGCCATAATGATGATTAAATTGAATACTTAAAGATGCGATCGCTGCGTTGACTTCGATTTCTAAAGTGTTTAACCGAACATAGTTAGGGCTGGTTCACCCCAATCGAGGCGTTTTTTCAGGGCATCAACACGAGACTTATTTTGGATTGGTTCGGGAATGGGAATAAAGTTAGAAATGATTTTAGAAAATATAGCCATAAACTTCCTTCGCTAATGTGCTGACTAAACCCTAAGTGCTTGCAAAGTAAGGTTTTGGCAGTTGGTAAACATCGATCGCACTTTTGATTGATACTGACAAAATTAATCGAGCCAAACACACAGCAATGCCTTTTGTCAGCTTCATTTAAAGACTGTGCCTGAATCTAGATTCCATTCATGTATCAAAAAATGTTGGTACATTGTTTCCCGCATCATCATTTGCTGATGCAGCACGATCGAGAATTCTTGAGCTTGTTCGCGAGACATACGCTGCACTCGATCGGCAAAATTTTTGAGCTCGAATTCTTGTTCTAAAGATAATTCAGTTGGTTGATTTATGACTAACTCCTGTGTCAATACTAAGGCGAAAAACAAAGCATTAATGCTAGCTAGATATCTTAGACTGAAACGAAATATCTAATGCTTACGCCTAGCTGATAGAACATACAGTGAGCTATGATGGGCTACTGCCTTATCTTTAGGAGTGATAATATTAAATATGTTTTTTTTATTCATCTTAAAAATATAACATTTTTTTTAAAATCTTGCTTGGAACATAAGTATTTGATATAATTCATTGTCTTCAAAAATCAGATCGAGATTCTGCATAAGTAGCTCGGACAAGTTCACTTTTCGATCGCAACACTCAAAAATTTAGATTACCTGCATAATTCCAAAAACGATCGTATTTTTATTAGAGACTGCCCTAGAAAAAATTATTCCCAAATTAAGTCTTTGCTCTTGAAAAGTTAGATAGCCATTTCCACGGGATTAATCATAGTTCTTTGAACAATTGGGGATGAGGACTGGTAAATCACTAAATAGGCAAGCACAGTAACGAAATCATTAAGATATAAGGGTTTGGTAAACCAAAAATCGAACCCACTTGAGAGAGCAAGTTGACGTATGTTTTCACTGACATAAGCGGTCACAGCAATGACTAACAATGCTTTTCCTCGTTCTGCCGCGATCGCTCTTGCTTGTCGAACCAGGGCAAAGCCATCCATCTCTGGCAAGGCAATATCACTCACGAGGATATCTGGTTGCCATTCTACACATATTTTTAGAGCTTGCTGGGCTAAAAATGCTTTTCTTACCTCTATCCCATAGAGTTGTAGCAGAAACTCGATCGTATCGCAGCAATCGACATTATTGTCTACAATAAGCACTCGCAGCCCTTGAAGAAATGTAAGATTAGTAACAAATTCATGTTTTTTATACATTCTGCTCTAACTACGCCCATGGAAAAAATGAGTTCGAGTAGCGATCGAAAATAGATATCAAGACTTTTTTGCTTGTGTACATCCATGGCACTGCTATGCCTCTACTCGATCGCTTTGTTCGGGCATTTTACGCTTTGTCAGTTAGCGAGGAGAAATTGAATTTAGATTAATAAAGAGCTTTACAAAATTTAGAGTTAAAATCTACATTTTTCTCTGTCGCCCTTGTCTTTAATTGTTCTGCTTATAATCTGACAGATCGATGTTTAAGATTGTGTCTTGGCAAAGGTTCGAGATGTATAAAATAAGTTGGTAACGTTTGATTTTGTTACAAAATTTAAGATCGAGATCTAGCGATTTTCCGATCGACTCATCCTTATTGAATTCTCGATGCAAGCAAACCAACAATTACAACAAGACCTAATGCTCTGCGAAAGTAATTAACGCCTTGAAATAATTCTAAACAAGCCCAAATAATCAATGAGCTAAAAGCTAATACGTCCAATCCTATATTAATTTCACCTGTTGTAAAAACTAGCTTTGATAGAGTAGCTACAAACCAAACAACGATCGGTATGTTTGGCATCTGAGCTATAACGATTTTGCCTTCGCGATCGCGAAACACTTTATCAAAGATCGTTTGGTTTGTGTCGGTTTTATTCATATGACTCCTTTTTTTTCTGCTAATGTATGGGTAAAAAACTGAAATAACTTTTTCATGATTTCATGCTGCGGAGTTATTGCAATCCATCTTAGGGTTTGAAGTTAATTGTTCCATTCCCTCTCTTCTAATTCCTTCTTAGGCAATAACAAGGCAGATTCAATTTCTTGCCGCACTGCGATCGTCACTTCGCAATTACTATTGAGGCAATCGATCAGTAACTGATTGGCATCATAATAGTGTTGCAGAAGTTGCTGCTGTTCGGGGCTAAAGTGCCAGTGAGACTGTATATTGCGATGAAAGGAAATCGCCGTTCTTAACCGCTCAGTCCAGGCTAAATGATTTATTTGCCACCATGACTGAAACATTGCTCTATCCTGCCCTGGATCGGGAAGTTGTTCTTTGAGTTGTTGCAGGGATTGCTGTAAACCAAGATCGAGGACAATGTTGAGAACATTGTTGAGGGCATCGCTGAGGGCATGAATATGGGCAAAATCGGGGCTAGAGCCAATGGCAGATTCCAACACCAGGTTATCTAATAACGTATCGAGGAAAATACCTCGATCGAGGGTACAGGCAAGAGCGAAGTGAGGGGCAAGATGAGGAGTTTGGGTAAGACCGAGATAAAAAGCACGAGTTGCAGCTAAAGTGGGTGGGGGTGTAACCAGAGATTTTTGGCTTGCCCAGGTTAAAAACTCTTGGAGATAGGGATCTTGTGCGACTAGGGCATCGATTTGTTGCTTCATCAACTGTACGAGGGAGTCTGCACTACGCAACATAGCAGCCGTCAACAAAAAGATTTCGCGCCACCGTGATTCGGTGATATGACCGACCAGACGTTCTAAGGATCGCTCTAATGATTGTAAATTATAACTAGCAACGATTTTTCTGGCTGTGAAATACTCTTGAAACGTTAGAGAGGAAAAAGAGAAAATTCCTCGCACTCGTTCTGCCAATAACCCGTGTTGCAACTCGATCGCCTTAAGTATGGCTTCGCTATCGAGTTGTAATTCTTCTGCCTCGGTGGAAGCATTTGGTAAATTACTGATAAAGTCGCCAATATACTGTTCGGCAACTCGTCGATCGAAAAAGTAATCACCCTCCTCAAACGTCGCGGCGGCAATCTGACTCATCAGTTGAAGCTTTTGTGGCAATAAAAACCCTCGATAAACTTCATCGCGAACGATGCCTTTAATTTCATCCCATTTGCCTAAAAGAAGGTCTAGACATTGCTTATAGAATTCGGCTCGTTTACTTGGAAATTTTTCTTGGCGATGGAATACCCAGCAAGCAAGATGCAAAAATAAGGGAGTGACTGCGAGTCGGCGAAATGGCAAATTTTCGGGTAAATCCAGTTCTTCAATGAACTGAACTGCTATATCCAGATCGTCCTGGGGATTTTTCCTAGTAAATACTGCGAACCATTTCTGAGCAAAGGCGACAATTTGTGCTTGGGTAAACGGAGCAATTTCGACATCGGTGAAGCGTTTGAGGTTAAATGTTTTGGCAGCCGTTCGACAGGTGACAACGAATAAATTCTTGGGAAATTTTTCAGAGAATCTGCGAATTTCTTTGACGACTGCGTTGTTATCTCGATGCCGCACTTCATCGAGTCCATCCAGTAACAGTAACACTCTGCCCTCAAAAAGTAGAGTTTCGATCGCGGACTGTTCTAAAATCCCACAGGTGAGAAATTCAGAGGCAATGAAGTTTAATAAGCCGAACGCCCCTGTCTCTTTTGATTCGTCAGTAAAATCTCTCAAATTAATAAAGATGGGAACTAGATTTGCAGCAAAATTACCTCGGTTACATTGAATGGCGAGATATTGCAAAAAAGTAGTTTTACCACACCCAGGTTTACCTAATACCCTCAGCTTGGAGTGGGTTTCGACTGCCCTCATGCCCGATCTTTGTTTCTGAGAAATCTGACCTAAGCCAAAGCGATCGAATTCTTTTAAGGTAGGATTTTGCAACTCAGAGATTTCTAGCCATTGTTGACTGGCAATCTCTTCCAAAATATTGACATCAATATAAATGTCTTCTATTTCAACGGGATAGTTAGTATCTAATAACTGTAAAGTACCGCACTGATCTTGAATTTTCTCCTGACGTTGCGATCGCACCTTCTTGACCAGCGCATCGATATTTATGGATGTTCTCTCGAATAGTTCAGAAACTTCGGCTGGGGGATTGTCAGCAATTTCCCGCCAATCTAGCTCTAAAACCGAACAAATTTCTATAAATGTATAACGTTCGATCGCACGACCTGTGAAAAATCTCCAAACTGGCTGACGAGTCTTTAGATTCACTTCCCCTGCCAGATTTTCTTGAGTCCAACCCTTATTAGCAAAAGCTTTTTTCGCTTGTTTGACTCCTGCTGACGATGCCTGGAGCGATCGTTTTGCCACTGGAAAAAGACCTCATCCAAGTGTTTTTAGTATGTTTTAAAAGTCTATGACAAATAAGATTTTTAAACCTCTACTCTTTAATAGTAATGCTTTGTTACAAATTAAGTTATGCAAAATCGAGTCGATTGTGTTCTAAATTTCTCAAACAACGATCGAACTAGTTCAAAGCCTTTTCGGATAATAATTTTAGATAAATTTGTATAAGTTAATTTGGGTCTTGCTAGAGGGCGATCGCGTTAATTTCAAGCTCTGCTAACTCAAACAAGACAATATACCCATTAAAGTCGGCTTCCACTCGATCGCTTTGAGGCTCGATCGATGCCTTTATTCCAATTCATAATTTCTAATTTCTCTGAAACCTCCTGAATCTCTATTTCTTCTAAAAAGATTTGAGTTTCAGCGCCAATCCTACCCATTTCTGGTTCTGGCCCTAGTGGCATTTCAATGGCGTAGATCCATTTTCCTGCATAAAAGTAACAGTCTTTAATTTTGCCCGTGCCACCGATGAAGCACACTTGTTGATTATGGCTAAATTGAGATTCTCTAGTTAATAAGCTCGATGGATGTTTCTTGTTCATTACATTTCCTCCATATTCTTGCCATGTTTCCCGAAGCAAGCACTTGAATATTTTGTTTTAATTTAACAGCAAATTTTTCACAGCAATTAAAAAAAAATCATCAAAATATTCGATCGATCTACATAATTCTCTAAAAATATTTTGCCAGCTTTTTGACGATAATTAATCTAACCAAGGTTATATATTGGGAATTAGCTCGAGAAAAATGAGCCATAAGTGTTTTTTCAAAGATTCTCTCTAAGTCAGCTTGAATATATTTATATACCTTGTTTGTCAAACAAGATTGTTGTGCTGTTTTAGTTTGTTTATTTAGAGAAGATAAATACTTATTAGAGTTATCTATTTGCTGAAACCTTGGCACTTTCTCAATCTAAATTTAAAATTGCATAGCGATCGAATCCAGTTATTAGAAATTGAGTTTTGCAATTGACGACAGTTTGCTTCGATCGCGTTGATGCTCGATCGGTATTCTTTTTCCAATCCCGCCAATTCATCCGTAATATTATTCATCCTCACCTCTGTGCTGGAAACTAAAGTCCAGTCCCATCGTCTGAGTATGTGATAGGTTGCTAATCCTTTCGGGGATTTAGGAATGTCGTAATCTGGAATCGCGAATTCTGGACAATCCCAATAAGGTTTCCATGGTCGATCGCGACAAAATCGCAGATACAAGACTTTTTCTGCGTCTGTCTCCTCTGATGAAAGCCAACACATTTGTTGAAACTGAAACATAAGCAACTCCTCGATGAAATTCAAAATTGAATAGTAGTCGAATCAAGTATTAACAATTCCGATTTTGGCAATTGAAGGCAGTTCGATTCGATCGCGTCGATGCTCGATCGGTGTCCTTCTTGCAATTCCTCAAATTCATCCGTGAAATTCTTCATCCTTGCCTCTGTGCTGGAAACCAAAGTCCAACCCCATCGTCTCAGTGCGTAGTAGGTTGCTAATCCCTTCGGAAATCTAGGAATGTCGTAGTCTGAAACCGCGTATTCTGGACAATCCCGATAAGGTTTCCACGATCGATATGCATGAAGTCGCAGATGCAAGATTTTTTCTGTGTCTGTCTCTTCCAATGAAAGCCAACACATTTGTTGAAACATGGGCAACTCCTCGATCTAATATAAGATTGCATAATGGTCGAATCAAGTATTTACAACTCTGATTTTAATAATTGACAGCAGTTCGATCGCAGAAAAATTTACAACAATAAAACTCTTAAAATTTTTGTCCTCTACGTTTCTCGATCTCGTCTTTTAAATTGGCATTTCCTGATAACAGTGGCTACAACGCCAGTAAATTTTTTGTGAGTCTATGTGGCGCAATAAAGTGTACGAACAACAGGGACAAATATGTCTATCGATCGAGCGTCGTTCGATCTTTTTAGAAAAATAACTTTGACTACTACAAATAATTAACTCGATCGGCAATTGCATTTACGTAGTTAATAAGACTGTCATTGTTAAAATTGAACTTGCCAGTAAGACAAATAATCTAATCTCGTTTTTTTTAAGACGTTTAATATCTAGATCGCGGACGCGCTTTCTGAGGTTTCCTCAGAAAGCGCGTCCCCTTCATGCTTTACTATGCTTGGCGTGTGCTTAAGCAGGCATCAACACTGTGTCAATAATGTGGATAACACCGTTATCAGCACCAACATCCGCTGTTGAGACTGTGGCATTATTGATTTTGACACCTTTAGCAGCGTCAATTGTTACATCTGAACCTTCGACTGTTTTAGCTGACTTCATCTTAGCTACATCAGCCGCCATGACTTTGCCGGAAACAACATGATAAGTCAAGATTTTCTTAAGTTGGGGAATATCCTTAAGTAATCCGTCTACTGTACCTTTAGGAAGCTTGGCAAACGCCTCATCGCTGGGTGCAAAAAGAGTGAATGGACCTTTTCCTTTGAGGGTGTCTACCAAACCAGCAGCTTTAACCGCAGCAACTAGAGTGTTGAAAGAACCAGCATTAATTGCGGTATCTACGATATCAGTCATTTATTTCACCTAGTTTTGTGTAATCTGCTAACAATTATCAGCATGACATCCTGCTGTTAGAAATCATGTTTGATTAATGTATAAATTGTCTGAATTGTTCTAAAACGATACAAATCTTTACAATAAAATTTTTTACAAGTTGGATAAGCAGAAAGCCCATCTCTTTCAAGAGTGGGATGAATGCGATAGCGGTTTTAGAAACTTCGAGCAAAACCCACTCTTTTAAGGGTGGGATGTAGCGAGGCGTACTTGAGTGCGCCGTGTTGTTTTTTTCGACAACTATGCTAATATATTTTATGTAAAGGTCGATGACATAATATGTTAGTTTTAGAGTTCAAAGTAAAAGCTAAACTAGCTCAGTACAAGGCAATAGACGAAGCAATTCGTACAACCCAGTTTGTTCGTAATAGCTGCATTCGCTATTGGATGGACAACAAAGGTGTTGGTAGATACGACTTAAACAAATATTGTGCTGTATTGGCAAAAGAGTATAGCTTTGCAAATGAATTGAACTCTATGGCTCGACAAGCTTCTGCCGAACGTGCTTGGTCAGCTATTGCTAGGTTCTACGATAATTGCAAAAGCAAAAAACCTGGAAAAAAAGGTTTCCCAAAGTTCAAGCGAAACGTTCGATCGGTAGAATACAAGACGACAGGCTGGAAACTAGATAGAACAACGTGCAAACACATTAATTTCACCGACAAAAAAAAGATTGGACGGGTCAAGTTAGTTGGAACTCACGATCTAAAATTTTACAGTGACAAACAAATTAATCGCATTCGACTGGTAAAAAAAGCAGATGGCTTCTATGCTCAATTTTGTATTGATGTAGAAGTCACAGAACAAGTAGAACCAAGTGGCGTAGCTCGTGGTTTAGACTTTGGTTTGAAATATGCCTATGCTGACAACTTTGGGCATACAGAACCTAATCCTCGATTTTATCGCCAAGCTCAAAAAAAGTTAGTTAAACGACAAAAACGGGTTTCCAAAAGGTTCAAAAAAGGACAAGCTCAGTCGAACAACTACAAAAAAGCTAAACAGAGATTAGCTTCAATGCACCTTAAGATAAGTAGGCAACGTGAAGAATGGGCTAAAAGAGTAGCCCGTTGCGTAATCAAATCGACAGATTTTGTCGCTTACGAAGACTTAAAAGTGCGTAACATGGTACGAAACTCAAAGCTTGCTAAATCAATTAGTGATATCGGTTGGTACGCTTTGAGAAAATGGATCGAATACTTTGGAGTAAAGTTTGGTAAGACAACTGTAGCAGTCGCACCGCACTATACAAGTGTTAACTGTTCTAGTTGTGGAACTAAAGTACAAAAGACTTTAAGCCAAAGAACTCATAGATGTGTTTGTGGCGCTGAACTCGATAGAGATGTTAATGCAGCCATAAACATACTGCAAAAAGCAATCCGTACCACGGGTCACGTGGGAACGTGGGCTAGTCCGCTAGCTCTAAACGCTTGGGGAGAGACAAGCTCTACTTTGGCTGGAGAAATCCTGTCTCAGCAACTTGACTCAGTGAACCAAGAATCCCAGTCCTTAGCGTAGCGTAGAGGTGGGAGTGTCAACATCATACTTTGGGTCTTGAGTGCCGAGCAGTTTATCCCAGAATGTGAAGTACAGTCCGTAATGCACCGTGTACTTGCGATGATGTATCGAGTGATGTGTCGAACCGATAAACCATTTTCCGAGCCAGTGGTAAGGAAAAGAAGACCCAAAAAGCTCGAAGCCAAGATGATTCCACACTGACCATAGCGTCATCGTCATGAGTGCGGCAACCAAGGTAATGAAATTGAGAGGGATAATAAACACTATACCGACAAAAAAGATCGCCTGTACCAAAGCCTCTGGTAAATCAAAAGCAAAAGATGTCCATGGTGTTGGCTCTCCCGATCGATGGTGACCATAATGCACCCATTTAAAGAATAAGGGATTATGAAATAATCTATGCAGAAAATAAAAGTACGTATCCTGAAGCATGAGTACTGACACAAAACTGACTACTAAGTACCACAATCCATACTCGCTCAAGTCAGCATACAGTAATGTTAAGCCCCGATTGTATTGTGTCATAACAAATGCTGCGCCGAGAGCAAAAACTACCGCAGCCAGAATAGACAATTGGATCTCTCTATAAATTGATTGACTTGGCAGGGATTTATGATGCAAACTCTGCTTGACAAAAGACTTGTTTAAAACCAAATAGAAGAGCCAGTATGCTCCCCCAGCAATACAAAAATATCGGACAAGAATAAATCCGAAAAAGATGAACCAATAGTACAAAAATGAGCGATCCGTCAAATCAATTTTTCCTATTTAGAGCGAGATACTCGCATACCAACGATTTATCATTTTTGTCCAACCAAAGCAAGTTTTTCTCGATCGTCAACTGCAAGATAACAGCAAAGAAACTTTGCATAATGATTAAGATGCCAATAAAAGCAGAATAAAGAAAAGAAAGTGTACAAATTTGCGATCGCTGACTTACCTTAAATAAATAATTTGTACCTTTCTTGGCATGACAGAAATAGTATGACACTTAAGTGTTTGAAATTGAGTATACACAAAAGTTTGGCTGATGTATAAATTGTATAAATTGTTTTAGAAGTTGAGGTTTTGTTGCACAAGTTTGCCTAGCCTAATCTTAGAAAGAACAAAATTACTTTAAAAGCGTTTACAAAGTTATAGTCTTCAACCATTACAGTTGAAGATCTTTGAAGATCTAAAGGACACGAACGATAATCCCAAAGTGCAAGATTTCGTCATTCGTCAGAAGTTAAAACTTTTGTAAATTAAAGTTTTTAGCTTTTAAAAACTGGCTAATTATTTCTGTCGTGCTGCACTAGCCTATTTTTTTGATTTTAAATCCAAAATTAGATTTTGTTCGTCTTTAACAATAGAAGCGAATCGCAGATATCTAAACACACTCAAAACACAATTAAAAACCTATGAAAGGATTATTGCGTAAATACCATCGCGCGATCGCGATCGCTGTCTGTTGCCCGCTATTTGTAACTGCGGTAACTGGAATTAGTATCGCGATCGCTCAAGAATGGTTCGATCGACATTCGCTAGCCTAATCTCAAGCTTATGATTAGAATATCATCCCGACTCTGAGCTGACACTACAGAGCGGGCTTTTTTTAGTTTTCCGATTTATAAAGAGACTCTTGAAATTCTCGACCCATCAAACTACCAAATTGAGACCAACCCATATTAGGGGTTTTAGATAAATTAGATTTAATCCTTTCGAGTTTTTTTCTAAATCCCATTAATTCGTCGGCTTTAGGCGGCAGAATTTCACTATAAGCTAGTGCTAATTCCTCGTTAGTTGCCGTATTAAAATCAATAGATTCTCCGACTGTGATTAGATTCCGAACGATAGGCAACATAATATTTTTCTCGATTATTTAATTAATTAGCTAGTTCTAAAAATTTAATCCTCTATTTAGTTTGACAGATATTAGGAATTTAAGTTGCTAATAATATGTGAAAATTTAAGGCTCGCAGTCAAAAGAAATATTGCGATTGCGAAGCGTCTCATAAGGAGAATCCCTGCCATAAATTCTACGTTCTTGCTGTATGATGTGTTACTTTTATAAGTAGACAAAGTTTTAAACAAAAACACTCCTCAGTTAAGGTCTGAGAATTTCTCTGCATTTACCAACTTACCTGAGCTTAAGAAAAGACTGCGATCTAAGCAGAACAATATTGGCATTTTCTGAAATCTACGCTTTTGTCATTGATGGCTGAATCTCACAGTCACAAGCCAATATCAATTCTGTTTTATCAGACATAATCCAAGTCAATTGTTCGCATATTGCTAAAACCTAGAGTTTTAGTAAGGATTAGCAACTTCAAAAAGCTTCTTGAAAGTTTGGTCACAAATTTTAAGGAGACTATTTTAATGGCGATCGCAAAGAGTGCGCCCAGCGCAATCGAAAAAAAAACGGCTTTAGTTTACTGTGAAAATCAATTTGGATTGGTAGACGGAAAAACTGCTGCTGGTTTGGTTCGACACTCTGAAATCTATAATATTGTTGGGATTATTGATAGTTCTTTAGCTGGCAAGGATGCAGGGGAAGAATTAGGCGACAAAAAGAATGATATTCCCATTTTTGCTAATTTACATGAAGCTTTGAGTAAACTTTCAGAAGTTCCAAACTGTTACATTTATGGAAAAGCGCCTTTAGATGCTTATATATCTTCTGAAGAAAGGCTTCTAATTTTAGAAGCTATGCAAAAAGGAATGGATATTATTAACGGTCTTCATCAATTCTTCTCAGAAGATCGAGAGTTCGTCCATATGGCTGTTCGATGTGGCATTCAAATTAAAGACATCAGAAAGCCTCCAGAATTAAAAGATTTGCATGTCTTTACAGGACAAATATCTAAAGTAAATATACCTGTAATTGCCGTGTTAGGTACTGATTGCGCCTGTGGGAAAATGACTACCGCAGTAGAACTAAACAAAGCCTTAAACAGCCTGGGTATAAAATCGCTAATGATTGCGACAGGGCAAACTAGTTTAATGCAAGGATCGAAATATGGTGCATCAATGGATGCGCTTGTTTCCCAATTTGCGATCGGTGAAATAGAAAATGCTGTTGTTCGGGCTTTTGACAACGAAAATCCCGATCTTATTTTAATTGAAGGACAAAGTGCAGTCAGTCATCCTGCCTTTATGAGTTCTGTTGGTATTTTAAAGGGAAGTATGCCCGATGGCGTTATTCTTCAACATCCGCCTGCCAGAAAATTTCGATGTGATTTTCCTCATTTAGCTATGCCTACTGTCGAGAGTGAAATTCAACTGATTGAAGCTATCTCGCAATCTAAGGTTATTGCGATCGCCTTAAGCCACGAAAACCTAACAGACAAGGAAATTCCGAAAATCATCGAAGATTATGAAAACCGTTTTCGCTTGCCAACGACAGATGTATTGAACTATGGGTGTCAAAAACTAATTCAAAGTCTGTGCGATCGCTTTCCAAAACTAAATCAAAAAATCAAACGAGAGAGTTTACCAACAATTCCTCTATTGGCAATGAGGTAGATGCAAAACGCCCGAACATATTTATAGATGAAAGCGTTAATACCAAGAATAGAAATTGCCCTACCTCAAATACGGCATAATGCTCGAATGTTATGCGAACTTTATGGGCAAAAAGGCATTTCTTTAATGGGAGTCTCCAAAGCAACACTAGGAGATCCTTCGATCGCCGAGGCAATGATTCAAGGCGGAGTTAAATTTATTGCCGACTCTCGTATTGAAAACATTCAACGAATGAAAAATGCGGGAATATCGGCTCAATTTGTTCTTCTACGCACTGCTTTAAGTCAGGCAGAATCTGTCATTAAAAACGTCGATATCAGTCTCAATACCGAACTTGAGACTGTAAAAAAACTTTCTTATTATGCAAACATCCATAATAAAATCCATCAAATAATTATCATGGTAGAGTTGGGCGATTTGCGAGAGGGTATACTTCCTTGCAACCTTTCTCAATTCATTAAAGAAACTCTCAATCTACCTCAGATCGAAATTATTGGCATTGGCTGTAATTTGGCTTGTTACGGTGGAATCAAACCAAACGATCGAAAAATGCATGAGTTGTCTAAATTAGCTGATGCGATCGAACAAGAATTTCAGATTAATTTAGAAATAATTTCGGGTGGAAATTCGGCAAACTACGAATGGTATAAATCAACATCAGACATCGGAAGGATTAATAATTTACGTTTAGGTGAATCGATTCTTTTGGGTTGCGAAGCCATTAACCGAAAAACCATTCCAGGTTTGTACACCAGCGCCTTTAAATTGATTGCTGAGGCGATCGAGTCAAAAGACAAGCCATCTTTGCCATTTGGAGAAATCTGTCAGAATGCATTTGGAGTTATTCCCACTTGTATCGATCGAGGCATTCGACGCAGAGTTATCGTCGCTTTGGGAAGGCAAGACATTTTAATATCTGGCTTAAAACCTAGTAAAGATATGGAAATATTAGGATCTAGTAGTGACCATATCGTTCTAGATAGCAATAACTACGATTTAAAGGTTGGTAGTGAAGTGAAGTTCGATCTCGATTACGGCGGACTTCTTGCCGCAATGACTTCTCCTTTTATTAACAAGCAATTTGTTAGCTGTTTGTAGATCGAAAAGGCGATCGCTATTTTTTTTATTATGATTAAAAAACCATCGATCTATCAATGGTTATTGTTTCAGGTTAATAATGGCACTTGCGAAAAAAAGTACAAGACTAATTAAAGTTGATGAAAAGAAACTAACTGCTTTGCCAACTGCAATTGAAGAAGCCATGAAAGGGCAAGATTTCAGTTAAAATTTTTAGTAAATTTGCTGTATGAAACATTAGTGAAAACATGGATAGCATTAATGTCAATCGATTTAGGAAAAATCTCAAGCATTTTGTCGAACAAGTAATCAGTCAACATACACCTCTAAAAGTTACACGGCGCAATGGAGAGAATTTTGTGGTTATTAGCGCCGAAGATTGGGAGAGAGAACAAGAAACTCTCTATGTTTTACAAAACCATAGTTTAATGCAGCAAATTGCTGACTCGGCTAAAACTCACGCACAAAAAACTGGTTACTCTCCTACTGACGACGAATTAGATGATTCTTTTTAATGATTTTAAATAATATCGATCGCCTGTCTTGTCAAAAGACTCGATCGCTTATTAATTTGTGGATTAATTACCTAATAATTGGTAAATTGAGCCATTCGCTTAGTTCTTGTGCCAACCATTCAACTTCTCGACTGGTTAGAGGAAAATAAGAATCAAAAAATTTTATTTGTCTTTTTTTAGTTCCAATTTTTAAAGATAATCTGGGACTAAGTTGCAAGTCTTCTGGAATTATTTCTATATCTATAATATCTTTCCTTGAACATGCAAGATGTTGTCTAAATGGAAAAGAAAACGCTTGTCTATTAAAAATGAGCTGTTTGCGATCGATATAAAGACTTTTTTTGCAAAAAAAAGCAGTTAATACATATGATAAATATACAATCAAATTCATACATAATGTTATTATTTGTCCTATATTATTTCCTCCATTTCCAAGAGAATTAATAGAAATTATAAATATTAACATCATAAACATTGAAAAAATTAGAAGAACAAATGGTGAAAATACTCCAGTAGGAGGAATAATAATTTCTATCGAATCATCACTTTTATTCAAAATAATTTTACTGCGTACAGGTTTATCTATTTTATTTTGAATAACTATTGGCTCGATCTCACTACCAGGATTATTTAAACTTTGTTTGGCTAAACTAACCGATCGAAAACGCTTACTAACTAATGGTTCGGTGATTTTTACCAACCATTTCTTAAAACCTTCACTAACATTAGTAGCCGATTCAAACTCAATTTTTAAATCGGTTTGCGGTAATTCGGCGGGATGTTGTCCCGTTACCAAATGAATTAAAGTAGCACCCAAACTATATAAATCTGAAGCAGGTGTAGCACGTCCACCAAATTGTTCGGGTGGCATATAGCCATAAGTACCTACAATCGTCATGGTACTTGTTTGTTTGATTGCTAAATTCTGTACCGAACCAAAATCAACTAAATATACTTCACCCACACTATTACCAGAACGATTGCTTAAAAGAATATTACTCGGTTTGATATCTCGATGAATTACTGGTGGTTGTAGCGAATGTAAATATTCGAGAATTGAAAGAATTTCTCTTGCAAGTTGTTTGACTTCATCTTCAGAAAATTTTCTTCCTGTTTTTAATTGTTCTTCTAGTGAAGGTGCATCGATATAACTCTGTACCAAAGCAAATCCTTTAGTCGAGTTAGAATCAATTTCAAAATAATCTAAATAACTAGGAATAGAAGGATGATGGAGAGATTTAAGAGTTTCTGCTTCGCGATCGAATAGTTTGAAATCTTCCCAAGTAAACTCATTACCAAAAGATAATAATTTGATGACTACTAATTCTTGAGTTGGTAAATGACGGGCGAGTAAAGTTTTTCTGCCACCTTTATTAGCCAACTGCCTTTGAATTGAGTATTTTTTATTTAATATTTCTGGTAGTTTATTATCGTCGCGATCGCTCATATAGACATCGAGTAAAAAATTATTCTTTCTCTAATAATGCCCACTAAATCTACTTTAAATAAAAAAACTATAAATTATGCGATCGCAAAAGCAATTGAAGCTCACCCATTTATTCACATGACAGCGATTCTCCTTATGAGACGCAAAGCTTTCGCAAATTAGTCACATCTAAACAAGATCTCGAATGGTAGCAAGAGGCAAAAACATTTCTAATTGATTATCTTGGAGACTGATAAATCCATAACGAAAATAATAGTTTTTTGCTTTTTCATCCTTAGCATCAACAAACAATCCGATTACCCCTGCATTGTCAGCGATAACTATAGCCCTTTTCATCGCTTCAACCATTAAAATTTCTCCAATTCCTTGACGCTGCCAATTTTTATCTACCGCTAAGCGCGCTAATTTTACACCAGGAACGATTGAAGGATATTTTTTAGCAAGTTCTTCAGTTAATTTTTCTGTACGAATCTCACATAGAGATAAAGTAAAAAAACCAATGATGATTTTTGGCTTATCTGTATTTACTAATACGAAAGTGCGAGAAATCCCTTTTTGATTTTGTTGTCGTGCCGTTTGTCTGAGATAGTTATTTAATGCTTCACTATTACAATCAAAATTGTTGCGATCGTGAGATTTATCTAAAAGTTCAATGATTTTCACGAAAAAATTCTTGATGCTTTTGAACGGCAATTTTTAGTTGTTCGTTTGGTGCGGGAGGATGTTCGAGTAAAGAGAAAATTCGTTCGGCATCTATCTCAGAAAGATTAATTACTCTTTGAGTATCTAAAATTACTTGTGCTTCCTTTAAAGCTGCTTGGACGACAAATTGATTTAGAGTCGAACCAGATATAACAGCCGCTTGTTCTAACATTTCTTTAATACTTTGGGGAATTCTGGCTGTTATACGAGCATCGTTTTTTGTTGTATCGATCATGATAAATTTTGATTCGTATAATTTAGATTATAAGCATTTGGTGACAAAATGACACCAAAACCAAATTTAAAAATTTCAATAATATCGATCGCTCATATAGGCATCGAGTAAAAAGTTATTTTTTCCCTTATAATGCCCACTAAATCTACTTTCAATAAACAAAACTATAAAAAAGAAGCGATCGCGAACAGCTTTCGTTTATGCTGGATAATTTATCGCTATCGAAAGCTTAAATTAGTGCTGCTGAATCTAAAAAAATCGATCGCTCTGTCAATTTTATTGCTAACAACATCAGCTTTTACTACAAAAATCTTTGCCCAGGATATCCCAAAGCCATCAGTAACTATAAATGAATCTCAAAATCTATGTCATGCCGACTTGGGAAAAGAAATCGACGCAATTATTAACCGTCCTCAATGGAAGCGATCGCGCTGGGGAATTCTCATACAACCACTCGATTCCGACACCCCTATTTACTCCCACGACAGCGATCGCTATTTCACTCCTGCTTCCAATGTCAAACTCTTAACCACCGCCGCCGCATTACTTAAACTCGGTTCGCAATTTCGTATTCGCACCTCAGCATATGCTACTGGAGTTGCACCAAATCTAACTTCTTTGCGAATAGTAGGTAGAGGCGATCCGAGTTTTACGACAATACAATTAAAAGAATTAGTAAAACAAATAAAAAATAAGGGAATACGTCACATTGAAAAATTAATTGTCGATGACAGTTATTTCCCGAAACCAAATCTAAATTCTAGTTGGGAATGGTCTGATTTATCTACTTACTATGCACCATCTATTAATAGTTTAATTCTCAATGAAAATGCAGTCACTTTAACATTATTACCCCAACAAATCGGTCAATCTTTGCAATTAAAATGGTCGGATTCGATCGCCTCCAGACAATGGCGCATTGAAAATGAAACTATAACAGCACCAGCAAAAACTGAATCTGGAATAGAGATCGATACAATTTACGGAGAACCAACATTACAAATCAAAGGAAAACGAGCGATCGATTCCGAACCAGATAAATGGAATTTGTCAGTAGTCGATCCAGCCAATTATTTTCTAGAATCCTTGCGCGTTTTATTAATGAATGAAAGAATTATTGTCAGACAAGGATTAATTATCGATCGCGATCCCCCCGCCTACGGCACCCCCCGAATTTCGGGGGGTTGGGGGGGATCTCAAGAAATCGCAGCGATCGAATCCCCAACACTTGCTAAATTAATTCAAACAACCAACCAAGACAGTAATAATTTATATGCCGAATCTTTGTTAAAAATAATTGGAGTGACAGCCAATAATTCTAATAACTTAGAAGTCCTCAAACAAAAACTAACTGAACTAGGAGTCGATTCAGAAAATTATAATTTAGTTGATGGTTCTGGTTTATCACGTCAAAATTTAGTTAGTCCTAGCGCGATCGCGCAAACTTTAAGACAAATAGCCAACACACCAGAAGCAGAAATCTATAAACAATCTTTACCCGTTGCTGGTGTTAGTGGAACTTTAAAAAATAGATTAAAAAATACATTACTAGAAACAAACTTACAAGCTAAAACAGGTACAATCACTGGTACTTCTGCTCTTTCTGGTTATTTACAATTGGCTAATAATGAAACTTTAGTTTTTAGTATTATGGTGGAGCGAGCCAATCGGGATGGTGTTAGTTTGAGACGAGCGATCGATGAGATTGTTTTGTTAGTTTCGCGCAGAGGCGCAGAGACGCAGAGAGGTAATAGAGAGGTTAATGGTTGTTGATAAGACGAGTAATGCCGTTTTTGATTAGTTCTGTATTGAAGTTGATTAGTAAACCGACTCTTTTGTTGGTTAGACGAAGATAAGTTAATAGTTGTTTTTTATGAACTGGCGCGATCGTCTCAACAGATTTCAGTTCAATAATTACTTTATTTTCGACGATAAAATCTGCTCTAAATCCTTCTTCTAAATGAAGATTATCATAAACTATTGGAATGGGATGTTGACGGACAAAATGTAATCCTTTTTTCTTCAATTCATGAGCCATTACAGCCTCATAAACTGACTCAAGTAATCCAGGCCCCAAACTAGTATGAATTTTATACGCAGCATCAACAATCTCTCCACTAATCTCATTCTCAATCATAAAACTCTCTTATTCCTCTCTGCGTCTCTGCGCCTCTGCGCGAAATAAAAAACTTTAAATTTCCCACCTTAAAATAATAAATTACTTCACTCGATCGAGCGATAAAGTTTAGGTAAAAAAGAAAAGTATTAATTTGAGTTTCGCGCAGAGGCGCAGAGGCGCGGAGAGATAAAAACAATATTTATCTGTGATTTTAGTCATTTTTATCGATAAAAATTGAGCCTAAAATATGGGCGATCGAGACTGTATTTTTTTACAGACTAATCGCATTACACTTATTTGACTAAAAGCTTTTAGTCAATGTTTATTTTAGGTGAATAAATAATGAATCGCAGTCGTTTTATAAAAAGCAAATCACTTATTTGTTTTTATTTATTTTTGGGTGGCACGCCAATTTTGTTTAATTTAATCATTTCTTTTAGTGCATCGGCTAATTCTTTTTCAGAGAAACAAAAAAGTATTCCTTCTAATTTAATCGCACAAGCTCAATCGAAACCGAAAGTTGCTGTTCTTGATTTTGATTACAGTAGCGTTAGCGATCCAAGTATTCTTTCAGTATTACCAGGTGGATCTAAAGGTGTTAGCGATATTTTAGTAAATAAGTTGGTAGAAGGAGGAAGTTATTCTGTTATCGAACGCAGTAAACTAGATGCAATTTTGCAAGAACAAAATTTGGGTGCTTCTGGAAGAGTTGATGCTAGTACAGCGGCTCAAATTGGTCGAATTTTAGGTGTAGAGGCGGTAGTAATTGGTTCGGTTACTCAATTCGATCTTCAACAAAGAAATTCTGGATTTAATTTGTTTGGTATTGGCGTGGGCGGAGATGATACAGATGCGTATGTTAAGTTGAATATTCGGGTTGTTAGTACTTCTACTGCCGAAATTTTAATGGTTGCTGAAGGTAATGGGAACTCTAGCCAATCAGACAACCAAGTACAGGTATTCGGTATTGGTGGCGGTTCTTCAACTAGTAATGAAAGCAAATTATTGACTCTTGCTACTCAACAAGCGATCGAACAAGTTACTAAATCGCTTAATTCTAGTTCGAGTAAAATGGCTTCTTTACCAAAAGCATTACCAACTGTTAATGCTACGGTTGCTGACGTTTCTGGTGGTAGTGTCGTCCTTAATAAAGGTCAATTAGATGGCTATCAAAAAGGCATGAGGATGTCGATCGAACGTATTAGTAAAACCGTAAAAGATCCTCAAACTGGAACAGTTCTTCGTCAAATAACTCAACCTGTCGGTACGATCGAAATTTCTGATGTAGATGGAAAATCTAGCGTCGGTAAAATAATTTCTGGTGCGAAATTTAAGGTAGGAGATTTAGCTAAACCAGTCCAGTAATTAGCTTATCCCCCGTCAGAGTGTCGGGGGATTTTACTTTCGGGGATGGACTTACCGTCGCTTTCGGTGAAAGAAAAAGCTCGGCGATCGAGATAAACTTAATTTGTTTGCTCTAACAGGTTATCATCCGTGATGCGTAAAACCGCCGTCCCGAAATGCGGCGGATCTGAGCGAATAGCCGAATTTATGAGGACGCGGTTGGCGAGGTTGCCTCGCCAACTTCAGCCGTCCGTTCGGCAGTACTAGCCAAATAAACTACAAAATTGTATACTAAGTGCGTGGTTAGGGTAATCAACCACGTAAAACACCCAGTAGTCGATAGACTAGCGCACCTTGAAAATTGAGCATAGACGGTTCTGGCGGAAAAAGCACCGTCAGGTAAAATGTTCATGCACCAAGTACCAGAAAACCAAAATTTAAAGGTTGAAACTGTAGGGTAGGGCATACCCAAACAGATCTCACGGACGGCTTTAATTTCTGAGGAAACCTCAGAAATCGCGTCCTCTGCAATGGGATAAAAGCTTGAAGACAGAACCATCTCTGGCATAAACTAGGTAACTAGATTGTGGTAAGTGGACTGGATGAGCCAAGAATCCGCGTCATTTTTAATGCGCGGAGTGTCAAATGTCCAAAAGATCGAAATTAAGCCGCCGTCAGCTTCTAATTCGAGGTAGTGTAAGTTTAGCAGGAATTGGTACAACTTCAATAGCCGATTTGGCTACGGGCAAAACCTCTCAACCTACTTTTGGCGGTAAATTTCAAGACAAAGTCGTTCTCATTACTGGCGCTACTTCTGGAATTGGCGAAGTAACAGCTAAAGCATTTGCATCCTGTGGCGCGATCGTACATTTTTGCGGTCGTCGCAAGAATTTGGGTATAAAAGTACAAGAGAGTATTATTGCTGCTGGTGGTAGAGCAAGTTATCAACAAGCAGATGTTAGAAAAGAAGAAGATATTAAAGCTTTTACCGAAACTTGCGTGCAGAAATACGGCAGAATTGACATCGCTTTTAACAATGCCGGTATTGAAAGTCCTTCCAACAAAATTGCCGATCTTTCTTCAGTAGACTGGGACAATGTTGTCAATACCAATGCTAGAGGGGTTTTTCTGGCGATGAAATACGAACTCAGCCAAATGGTACGTCAAGACGGTGGTAGCATTGTCAATACTGCCAGTATTGCAGGACACCGAGTTTTTGGCTATATCAGCCCTTACAACGCCAGTAAATTCGCGATCGTCGCCCTTACCAAAGCCGCAGCACTCGAATACACCGATCGAAATATTCGCGTTAATGTAGTTTCCCCTGGTTGGGTAGATACACCTTTAACCGATCGCGTCCTTAAAGTGGCACAAATAACTAGCGAACAAGCTGTAAGCGATTACCCCATCAAACGTATGGCAAAACCAGAAGAAATCGCCCAAGCTGTGATGTGGTTATCCAGTCCGGAAGCTTCTTACGTCTCAGGCACTGATTTTGCCGTTGATGGCGGAGGGTTGGGTTAGGGGCAAAGTTAAAAGTCGTAGAGACGCGAAATTTCGCGTCTGTACAAAAGTCAAAAGTAATTGCCTGCTTCCCTACTCCCTATTGCTTATTTCCTGTTCCTTGTTTTCTACTTCCATGCGTTGGCGGAACTATTGCGTCAGCGAATCGCTTACTCTTCTAAGTACTCCGTTGATGAATTTATATCCTTCTTCGTCAGAGTAACGTTTGGCTAATTCGACAGCTTCGTCGATCGCCACTTTTGTGGGAATTTCTAAATAAACAATTTCGGCGACAGCAATTTGTAGAATATCGCGATCGATTTGTGGCAAACGACTTAACTGCCAGGCTACTAAAACTTCTTCGATCTGTTTTTCAATTTCTTGGCGCTTGCTGACAACAGTAGAAATCATTTCTAAAGCATATTCTCTGACTTCAACTTGATTGGCTAGCTGCAAAAATTCTGGTAATTCTACTGCTATTCCCAGTCTATTAATCGCTTTTTGGGTGAGTTCGATCGCGTCGTTAACCATCGCTTTGGCGCTGTCGAGATTGTTAGCACGAGTTTCACTTTCGATAATGCGATCGCTCCCCCTTTTTACCTCAGCCGCTGCATTTTCAAGTATTTCTTGAATTTCGGCGGTCATAGTACGTATTGCAATCAGTAATAAATCGTTTAATTGTTGCTTTTCGAGTTTTTCTGGTGAGTTAGGCACCTGACTCAAGCTCAGTAATGCTAATTCGCGTGAAATACTACGCGGTTGTTTTCGAGGAAGCATATTTAATTTTATATATTTTGAAAAATATAATACTTAATGACTTTATCAGCTTTTAACTCTCTACTCCCTGTTCCCTATTTTTAGGTAATGCAATTGAAACTGAATAATCTTCTGGAGTGACGATACCGCCCGAAATTAATATTTTAAAAGCATCTTCGATCGAAATTGCCACGTCGATTACATCGTCTTCGGATACGACGGCATACCATCCCGAAGTAGGGTTGGGAGTTGTGGGAATAAAAACGTTCAGCATTTCGCGATCGAAACGAGACTGTAGTGGGCTGCTAAGTATTCCCGTCACAAATCCCAAACTCCAGACTCCTTGACGAGGATACTCAATTAATACCACTCGCCTAAATTTGGTTTTTGAATCTTTAAAAAAAGTTTCTAAAATTTGTTGGAGCGTTTTATAAACTTGCCCTGCGAAAGGAATTGCTTGTAAGACTTGCTCGCCTGTATCCAAAAACCAGCGTCCGACAATATTTCTTGCCATTAAGCCAATCAACAGGATCGACAAAAAAGGTACGGTTAGTCCGACGACAATATTTAAAAAATTAGTCAGCAACGGATCGAAACCGTCAAACGGATTGAGTTGTTTGGGTATTTCCGTGAGAAAATCAATTACCCAACTAGCAACGGTAATTGTCAGCCAAATTGTTGTAGCTAGGGGAATTACCACCAGAAGACCTGCAATTAGGTCGTTCTTTAAATCCTGCTTGAAGCGTTGAACCACAGAGCTTAAATTCTCCATTTGACCGAATTATAAGTTTTTACTTACTAGTATTTGTAGTCCTTGCAAAGAATTGTTGCAAGTCTTGACAAATTAGATTGAATGTGAATTTAGTCGCCCAGTAGTATACAGTTAATTATCTCCCTTCGGGAGAAGGCAGAAGGCAGGAGGCAGAGGGCAGAAGGTTTATTTTTCGGTTGGAGACAAAGATCGCCGCTACTGCTCGCCTTCGACCTTAGCTACGGGTTTAAGACCCCCGCTAAGAGCGCGGTCAGCGTAAAGCAAGGATTTCTGAGGTAACCTCAGAAATGCTTTCCTTGCGTTTGGCGGCGGGTTCAATTGAACGCCAACTAAGGGTGTTTTCAAGGTTTGTATCACACCTTTCAACCAAACTGCCCTCAAATCCGAGGTAACCTCGGATTTTGAGATGGGCAGTGCATTCCGCACCTTCTGCCTTCTGCCCTCTGCCCTCTGCCTTCTTTTGAACCTCAGGAAACTAGCGTTTGGCATTATTTCGTACATTGTTGCATGACAAAGCAAAGGAAGGGATTAAAAATTAGGGATTAGGGATTACTTGCCCTCCCGTCGTGACGCGTTTGATTGCGTCACGACAGAATTGCATTGTGCCGTTCCATAACCCCCATTACTCTTTAGCTATGAGGTTTACTAGTTTTACCCAAATTTTTTAATCCAATCCAACCCATGGCGATATAACCGATCGCCAGTAATAAACTACTCAAGAGTGTACGTATACCTTCGCGAATAACTTTGCTTTTTTCATTGTTTTCTTGTTCTAATTTTTCTCCGCGCAGTTGAGTTTGAATTTCATTAAGTCTTTCTTTGAGGGCTTTGGGATTTTTAGAAAGTTCGCGAACACTTTGTAGTTGTTTTTTTTCTGCTTCGAGTTGTTGTATCTCAGAAGGATTGAGGGGTTTTCCTTGAAGTTGACCGCTGCCGATCGCTGTTGTCCGGTCTTGAATTTGAGCGTCCAATTTTTGCAGACTTTGCGGATCGTTAGCAAGCTGAGATAACTTTTCAAATTGCGCTTTAATTTGACTTTCCGCTTGGTCTGCGCCTTGCTGTATTTGAGTCAATTTAGCTGAATTAATTTGAATGAGATTGCTTAGATGCAGAGGAACGATTAATAAAAAAATCAATCCTAGACTGCTAGCAAGAATAAAAGCGGGAAATCTTAGGTCAAAAGACGATTTTTTAGCAGGATTAACTCTTTCAGTATTATTATCGATCCAATATGCGAGAACCAGAAAAACAATACCGACTAGAGGAACGACCCCTCTGTCTACAAGTTGCCCAGCCACAGTAATTTGCCAAGCGCGATCGGGAAATTTAAATGGGAAAATTAGGGTAATGTAATCCAATATAGAGGAGATAATTAAGACTACACTTGCTAACTTTAGGCATAAAGAAGTAAATTGTGATGTCAGCATAGTAACAATTAAGTTTTTTCAGTCTGCCAATCGTAACATTTCCAATTTTAAGTAGCAGTTTAAAAAGGTTTTGCGACTATAAATATCAATGGTTCTTTAGATTTTTAATAATTGTTGCCACAGCCAAATCCAGATAATCTTAATTTTTTAACCAGCCAGAGATTCGTAATTTAAATAATGAGGAAAAACTTTCTTTGAGTTGATGCTGTATGAAACCAAATCTAGATATTTTATCCAATCGACAAGCTTTAATCGAGAGAACACTCGCTTTAATCATCAGTAAAGTAGAAGAGGCGCTATCTGAACGAGGACAATTTACGATCGCTCTATCTGGTGGAAGTACTCCCAAACCTCTTTACGAAGCGATCGCCAAGTGTCCTTTAGACTGGGAGAAAATACATGTTTTTTGGGGAGACGAACGTTACGTTTCTGCCGAGCATCCCGACAGCAATCAATTAATGGCTCGTCAAGCTTGGCTCGATCGCGTTGCCATTCCCGCCGCTAATATTCATCCTATGCCCACAGATGCAAGAGATCCACAGACTGATGCGAACAACTACGAAGCAGAATTACAGCAATTTTTCCAAATTGCTGAAGGTGAATTTCCAGTTTTCGATCTAATGTTGTTGGGTATGGGGGATGATGGACATACAGCTTCTCTTTTTCCTCACACTGAAGCTCTCAAAGTACGCGATCGCTCGGTAACAGTAGGCAATAAAGATGGCACTCCTCGTTTAACTCTAACCGTCCCAGCAATTAATGCTTCTCGCTGCACGATCTTTTTGGTAGCTGGTGCAAGCAAACAACCCGCCTTAGAGCAAGTTTTTGCACCAGAAGGCGACGATCTAAAATATCCATCTCGCTTAATTCGACCTCAAGGCGAACTTTGGTGGTTATTAGACAACGAAGCAGGAGAACAACTCGGCAAAAATCGACAATTCTCACCAGGCTAATGATAAGATACCGACATTTTGCCAAATCTAAAATTGTTTTAAGTTTTTAAGTTTCGCTCGGTTTTTCATACAATAAAACCGAGCGAAACAATCGAATCTATAGCATTGAAGTCTTAAGGAACATAGCATCAATGATAGTATGCCCAAACTGCAACCATCAAAATCCAGAAGGAGCTACGCAATGCGAAGCCTGTTACGCTCCTTTACCCACTACGATCGCCTGTCCAAATTGCGGTGCTTCGGTACAAAGTGACGCAACTTTTTGCGGTCAATGCGGTTTTAATTTACAAGCTGAAGTCGGACAAACTTTTGCAGCCAATTCAGCCTTTGCAGCCGAAAAAAAAGAAACGAACGCCGTTAATCGTGCCGATTGGGGAGAAGATATTCCAGTAACCGTTCCTTCGATGTCAGATCCTCGATCTGGTATGCCCACGCCCAATCAATGGGATAATCCTTGGGACGAACCACAATTGCCCGATTTACCTGTCATTAGTCAACCGCAAGAAGCAGACAATAATGGTTGGGACGAGCAAACGCAGTCGATCGGCAATTTCTTCGACGAACAGCCGCCTTATCCAACCGAACCCGAACAAAGGGAGGAACAAAATTGGGATCGAACTCCTCCACCTCAATCAGAACCAATTGTGGAATTCAGGGAACAAACTCCCCCACCTCAGCCGGAACATGATTTTGAACCAAATTGGGATCGAACTCCTCCACCTCAACCGGAACATAATTTTGAATCAAATTGGGATCGAACTCCTTCACCTCAACCGGAACATAATTTTGAATCAAATTGGGAGCAAACTCCTTCACCTCAACCCGAACCAATCGTGGAATTGAGGGAGCAAACTCCTTTACCTCAACCCGAACCAATCGTAGAATTGAGGGAACAAACTCCTTTACCTCAACCCGAACCAATCGTGGAATTCAGGGAGCAAACTCCTCCACCTCAACCCGAACCAATTGCCAGAAAAGAGAAGCAAGAGGAGGTATTTATCGCTTCACCAACATCACCAATATCACCAGCAACGTCTAATAACCCTACAACAATACAAACCCAAAAAGTTAGTTTGTATCATGTTCAGACTGATACTAGTATTGAAATTACCCCACATTTATCGATCGTTCACCTTGGCAAACCCAACAGTCAAATTCCTCCCGACGTTGACGTGTCTGGTTTTCCCAATTCCGAAATTGTCTCTCGCGTTCATGCCGATATTAGGGTTGAGGGAGATGCTTACTTTATTGAGGATGTGGGCAGTTCCAACGGTACGTATGTAAATCATACACCTTTATTGTCTGGAAATCGCCATCGCTTGAGATCTGGCGATCGCATTGGTTTGGGCAAAGGAGATAAAGTAACTTTTATCTTTCAAGTCTCCTAAACTCGATCGAAGGCCAGGGGTTAGAGGCTAGGGGGACAAGAATAAGTTTCATTCCTCATTCCTCCTCCCTAACCCCTAATCCCTAACCCCTAATCCCTAACCCCTAATCCCTAACCCCTAATCCCTAGCCCCTAATCCCTAGCCCCTAATCCCTAGCCCCTAATCCCTAATCCCTAATCCCTAGCCCCTAATCCCTATCTAACAGCTAAATCGGAATTGAGAGTTACAGCTAAATCGGTTCTTGGATTGATTGTAATTAACTCGGCTTGGTTTCCGCCTAGTAACAAACCAGCTAAAGCACCGACTCCCGCACCACCAAGAACTTCTTCAACGTCAATTTTGCCAAAAACTCCCGAGAGTACTGCCGAAGCCGCCGCACCGATCGCCGCACCTTCAAGAATATCCCCGGTATCCGCACCTTTTTTGACCACTTCAGTTTTATTTACTGGCGCAGAAGTGCCGTTAATTGGGACTTGTCTACCGTCGGCAAAAACAAGTTTTTCAGCGACAAACTGAGATCCAGCATTAGTTGATTGAGAGGTAGTTGTAGTACTTTGCGAACTGCCGTTAACTGTTTGCGTAGTACTGCTAGCCTGAGTACCACCACCAACGGGTTGAATTCTACCAACAATTTGTGTACCGAAAGGAATCAGCGTTGCGCCGTTAGGGGTTTTCAAATTAGCTGCAACTTTGAGAGTAACGGGAACAGTTTCTTCTTTGGTTACCAAAATTTTTTCTTTGTCAAAATCAACGGGAATTTGAGTTCCCGCAGGTACTAAAGATTGGTTGAAATTGCTCGGTGAAGTGCTTCTTGAAGATGAGCCTGGAGAACGAAATAACGGTTCGGCATTAGCGTTCGTTAAAGCTAGCCAAGGGCTGACGGTTGTTGCAGCGATCGCTAAAGCTATTGATGCAAAAAATCTGGATTGGGAAGATTTGGCGGAAAACATGGAAAAATGTCCTTTTATTAGTTTTCTTTAAGATCGAAGACGCGCTCTTCGAACGAGTAGTTCCTTTGTATTTTGCCTTGTATCAGTTCGATCGCTTTATGAATAATTCATGGAAGGCAGAGGGACGGCGGATAAACTTTTCGGAGGCCACCTCCGATTTTTCCGCCTCCAGAGGGCATTCAGCAGAAGGCGTATATGTTTAGTTAAAAGGTGGGACACCATACTTTTAAAACAATGCGTGTGTCGTTCAATTGCACCCACCGACAACGCAAGACCGCCAATTGGCAAGGCGGTTGTGGCGAATTTACTTCGCCACCTTGTCCGCCGAGGGGGTCTTAAACCGAAGCTGCGATAGATCGGCAAGCTTTCTTCGGCAATCTTTGTCTCCAACCGAAAAACCAACCTTCTGCCTCCTGCCGACTGACATCACGCCTTCTCCCTTCGGGAGATAACTATTTGCAATCGCGGAAACATCGACAACCAAAAACAAGTCGAATAGATAATTTACAATCTGTATCGTCAAGTAATTAATTACAATCTGTTTGAATTTTTATCCTAATTAAGAAAAAGAGAGTTTTTGGGCAACTATGTTAAGACAACAAAAATCAACGCTCGATCGCAAAAAATTGACTAACACCCTTTATCTGTTTTTGGGTTCGGGTTTAGTCTTGTTAGGTTCAGCTTGCTTAATTTGGGCGATCTTGCCCAGTCTGGGCTGGTTTAGTCAATGGCAATCTGCGGCGGGAGAAGAAGAGTTAGATAATAACAATTCAGCCGTATTATCGCTGACGTTTGCTTCAGTGCAACAGAGACAGCCTAAGTTGCAGGCGATCGCCTCTGGCAAAGAAAAATTAGCTAATGCATCTTTAGGGCTAAAATTTCTCGATCGAACTCGCGCGCGCTATTTACTTGCTAACGATTTGCTCAAAAACAACCAGCCACAAGCAGCTTTAGAGCAGTTAAAAAATTTAGAAAAAGAATATCCAACTCTAGCGCCATATATTTTACTCAAACAAGCGCAAGCCCATGAATCGTTAAATCGATTGGATCGAGCCAAATTTGTTTGGCAGCAAATCCGCCAAGATTATCCCGAATCTGCCGCGATCGCGGCAACACTCTATCGACTAGGTCGTTTCGATTCGCAACATTGGGATACTTTACTCGATCGCTATCCCTATTCTCCTTACGCTCAAAAAATTGTTCGTCAACGTCTCAAAGATAATTCCGATCGTGTAGATTTACTTCTACTGCAAGCTAAATACAACCGAGAAGAAGATACAACTGCTATCAAAGACCGTTTGTTTTTACAATATGCCAGCCAACTCAAACCCGAAGATTGGGAGGCGATCGCTTTGGGTTACTGGCAAAATAAAGAACATCGTAAAGCTGCCGATGCATATCTTTTATCTCGTCTAACTCCCCGCAATCTTTTCCGCGCCGCTAGGGGGTTCGAACAAAATGGCAACAAAGCAAAAGCGATCGAAACCTATCAAAAACTGTATCGAGAATTTCACGATGCCCAAGAAACGGGATTGGGATTGTTGCGTCTGGCTAGTTTGAGTTCGGGAAGAGAAGCCCTTGACTATTTCGAAGAAGTCATCAAAAAGTTTCCTTCGCAAGCCCCAAGCGCCTTACAATCAAAAATTATCGTTCTCAATGCCTTAAATAAACAAAACGCCGCCGCCGAGGCAGAACAATTACTACTACAAAACTACTCTAACTCAGAAGCTGCCCTTAATTATCGTTGGAGTAAAGCTAAATATCTTGCCGCAAAAAAAGATTATTTGGGCGCTTGGCAATGGTTGCAACCGATCGTGCAAAGTGACATCGAAAGCGATTTATTAGCCGAAGTTAGTTTTTGGGCGGGAAAATGGGCAATGAAGATCGATCGCCCAGAAGATGCCAAAATTGCCTTTAAAAACGCGATCGCTCGCTATCCCGAATCATATTATGCTTGGCGATCGGCTGTAATGTTGGGTTTGCCAGTGGGTGACTTTACCACCGTGCGTCAAATGAGTCCACAAATCCAGTTACCAAGCGCCCGTTTATTACCCCTAGCAGGTTCGGAAACTTTTAAAGAATTATTTCGACTCGGACAGGATGAAGATGCTTGGAATTTGTTACTAGCAGAATATGGCGATCGTCAACATCTCAGTATTGAAGAACAATTTACCGAAGGCGAGATGTTAATTGCTCTCGGTAAACCCAGAAAGGGAATTTTACTAATTCGCGATCTCAAAAATCGCGACAGTTTGCAAGATCGATCGCAGTTAAAAGCTTTACGTCAAAATTCTAAATATTGGTTGACGCTGTTTCCTTTTCCCTTTCAAAAATATATTTTTGATTCTTCCAAGGAAAATGAAATTAATCCTTTGCTGACAGTGTCATTAATTCGCCAAGAATCGGGTTTCCAAACCAAAATCGATTCCTTTGTCGGTGCTGCTGGTTTGATGCAATTAATGCCCGATACTGCTCGATGGATAGCCGAACAAATAAAATTTGAGAATTACTCCTTAGATAACCCAGAAGATAACATCAAAATTGGTACTGCCTATTTGTCCTATCTCCATCGAACCAACGAAAATAATTCTCTGGTTACCGTAGCTAGTTACAACGCTGGTGGAGCAAATGTAGCCAAATGGACTAAAAATTATAGCCTTAAAGAACCAGATATTTTGGTTAACAATATTCCTTTCCCCGAAACCAAAGATTATGTTGAAAGCGTTTTTGGCAATTATTGGAATTATTTACGAATTTATAATCCCGAAGTGTCTCGGTTGGTATCTGGAGTTGGGAATAGGGAATAGGGGTTAGGGGCTAGGGGATAGGGGCTAGGGGTTAGGGAATAGGGGTTAGGGAATAGGGGTTAGGGGATAGGGAATAGGGAATAGGGGTTAGGGGATAGTAGCAAGTAGCAAGTAGCAAGTAGTAAGTGTGCTGCGTGTGCAGTGTTTTTACTTACTACTTATTAATTTTGCTGACAAACCAGTACAAATATATCTAACGCTATAGTTACGGTTTTTGCGATCGAGGTAAATAAGCAGTCCAATTAGTACAAATATATCTAGCGCTATAGTTGCGGTTTTTGCGATCGAGGTAAATAAGCAGTTTAATTAGTACAAATATATCTAGCGCTATAGTTACGGTTTTTGCGATCGAGGTAAATAAGCAGTCCAATTAGTACAAATATATCTAGCGCTATAGTTACGGTTTTTGCGATCGAGGTAAATAAGCAGTTTAATTAGTACAAATATATAAGCGCACGTAGGGTGTGTTAGGCGTAGCCGCAGGGCACCAAGTTACGGTTTTTGCGATCGCGAATTGCTAAAGTGTTATTCATATGAACTACCCCACCTTAAGAAGGATGGGGTTTCCAATTTCTTCAGGAATTGCATCTAACAAAACCGAAGTCTTGCCAGGTTGTCTTACATTCCCAAGGGGCTGTGTGCGGAATTTACTTCCGCACTTTATAAGCCCCGCTCCATTGGCTGTGTCGCTAGTTCCTAACGACTGTCTTGAGTGCGTCTTGCAATCGGAGGAAACCTCCGATTTACGCACTCGCAATATCCGCAAGGCTTCATTTCTAATGTTGATGGCTGCGTTGATATCTCGGTCATGATGAGTTTGACAACGAACGCAAGTCCAAGCTCTAATATCTAAATCTAAGCTATCAACTTTGTTAAGGCAAACACTACAAGTTTTGGAAGAGGCAAAAAACCTATTAACTTCAACATAAGTGGTCGCGATTTAAAAATTAGATGTTAAGCCAAGGCGATAAGTCAATTCGGGTTGATAGATGCGATTTGCCTTTTCATAGCTACCATTGGTGAGATTTTCCAAAAATAAAGTTAAGCCCAGTGCACGGGAAACTGGTACTCGCAAACCTAAATCGAAACTCAGCCAAGATGGTGAAAATTCAAGGCTGTTTTCGCCAGGATTGAGGAAAAATGCTCGACGCGCACCACTGAAGTAATTGGCATACAAATTTACTTCCCAACCATTAGATGCGTAACCAACTCCAAATTGCCCGACTGAAAAAGGAATCATGCTCAACTGCAATCCTTTTTCAGCACCGCTGCCAATCTTTGCATCGGTATAAGTGTAATTGGCAAAAGTTGACCACTCTTTGGAAATTTGCCATTTTAATGCTACTTCTAACCCATTTGTATTAACCTTTCCAATGTTTGCCCAGCGTCCAGACTGTACAGCCAAACGGTTTTTCAAGTTACTACCAAAATAAGTAAACTCTCCCGTTAACCCAGGAGAGAATTTAACGCTCAATCCCGCTGTCCGAGACGATCCTGTTTCTGCTTTCAAGTCTGGATTTGATAACCAATTATGAACTGTATCGTAAATATAAAGCTGATCGAGTCCTGGATTGCGATGCACCGATACCCAACTACCTCGCACGGCGACATTTGGGGAAATCGACCACTGTAAACCCGTACTAGGATTCAAATAACTGCCAAATTCATCGGTAAAGTTTTGACGAAGTCCGAGTTCGGCTTGTAGATTGTTGCTCAGTTGCCAAGTGTTGAGGGCAAATAATGCACCTTGAAAACGGTCTTGTTCGACTTCACCATTAAATTGTACCGCTCTAGGCACATTACTCGATGGTTCGCCTGTCAGAAATGAATTTTGTAAATCTACGCCCCATCGAAGATTGTTATTTTTACTGGTTTGCCAATCGTGATCGATTCTGGCATTCAAGGCGCGGGAATTAAGTTTTCCAGTACGATAAAAAGTTTGTTGAGTTGGCCCATAGGTATTAAAGTCATCTTGATTGAATGCTAATGTTGTGTTCAGCGTTGAGTCATCGCTGTTACCAAGCATTGTCTTCCAGGTAAGTCCAGCATTAACTTTGTCGTGGTCTAGGCGATCGCGCTGGAGGGGAAAACCAAAGTATAATAATCCTCGACGACCATTAGCAGCAGAAACATCCAGACTTAAATTATTGCGCGGATTGAGTTGTAGGTTGAGATTGCCATAGTAGTTATTTAATTTTGTATCTCCGTTAAAGAGTCGTCCGTCAGGCCCTCGATTAGCAGCGCCCAACGGCACTTTGTAATCGTTTTCTGTTTGGAAGCGTTCGTAGTTAAAATTATAGTCTAATGCGCCGATCGAACCTGTAAAATTACCGCGATAATTAGATGCACCAAAAGAACCGAACTGTAAAAGTCCATTCAGTTTGGGTTTGCCTCCTCCTTTTTTGGTTTTAATATCGACAACACCGCCGATCGCTTCCGAGCCGTAGAGAGTTGCGCTCGTACCGCTAGATAGTTCTACTCGATCGATCGTGCCTGTGGGAATGCCGTTTAAATCCGTTCCACCATGATAAGTGTTGATGTTGGTACCGAATGGTCGTCCATTCAACAAAAATACCGATTGATTGATTGATGCACCCCGATAAAACGTTCCTGTATGGATATCTGCACCAAATCCAACATCATTGACGGCAAATCCAGGTGCATTTCTTAAAATTTCTGCTGCACTATCTGCACTCTGTTTGCGAATTTCATCGGCTTCTATTGTGTAGACTGGACTTGAATTAGGCTTTGGGCGTTTCCCTCTGACTTCCATTTCTAGTTCGGGATCGCTTGGCTGCATTTGACTCAAGTAAATAGATTTTGCGATCGAATAGGAATAATTTAATAAGTTTTCACGCTCGGGTTTGAGCAATTCTGCTTTTCGTATAGGACTTTTTGGCAAAGAAACATTATTTAGATCGTCTATTCGATCGATCGTCTTGGCTTCTTCCGAACCATAGCTGGGCGCACAAACAAAGACTACAGAAATACTAGAGCTTAATAATGCTTTAAACAATAACTGAAGTCTTAAAAAGGTATTCATCACTTTTAATCGAACAAGCGATCTATAGTCGCATAGATATGTTTTGTAATGTTTTTATTATTTATTGAGAGCAGAGATCCCAAGTCAAATGACACAGTGTCGAACTAAAAGGCAAAGAGCGATTAAAATCTATGTTTGGCTAGGGAAAACGGCATTGATAAAAAAAATATTTTAAATACGAAACGTCGTAGCAAGAATAATAAGCGATCGAGACAAACAGAGATAGTAACTGATATGTCAAAATAGACCCATAACCCAATCCCAACTCTCTAATTTATGGCATTAGCACACGCTATTTTATCTTTACTGAGTGACGACGCATATAGCGGCTACGAAATTGCCAAACAATTTCAGGGTTCGGTAGGTTATTTTTGGCAAGCTAGTCATCAACAAATTTATCGAGAGTTGAAAAAACTCGAAGAACAAAAGTTGGTGAAGATGGAAGAAATAAGTAATGAAGGCCCTTTAAACAAAAAAATTTATTACATAACCGACCTTGGCGAGCAAAAATTAGCAGAATGGATCGACAGCGAAACAGAATTAGGGGTTATTCGAGAAGATATTTTAGTTAAAACGTTTGCAGGACATTTAGTCGATCGCCAAATATTAATTAATCAGTTAGAACAACAACGTCGTTTGTATCAAAAACATTTGTTAAAGCTTCAAGAAAAAGAAAAAGAAGTTTTTAATAATCCAAAATCTTTAGATAAAGAACATTTTTGCCAAAATTTAACTCTACAAATGGGTTTTCGTTACTATCAAAGTTGGATTGATTGGTGTGATGAATCGATCGAAAAATTACGAAAAACTGAGTGATTAAACGAAGTCAATTTAGGGAACGTCCCTACATTTTAGGCGTGAGAAATAAGCCCCCAATAACAAACTGATGTCGTTAATCATTAGAAACCAGAGATTTTAGCTTTCTCGGCTCTGTTGCCCCTTGTGGTAACGAAGTTCAGCGTCGGGACGGGGCGTTTCAACTTGTTATAGCCGATCGCGATCGGCTATAATCCTCAAACGCGAAAACGATTGATAATTTGTTGTAGATCGGCTGCCATGCGAGTTAGTTCGCTGGCTGCTTGCGAGGTGTTACTTGCCCCAGTTGTGGTACTTTGAGCGTTCTGTGCGACGATCGCAATGTTTTTGGCAATGTCTGACGAACCTTGGGCTGCTTCGGCAACATTACGGGCAATTTCATTTGTAGTTGCAGTTTGTTCTTCTACAGCAGATGCGATCGTATTTTGGATGTCATTGATGCGATCGATTACTGCTGTAATTTCTGTAATTGCTTGTACCGCACCTTTTGTATCGCTTTGAATTGCTTCGATGCGATCGCCAATTTCTTCAGTGGCTTTTGCTGTTTGTTTTGCCAATTCTTTGACTTCATTGGCAACTACAGCAAACCCTCTACCCGCATCACCAGCACGGGCGGCTTCGATGGTAGCATTGAGGGCAAGTAGATTTGTTTGTCCTGCGATCGAAGTAATTACTTTGATAACTTTACCGATTTCAATGCTGCTTTGACCGAGTTTATTAATGGTTTGATTGGTACTATCGGCTGTTTTAACGGCTGAGGTAGCTACTTTTGCACCTTCGGATGCATTTTTAGCAATTTCGCGAATGCTGGCGTTCATTTCTTCGACTGCGGTTGCAACCGTTGTGGCATTTTGAGAGACTTGTTCGGCAGAAGCAGAGACAGCGATCGCTTGTTCGGCGGTTTGGTTGGCATCCTCGGTCATATTTTTACTGACAGCGGTAACTTCTTCGGATGATGCCGCGACAGTTGTCGATATTTCTGCCATCTGACTAATTGATTCGCGCAGATTGCCGATCGTGTTGTTAATATTTTCTGTGAGCGATCGATATTCGCCCATGTTTTCTACTTCAATTTTTCGATCGAGATTGCCTTGAGAAACTGCTTCCATAATCTCAGTAATATTGCCAAACTGTTCGGCAAGGTTGACAGACATGCGATTGACATTTTCAATCAATTCTTGCCACATTCCTTCTGCATTCTCAACCTTGGCTTGAGAATTGAGTTTTCCTTCAGTACCAATATCGCGGACGACGCGAGTAACTTCGGAGGCAAATAAATTTAATTGGTCGATCGTGCCATTAACTGTATTTTTTACTGCTTCAAGTTCGCCTTGCGCTTCTACAGTAATTTGACGTGTCAGATCGCCTTGGGAAACTGCCGTCAAAATCTGGGCGATATCGCGAATTTGTCCGCCCAAAGTATCGCTCATGCAGTTGACGTTATCTACTATTTCTTTCCAGATACCGATCGCGCCTTCAACTTTGGCACGAGAACTGAGTTTACCTTCTGTACCCACTTCCCAAGCCATACGGCTCAATTCTGAAGCAAATAAATTGAGTCGATCGACCAATTCGTTGACGATCGTACCGACGCGCAATAGTTCGCCGTCAAGTTTTCTACCTTTAATTTTTAACTCCATTTTCTGAGTTAAATCCCCGTTGGCGATCGCGCTCAAAACTCTCTCAGCTTCGGTTGTTGGCGTTACTAAATTATCGATTAAAGTATCGATCGCCTTGGCACTTTCGGCCCACTTTCCTTTAGTTTTTTTGAGATTAAAGCGTTCTTTAAGTTTCCCTTCAACGCCGACTCGCTGAGTGACATCGATAATGCCATCGGCAAATGCTTCATTGAAACTCACCCACTGATTGAAAACATTAGCAAATTCGCCCAAACCATCATTTTCATCCAAACGGACGGAAAAATCCCCAGCAGTTGCCGTCTTCATTGCCTCCAATAAAGGCTGTAGATCGCTAGGTATATTATTCTCAGATTTCGATTCTGCTTTACGAGTTGTATTAGAAACCATAATTACCTTTTAGTTCATTGTTCACCGTTAGATTGCCTCTTCTCCCTCTCTGCGCCTCTGCGCCTCTGCGCGAAACCCACTCTCTAAAACCCTCCTTGGATCGAGTATTAGTAAAAGGCGATCGTCGAGTTTGTATGCACCACTAACAAAAGAACGAATTGCACCCTGCAAACTGGCGATCGGTGGCTCAAAATCTTCATCTGGTAATTCCAAAACATCTCCGATGTCGCCCACTAACAAACTTACTAATTCGTCGTCATCGTCACGAAGAATAATGTTGTATCGATTTTCGTCAGCGATCGCCCTAATAAATGTATCGGTTTGCATTCCCAATCGAGACTGTAAATCGACAACGGGAACGATTTGTCCGCGTAAATCGATTAATCCGCAAATATCGGGAGGCGCTAGGGGAATGGGAGTAGTATCGCGATGGCGAATGACTTCTTGTACTGTTTCGATATTAATACCAAAGTAGGTGTCATTGAGGTAGAAGGTGCTGAATTGGTGGTTTGGCATGGAGAGTAGAGGTTGGGTTTCGCGCAGAGGCGCAGAGGCGCAGAGAGGCAGAAGGCAGAGGGCAGAGGGCAGAGGGCAGAAGGTTGATTAGAAGGTAGGTTATTAATTTTTTACTTATTACTTATTACTTATTACTTATTACTTAATTTCGCGATCGCGTCGAGATCGAGTATTTCTGTTATTTGTCCTTGTACGGTGGCGTAGCACTGTATGCCCTCACGAGTGGCAGATGCTTTTACTGTTAAGACTTCTTCGACGACATCAAGAATTTTATCGACTACTAAACCGAAGGTGTAATTTTCATTGAGGGTAACGACGACAACGGCAAGTGATTCGCGATCGCCATTAAAATTATTTAGTTCGCGCATTTTTCCTGCAAATACTAAATGCAAATCGATCAAAAATAAGATGCGATCGCGATATTGAACTACATATTGTTCTCCCAATCGTTCGATGGCGCTAAATGGAATTTCTTCAAGTCTTACTGCATGATTTAGAAGAATTCCCATCCGCGTATTTTGCGGCCCTTCTATTATTAAAATAAATTGTTTTTCTTCTAATACTTCGGCTGTTTCTGTTGCCTGTTGCCTATTCCCTATTCCCTGTTGTAATTCTGCTTTACGAGCTAAACCAACCGCATCTATTATTAATGCAATGCTACCATCGCCTAAAATTGTCGCTCCAGCATATATAGTTAATGTTTTAAGCTGTTTGCCCAAGGGTTTGACAACAATTTCTTGGGTGTCGTAAACGCGATCGACGACTAAACCATAAGCATATTCATCGGCATCAATTACGACAATATTTAGTGTTTCTCGATCGGCTTTTGTGTCTTTTAATTGCAGTAATCGATCGAGATAGATTAATGGCAAAATTTTTCCGCGCAATCGATATACGGGAACGTTATAAAAAATTTCAATACTGCGATCGATTTGTTCTTTTCCTTCGATGCGAACTATTTCTTGTAAATTATTTTGGGCGATCGCAAAACGTTCTTTACCACTAGAAACTAGCAATGCAGAAATAATTGCCAGCGTTAGCGGAATTTTTAGTTGAAAAGTAGTGCCGCGATCGAGCTGACTTTTAACGTCGATCGTTCCGTTAATCGATTCCAAATTACGACGCACTACATCCATTCCCACACCTCTACCCGACAGGCGCGTTACTTCGTCTTTGGTAGAGAATCCTGGTAAAAACATGAGTTCGATCGCTTCATCTTCGCTCATTGTTTCTGCTTTTTGAGAGTCGATCGCCCCTAGTTGTTGCGCTTTTTGTTTGAGCTTGTTCGTGTCAATTCCTCTTCCATCGTCGCTAATTTCAAGGTTTATTTTTCCATTTTCCTGAAATGCTCGCAGACTCAAGCGCCCTATGGTTGGTTTACCTAGTTTACTTCTAATTTCGGGTGTTTCGATGCCATGATCGATACAGTTACGAATTAAATGAGTGAGGGGATCTTTAATCGCTTCGAGAATGCTGCGATCGAGTTCGGTATCCGCGCCGTCTAGTTCGATATTTACTTGTTTGCCACAGGAAATTGCTAAGTCACGCACCATTCTGGGAAAATTTCGCCAAAGATTGCTAATTGGTTGCATTCGGGTTTTCATAATTCCTTCTTGCAAATCGTTAGTAATCAGATGCAATCGTTGGCAAGTATTGGTTAATGCATCGTTGTCTAATTCTGTAGAATGTTGAATGACTTGATTGCGAACGAGTACTAGTTCGCCCATCAAATTTATCACGCGATCGAGCAATCCAATATCGACGCGAATTGTTTCAACCGATTGCTGAGTACTTTGAAAATGCTGAGTAGGTAATTGGTTATTTATTTCCTCCCCTATTGCTTTCTCTCTATTGCCTATTCCCTCTTCCCTCTTCCCTGCCAAAGCCCCAATCAATTCTGAATAATCTGCATTTCCTTCTTCAGAGGTAGTTTCGATCGCGTTTAATAATTGTCCGATCGCATCGACTGTGTGCAGCAAATTGGTTGTTATTTCTGGAGTTAAATTTTGTTTTCCGTCGCGTAAATTTCCTAATAAATTTTCTCCCGCGTGCGCTACTGCTTCTAATTTCGGAAATGATAAAAATCCACAATTTCCTTTAATGCTGTGTAAGGCACGATAAATACGATTTAAATTTTCTCGATCGCCTGATGTTTCTAAGTTGAGAATATCTTGCTCTGCTTGTGCGAGGTTTTCGTAACTCTCAACTAAAAAAGCTTTAATATCTTCTTCGTCTACACCAACCGAACCCATATTTCTCGCGACAAATTTTTACCAACAATCTTTAAATCATGCTATTAATCTTTGGGAACATTGAAAATCTATCGTTGGGCAGATGTTTGAGTTGCGGTTTTGCTGAAAAGTAATGGTAAGCAAATTGTTCTGTAATGGAATGTCCAACTTGTCGATCGAAGCAAATTTATAAAAATGGTTATCGTCAGCAAGTGCAATGCTACAAGTGCAAGCGCTGCGGGCGGCAGTTTCTGGAGTACTACAGACAGCAACGGTATTCTGAATCAGTTAAGCAACTTTGTCTGAAAATGTATCTTAAGGGTTTGAAAGTCAGAGAGATCGAGCGATTGACTGATATTCATCATACCACTGTGATTAATTGGATTCGTCAAACAGATATCGATGCTTTAGTTTTACTGGAGGAAGATTAGACGTAATTGCTAAAGTTATAATTTTTTTTGAAAGAGTCCGCAGATAAACGCTGATGAACGCAGATAAATGCAAATAAATTTTAGATGTGTTGGACTTATGCAAGAGGTCTGTCGATCTATGGAGATTAAGAATATTTTTACAGAGGAGTCAAATTAAGAATGACTTCGATTTTAATTGTGGATGATGCGGCGTTTTCGCGCCGCATGATTAAAAAGTATTTACAAGCAGATGGTTACAATATTATTGAGGCTACTAACGGACGTGAAGGTCTAGAAATGGCGATCGATCGTCAGCCAGATGGTATTCTTACTGATTTGTTGATGCCCGATTTTAGTGGATTTGAGTTTTTGGAAGCGCTTCAACAAAAGGGTTTGAAAATTCCGATCGCAGTTATTTCTGCCGATATTCAAGATTCTTCGCGTCAGCGCGCTGTAGCTTTAGGAGCAGCCGGTTTTATCAATAAACCAGCCAAGCAAGAGGAGATTCGTCAAATCGTTCGGCAGTTTTTTGAATGAAGGTTAAAAGATTGATGGAGTATCTCACCGCCGAGCAACTCGATGCCCTACAAGAAATTGTTAACATTGGCATCGGACGAGCTGCAAGTATGCTTAATGAAATGATCGATGCGCGGATTGTGCTGGAAGTGCCAACGATTCGACTTTTAAATGCTAGCGAGTTGCTACAAGAGATGGTTAGGCGTTTTAACTCTCAGAGTATTTCGGCGGTGAAACTAGGTTTTTCTGGCTCTTTAAGTGGCACTGCGGAATTAATGTTTCCAACCAAGAGTGCTTCGATTTTGGTGGCGGTGTTAACTGGTGAAGATCTCGATTCACCAGATCTTGATGCTGTCAAAATTGGAACTTTAAGCGAAATTGGCAATATTGTCATTAATGGTGTGATGGGATCGATTAGCAATATTTTAGAACAGCGTATGGAATACAGAATTCCTAGCTATTGCGAAGATACGATCGAAAATTTATTGCGATCGACGCGTACTATGAGCGAAGATATTGTGTTTATATTGGCTCAAGCACGTTTTTCGATCGAACAGTTGGAAATTATCGGCGACATTATTTTGATTTTTGAGATGAAAACTTTTGATACTTTACTCGACGCGATCGAGCGACAATTAGAAGCGGCATAAAAGAGGGGATAGGGGGCAGGGATGAAGTAATGAGTAATGAGTAATGAGTAATAAGTAATAAGTAATAAGTAATGAGTAATGAGTAATGAGTAATGAGTAATAAGTACTCAAGCGATGGGCTATGAACAATTAACTATGAACAATTAACTATGAACTATGAACTATGAAGCACAATCTCAGTCAAACCCACGATCGATTTAGTTTGTTAGAGCAATTGCCTCTGGGTGTTTGTGTACTTCAGTCGGATTTAGTCGTAGTTTATTGGAATGGATGTTTGGAAGAATGGACTAAAATAAACCGAGACGATATTCTCGGTAAACCGATCGATCGATTTTTCGAGCATTTTAATCAGCCTCGTTATTTAAATCGTTTGCGATCGATCTTTTCAGGGGGCGCACCAGAAATTTTTTCTTCGCAATTACATCCACATTTGATTCCCGCTTCCATTCATCAAGATAACTATCGCGTTCAACATACAACTGTAACGGCGATTCCCAAGCAAGATGACGACTCGGAATATTATGCCTTGCTTTCGATTCAAGATGTGACAGATCTCACTTTTCGAGTACGCGATTACCGAGAGATGCGCGATCGCGCGATCGCAGAAGCTTTAGAACGCAAACGAGCGCAGGAGCGAGCAGAAGACGCTAATCGTGTCAAAGATGAGTTTCTGGCGATTGTTTCTCACGAATTAAGAACGCCTTTAAATCCAATTCTTGGTTGGTCGCAATTAATCGCTCAAGGAAAATTAAGCGAAGCTAATTTAAAAAAGGCTTTGGAGGCGATCGAACGTAATGCCAAACTACAATCTCAATTAATTGACGATCTGCTCGACGTGTCGCGGATCTTGCGCGGTAAACTGAATTTAAACTGGGGAACGATCGACCTTAGTTTAATTATTAATTCTGCCTTAGAAACTATTCAATTAGCGGCGGAAGCTAAATCGCTCGCAATACACTTTAACATTGGCGAGTCGATCGGACATGTGCGCGGCGATCCGACTCGATTGCAGCAAGTTGTCTGGAATTTGCTTACCAATGCTGTTAAATTTACTCCCGAAGGCGGGCGTATAGATATTAGCTTAGGCGCGATCGACTCTCACGTTCGATTAGAAGTTAAAGATACTGGCAAAGGGATTTCTGCTAAGTTTTTGCCATACGTTTTTGAATCGTTTCGTCAAGCTGATGCTTCAATAACGCGTAAATTTGGCGGTTTGGGTTTGGGTTTGGCTATTTCTCGTCATTTAATCGAATTACATGGCGGCAAAATTTGGGCAGAAAGTGAAGGAGAAGGAAAAGGCGCGACGTTTGTTTTTGAATTGCCAATGTTGAAAAGCACATTTTGTTTGCTACCGCGCCAAACTTCTTTGAAAGACGATACATCTTACGAGTTCGATCGATTGCATTTTCTCGTGGTGGATGATGAGTCAGATACGCGAGATTTTCTGACTTTTTTATTGGAAAGTCGAGGAGCAAAAATTGAGGCGGTTGCATCTGTAGCTGAAGCGATCGCACATTTAGACAATAATACCCCAGACTTAATTATCAGCGATTTGGGTATGCCCGATCGCGATGGCTACGATCTGATCCATTACGTGCGATCGTTACCTTATGGGCGCGGCTTAAATATTCCCGCCATTGCCTTAACAGCTTATGCTACAGAAGCAATTCGCGATCGTGTCCTCAGCGCTGGATTTCAGAAACATATATCCAAACCGACTATCCCTACAGAATTAATTTCTGCGATCGCCGCGCTTATTTTGTCGTCATAAATTTGCATTTTTTTTACATTTGCATCGGTTTACTTAAAACTTTGATGTAGTTGTTGTTTGCTCAATTATTTTAAGTAATATTTGATTAATCATTATTTGGGGTTTAATTTTTCATAGATACAACTCCGTAGAGACGCGAAAACGAAGTTCTTCTGTAAGAAGCAATTTCGCGTCTCTACAAAAGGCTCGATCGCCCGATCGTTTTACAAAAAACTGAAAACAATTTTTATGAATTATTTTGAAATACTGATGCAATTGTTGCGCGATCGACAAAATTTTTTGTTGGAAATCGATCGGGGTTTAAAATTAGATAAAAAAAGTATCTCTTTATTAGTTTGTAGTTCGCTTTTTTTAGCTTTTTACGGTGCTATCATTGGTTCGTTTAGTAGCTGGTTACAAATGCTTTCTTCAGCTATAAAATTACCAGCGCTGTATTTATTGACGATGATAATTTGCTTACCAACGTTGTATTTTTTTGATATAATTTCTGGCTCTAAGCGTACTTTCGGACAATATTTGGCTTTGTTGTTAGCCACTATGTCAATTATTAGTGTAATGTTGTTTGGTTTTGCACCAGTAACTATATTTTTTAGACTGTCTGCCAACGATTACAATTTCTTTCGTCTCTTAAATGTCGCTATTTTTGCTATTACAGGTTGGATCGGTATTAATTTCTTTTATCAAGCGATTTTGTCTGTTACCAACCAAGAGAGCGATCGCCCTAAGAATCATAATAGTATTATTAAAGCATGGTTATTTCTCTATGCTTTTGTTGGCAGTCAACTGGCATGGACGCTTAGACCATTTTTTAGTAGACCTGACGAACCATTTGCTTTCTTCCGTGAAATCGAAAGTAATTTTTATATCGAAGTTATCAAAATTATCGGTCAAGTTTTAGGGTGGACGATATAAGCATGGAGGACATTTAATTTGCTGGTTGGGATTCGGCAGAAGGCAGATCTACAATTTAAATACAAATAAATAGACGATGCGATCGAACCTAGAAAATCTCAAAATTTCTCCTGAAGAAATCGAAACAATTTTAGATTTAAGTTGGTTCGATAGTTTGGCGATCGATTTATATCGTGCTTTAGTTTTTCGCGATTATCAAAATATTTTTTCGCTGGTTTTAACAAACATATCCATATTTATTTTAAGCTTGGTTTTAATTGTACCAATTAATTTAATTTGGCTGCGTAGCTCAGTAAGGTTATTCAATCATTCAATTGGCTTTACTTATTTATTATCGATCGCTATTTTTCTAGTAGGAATTTTAATTTTGATTTGGAATTGGTTTTTGTGGCGAAAAGCCAAACAGTATAGAACCCTAGCTATGTCGATCGCCAAAGTAAAAAAATACAATAAATTAATGCAAAATTTGGTGGCGCTCGATGAAATTAGAACAGTTAGTAATCGCGATCGAGATAGTAACTATATCCAGAATCGTCAAGCAATTATAGAAGCATTACAAATTACCAAAAATAGTTTACTCGATGCACTACAAATCGAAAAAATTATTGTAAATCGTCAAAATTTTAACTCCGATCGCTCTGAATTATTTGCTGAATTAGAAAATAATTTAGTAGCTTTAATGTCGTTTGAGTCAAATCTTGAAACAAATGAATACGATCGCCTAATCAATGAAGTTTTAGAAATTGGCATTAGCGTGCATCGATCGTTAAGAAAATTACCCAGAAATTAAAACAACTCACCAAACATCTACTTTTCTGGAGAGGGCAATTCTCAACCGAACCTAATAAAATTTGATAGGTTGTTTAGACAAGCAACAAATTTATTAGCGATCGGCAATTTAAAGAAGTGTTCTCTTTAGCTAAAACTAGTACTCGTCAGCGAGAAATTTTTGAAATCGTTCTCAGCAATGGTTGGGATTATATGCGCGGTTTGCTGACTGGTAGCAAAATCGACGAACCCAAATTACCTACCCCTGCTGTCTTAAGAAAAATTTTGGTCGAATTAGGGCCATTTTATGTTAAATTCGGACAGTTACTCAGTACTCGTCCCGACTTACTTCCACCAGATTACATCGAAGCTTTAACCGCGCTGCAAGCACAAGTACCAGCTATTCCCTGGACGCAAATAGAACCGATCGTTCGTCAAGAATTAGCGCAACCAATAGACCATGTATTCAGGAAAATTGATACCAATCCGATCGCGGCGGGTTCGATCGCGCAAATTCATCGCGCTACCTTAATTACTGGTGAAGAATTAGCGATCAAAGTACAACGTCCGGGTATTAGCAGCATTGTTGCTAACGATATTGCTTTGATTAAAGGTATTGCCGAATTAGTTTCGCTTACAGATTTTGGACAAAATTATGATTTCGTCAACCTAGCTGAAGAATTTACCAGCGCAGTCAAAGCCGAGTTGGATTTTACCCAAGAAGCTAGCTATACAGAACAATTACGCAATAATTTAGCCAAAAGTTCTTGGAGTGATACGCGACAAATAGTTTTTCCAAAAATTTATTGGCAGATTACCACAGAAAAACTATTAGCAATGGAATGGTTGAATGGCAAACCAATTCTCGAAGCAGAAATTACACCTCGATCGGAAAACGTTAATATCGAGGAACGCCGTCAACAACTTTCTAGTCTTTTATTTCGAGCTTTTTTCCAGCAATTTTATTTGGATGGTTTTTTTCATGCCGATCCTCATCCAGGTAATATTTTTTATCTCGAAGACGATCGCATTGCCATCATTGACTGCGGCACGATCGGACGTTTAGATCCGCGTACGCAACAACTTTTGACCGAAATGTTATTAGCAGTTGTCGATATGGATGCAGCTAGATGCGCCCAATTGACGCTTAAATTATCCGACAGTACTAGAGCGATCGAACTAGCTCGTTTGGAAGGAGATTACGATCGCATGTTACGCAAATACTATAATTTCAACATCGCGCAACTAAATTTTAGCGAAATTTTTTATGAAATTCTCCAGCTAGCCCGAACTAACAAAATCAAACTACCTCGCAACCTCGGTTTGTATGCCAAAAGTTTGGCTAACTTAGAAGGCGTTGCGCGCAAATTCAATCCACAGTTCAATTTACTAGAAGAAGTTAAACCTTTAATGACTGACTTATTCCGTCGTCAGTTACTTGGCAGCACACCGCTACCAACAATGTTGCGAACGGTATTAGATGTAAAATCTTTATTTCTACAAACTCCCAGACAAATAGAATCGCTACTCGATCGCCTAAGTTCGGAAACACTCCAGATCAATTTTAACGTCAAAGAAATTGACTCATTGCGTCGCAGCGTCGATGATTCTGCCAACCGTCTTTCTTTTAGCATATTAGTCGGCTCGCTGATTATGGGCGCGGCAATCATTTCTGCCGGAGGTTCTACTAACGAATTATCATTAATCGGTAACATCTTGTTTGCTGCGGCTAGTTTTCTCAGTTTGTGGTTACTGATCAGTATTTTACGTTCTGGACGATTGAAGTAACCTGAATTTAACATTCGAAGTCCAGTAGTGGCGTGGCAAGCTTAAAGTAGTGCATTATATTCCGTTCGCGAAACATCTCCCGAGGAAAATCGATCCATTTAAAATAACTATCTGCGCGGCGGGTAAACTTGAACGAGGAAACCTCGTCCAATCCCGCCTTGTTTATCTGCGTTTATCTGCGGACTATTTTCTATTTCCATATTCTACAACAGGAAAAACATTCAAAACTTATTATCAAATCATACTTAAGCCGACTCAAACTTTTTTAAAATGCCCAATAATCAACAATCGATCGCTAATCTTTGGATTGCAGGAGCAACTCTAACTGGAAAAACCTCTCGCTTAACAGCAGAATTTGTTCGCTGGATCGATCGCAAAAAAAAGACTAAAACCCAATCGAATAGAGAGAATCAATTAGCTTCAGGTGCGTTAATTTTAGCTGCCAACGACGATAACAAAAAAAACTTAGCCGATCGCCTGTCTTCAGCAATTGACGGACGCTATCCCGTCATTGTCAAAACCACCCTCGGTTTCATTTCCGATGAGGTAATGTTATTTTGGCCGTTGCTATTCGATCGCTTAAATCTTAAAGCACAATTTCCCTTACGCTTGCGCCCAGAAACCGAACAAGAATTAGCAACGCGTTTGTGGCAACCATATTTAGAAACAGAAAACCTCGGACAAAATGACAGCCAATCTCGACTCGTTCGTCGTACGCTAGACTTATTACAACTAGCGGGAGCGAGTGGCATTGCAGCAGAAGATATTCCCGCACTTCTCGAACATGGTTTGCCTGCAAACGAAAGTTCGCAAATACTCAATTCTTTTTCAAGTAAAGAAGACATCAAAACTTGGAAGCGCATGAGCGAATTGTTGCTAGAGTGGCGCAACTACTGCTTAGAGCGAGGTTTGCTTGGTTATGGTCTAATTTACGAACTTTATTGGCGTTATTTGCTAAACGAGCCTATTTATCAAAAACATTTACTGCGTCGCTACCAAGCTATTTTTGCCGACGATATTGATGATTATCCCGCGATCGCCAGAGATTTAAGCGAATTTTTGTTAGATCGAAATGTTGTAGGCGTTTTTACTTACAACCCCGATGGTAAAGTACGAGTTGGTTTGAATGCCGATCCCCATTATTTAGAAGGTTTAGCCGATCGCTGCCAAATCGAAAAACTATACTTGCAAAAAAAATTAACTCTAGCGCCAGAGTTATCCAGCACGACGACACAACTTGTCAGCGATCCACTATTCATGACGAGATTGCCCGATTCAATGCGATCGATTCAAACAATATCTCGTGCGGAATTATTGCGAACTACTGCCGAATTTGCGATCGATGCTATTACCAAACAAGAAATTCTTCCAGAAGAAATCGCCATTATTGCCCCAGGTTTGGATGAAATCGCTCGCTACACTTTAATTGAAATTTTCACTGCCAATAAAATCCCCGTCACCCCCCTCAACGAACAGCGCCCCTTAATTAGTTCGCCTTTAATTCGTGCCTTACTAACCCTTTTAGGATTAATCTATCCTGGTTTGGGGCGCTTAGTCGATCGCGATGCCGTTGCCGAAATGTTAGTCGTTCTCAGTTGTAAACCGAGTGAAGGAAAATTAGTACCCGATATCGATCCAGTTCGTGCTGGTTTGTTAGCCGATCGTTGCTACCACATCGATCTAGAACATCCGCACCTGTTGCCCGTCGAAACCTTTGCCCGTTGGGATCGTTTGGGATACAAAGCAACCAATGCCTATCAAATAATTATGACTTGGTTGGATAAAGCCAAACAATCGCTCGAAACAGAAAAATTTACCAGTCCCGTCTTTTTCCTCGATCGCGCCAGTAAACAACTTTTAAACAATGGCGATCGACTTCCTTTCGATCGACTTTCAGCATTGCGAGAACTAATGGAAACAGCACAACATTATTGGGAAGTAGATCGCCGCGTGCGTGTTAACGAATCGGCTGGGATCGATCGAAGCGCACTTGTGGCTCAATTTATTCAACTACTTCGTCGCGGTACGATAACAGCTAATCCCCATCCGATGCGATTGCTAGCAAAAAAAGAAGGGGCAATTACTTTGGCTAATATATTTCAGTATCGTTCCCTTCGCAGTTTTCATCGCTGGCAATTCTGGCTCGATGCTGGTTCGCCTCTTTGGGATAAAGGAGGTGCAGCGACTTTATTTGCTGCGCCTTTATTTCTCAAAGAATGGTCGGGACGAACTTGGCTGCCTGAAAACGAATACGAAGGCGATCGCTTGCGTTTAGAGCGAATTTTACGCGATTTGCTCGGCAGAACGGGAGAAAGAGTCTATTTGTGTCACAGCGATTTAGGAGTTAACGGAGTCGAACAAATGGGGCCATTGTTGACCTTGGTTCACGCTTCCAGACAATAAGTGCGATCGAAAATTAATAAGACAAACGATCGAGCAAAAATAACTTTCCATTCTCAATTGCTTGTTTTGGTACTTAAATACTTCTAGGATATTGAACGCAGGATGTTTTCAACTAGAAAAAATATAAACTATAAATATGATTGCGTATACAGATGGGATCGCCCCTCATGGCGGGCAATTGATTAATCGTATTGCTACAGAATCAGAAAAAGCAGAATTTCTCGCCCAAGCCGATCGCTTGCCGAGAGTACAATTAGACGAACGCGCTACCTCCGATCTAGTCATGATTGCGATCGGTGGTTTTAGCCCCCTCAAAGGCTTCCTAGAACAAGCCGACTACGAAAAAGTAGTCGATGACATGCACCTGGTTAACGGGCTTCCTTGGGCAATTCCAGTTACACTTTCAGTAACAGAAGAAGTTGCAGAACCTCTTAAAGAAGGCGATTGGGTTCGTCTCGACAATGCTGAAGGAAAATTTATTGGCGTACTCGAATTAACCCAAAAATATCGCTACAACAAAAGTCACGAAGTCGTTAACGTCTTCCGTACCGACGATCTCAAACATCCAGGAGTAAAAGTCGTTTACGAACAAGGTAATGTTAATTTAGCTGGCCCTATTTGGTTATTAGAAAGAGAACCCCATCCCCTTTTTCCACCATATCAAATCGATCCAGCGCGATCGCGTCAAATGTTTAAAGAGAAAGGCTGGAAAACTGTCGTCGGTTTTCAAACCCGCAACCCCATTCACCGCGCCCACGAATACATTCAGAAATGCGCTCTAGAAATCGTTGATGGTTTATTTCTCCATCCTTTAGTAGGTGCAACCAAAAGTGATGACATTCCCGCTGACGTAAGAATGCGTTGCTATGAAATTTTATTAGATAAATACTTCCCTCAAGACCGTGTCATTCTGGCAATCAATCCTTCAGCGATGCGCTATGCTGGCCCAAGAGAAGCAATTTTTCACGCATTGATTCGCAAAAACTACGGTTGTACTCATT
>JBOFLQ010000235.1:0-5045 GCA_051657945.1 Xenococcaceae cyanobacterium | reverse complement strand
AAACTGTTTTGCTGCCTCGCCACTAACGATCGCCGCCGACCCCGAAAAGGCAGACCAGACTTGATTGCGATCGTCGCTACTGGAAAGGAGATCCATTGGCGGACTGAACATCGCGTCTCTGCGTCCAGACCAGCGAACCAAATCTTTGCTAACCGCATGTCCCCAGTTTAGTTGACCATTATTATCTCTGGAGAACGGAACTGCCTGATAATAAAGATGGTATGTCCCGTTTACGTAGACAAGACCATTCGGATCGTTCATCCATCCCCATGAAGGGGCAAAGTGAAACAAAGGTCTCCAAGAACTGTAGGGATATTCCTTTACATTCAGCCGAACCGTTTCAGAACCTCCCTTTGAGTAATAAAGGTTTGGGGCTATTTTAACCGTCAGATTAAAATCCCGATCTTTAGGGACATCGAGAGGAACGGTAACTTCCAGTACAATCTGCCCTTTTGCTCTACCCTGTGCAAGTCCTTTCTTACTCAGAAGCCTAACACCAATCCGCGCATCCGAGGAAACGACTTCGGTCGCAAAATTCATCCCATCTCCGATCGCAGTAATACGGCGTGTTTCACCCTGATGAACACTATTACCTCCAACAATTTTTTCGATCGCAGACCGAGCAGGAGTTGGAGAAAGTAACAAAGCCACGGTCGCATAGAGCAAAGAAACAGTAGGCACTTTCATCGTTCTTCTCGAAAAATAGGATTTGATTCGAGCTTCGTTTTCCGAAGCGATTGCGTAGCACTCCCTACGGGAGATCGAACTTCATAATTCACGATCGCATTGTTCCAGATCGTATCTTAATTGAGCAACGTCGGGACTAGAGACTCTTTGGTCTATTTAAGTAAAAAAATTAAATCGAGACAATTACTTTTTTGTTCATCTCCTCGATCGATAAAATTGTGCAAGATTTTACAAATTGCGAACGCGAATTTACAAGATTTTCTTAGCTTACCTGTCTTAATCTGTAATTTATACAGCAAACATTCAAGTCGTTAACAAGAACGAGTAAAGCTGATGGCGCTTCCTCATTCCAAATTAACCATTACAGATAACTATGTTTGTGTCTATGGCGCAGAAATTCACTATCTTGAAGCTGGGGAAGGGCCGTTAGTAATTTTACTAAATGGATTTTTGGGTAGTGTCGGACAGTGGTTGGAAACAATGAAATATCTGGCAGAACATTTTTATGTTATTGCCATATCTCAAATTGGATTTGGCTATTCGGATAAACCATTACTCAACTATCGCATAGACACATTAGTGGATTTTTTGTCTGGTTTTTACCAAGCTTTAGAAATCGAGCGATCGGCCTTAATCGGAACGGATATTGGGGGATGGGTTGCCACTTCTGTTGCGCTACAAAAGCCCTCTTTAGTCGATCGACTCGTGCTAGTAGATGCAAATCTTTGTTCGACTTCGTACCTAGAATTACCGACTTGTGCGACACGCGAACAAACACGACAGTTATTACAACGATCGTTTTACGACAAAGATCGCTTTGTTAATGAAAAAACCTTAGACAGACTGTTTACCCAAAAGGTAATGACTAATGATGGATATGCCACCCAACAGTTATTAAACTCAATTAGCTGTGGTGAAGATCTGCTTGACGATCGCCTTTGTCAATTAACGGCTTCTACTTTGATTATTCATGGTCGCGAAGATGAGTTAACCCCATTGAAATGGAGTGAAAAACTTTTAGAGAAAATTCCTAACTCCAAGTTCGAGATTATCGATCGCTGCGGTCACTTACCACATGTCGAACAGCCAGAAATATTTAGCCAAATCGTTTTAGAGTTTCTCAGATCGTCTTAAATTTGCTTTGTTAAAATTTGGCAATTCGAGCGTCAGTACACAGGTGCAACTCTTAAGAAGATGTAAACGGCGTTCTCCAAGCAAAGATAGATTACAAATTTCTAACTGAAGCGTTCCCGACGGATACAGGAATTATGCATCAAGAAAATCGACATCCAATTGCTGATTACTTGCCGCTACTTTGTGGGGGTGAGTTCGATCGCCTTTGTGACTTATTTGCCAACCAACCATTACTTGACGATCCATTACACGGACAGATCGAAGGAATCGATCGATTTAAACAATTTGTCAAAGCTAGCCATGAGTGGCTAACACAACGCAACGCTTGGGTGGAACACCTTTCAATTACATGCGATCGTACACGGGTAATTGAGGAATGTATATTACACCTTGTGCAGGACAATGTAGCAATTGCTTTACCGGTAGCAATAGTAGGCGATCTGGTTAGCGAGGGATTAACCTTTGTGCGGGTATATCATAGCATGTGGACGCTGTTAGGAAAACACATCGTCAGATCGCCAATCATAGCAAAGCGATCGCATCAAATACTAACAGGTGCAATTGGAATTTATCAAGATGCTCTCACTAAAGGCGACTTAGAAACAATTGTTCGACAGTTTGAGCCAAACGGCTATTTCCGCGAACCGAGTGGAGAAGAATATATCTACCGAGGGTTAGATAAAATCCGACATATTTTTGAAATATTGTTTTCAAATGGTGGTGGCATCCCTCTAGAACATTGTTCTGTAACAGACGATGGCATACGTTGCGCCATCGAGTATAACCTCTCGTCATGGGGTCGCACAAAAATACCACCTCAAGCAGGAGTTGCCGTTTATGAACGAAGTTTTAACGGTCTTCTCGCCGCAGCAAGAATTTACGACGATATCGCTCCCCCAATCGCAACTGAATAAGCACTTATGAATTTGGACTACAAAAAAGATATGACATCTACTTTAAATACTTCTAGCCGATCTGGTCTGGATTCCATGCGTGTAGACCACGTAATGTTGAGCGTACCGAATTATGAAGAGACAGTGCAATGGTATTGTCAAAAACTAAATGCGATCGTTGAAAAAGAATGGACTGTAGAGCAACTACCAGATTTGAAATTAGCGTATCTCAAAGTTTGCGGATTTCGGATCGAAATAGTGGGAAGTAGCCGATCGCGATCGGGAATGCCCAATTCAGAAACATTTGGAGAAGCTTTACGCACCACGGGTATCGGTCATATTTGTTTCTGGGTTGATGATGTGGATGCAGCGATCGCCGAATTAAATCAGCGCGGTGTTCAAACATTTATTGAAGCCGCAGATTATCCCAATGTGGGAGTCAGAATAGCGTTTATCAAAGACAACAACGGAAACATCATCGAGTTTATGGGTTCGATCGAAGAATTAGTCACACCAACGCAACAGTAATTTATGCTCGATCGTTTTTAACCAAATTAGAAAGTCCACAGATAAACACAGATGAACACAGATAGTTCTTTGATGTGGCTCAATCGAAGAATTGGTCGCATCAACGCAACAGTAATTTATGCTCGATTGCAAAGCACTCCCTTCGGGAGATCGCTCTTAACAAAATTAGAAAGTCCACAGATAAACACAGATGAACACAGATAGTTCTTTGATGTGGCTCGATCCAAGAATTGGTCGCATCAACGCAACAGTAATTTATGCTCGATTGCAAAGCACTCCCTTCGGGAGATCGCTCTTAACAAAATTAGAAAGTCCACAGATAAACACAGATAGTTCTTTGATGTGGCTCAATCGAAGAATTGGTCGCATCAACGCAACAGTAATTTATGCTCGATTGCAAAGCACTCCCTTCGGGAGATCGCTCTTAACAACATTAGAGAGAACAAAAATGAACGCACAAAATTTCGATCGCACTGAATACGACTTTATTGTTATTGGTACTGGAAGCGCGGGTTCTGTAATTGCCAATCGCTTAAGCGAATCAGCAGATGTCAAAGTCTTGGTACTTGAAGCTGGTCGCCGCGATATTCCATCTGCTGCAACCAATCCCGTAACTTGGCCAGATATGATGGGAACTCAACTAGATTGGGATTACTCTACAGTACCGCAATCGGGATTATGCGATCGCGTCGTTAAAGAACCTCACGGCAAAATGCTAGGAGGTACGAGCAGTTTTAACGGTATGATGTACATTCGCGGGCATCGTGCCGACTTTGATGCTTGGGCGCACGCTGGCGCACCTGGTTGGTCGTATAAAGACGTATTGCCTTATTTTCAGCGTCTAGAAAATGCTGTAGATGAAGACGATCTGCAAATGGGACATAATGGGCCATTTTATATAGCTAGCACGGGAAAACATGAAGACAAGCTAAATCCTGTCACCAAAGATTTCGTTACTACCAGCATTAATCTAGGATATCCTTGGACTGAAAATTTTAATGGTGCAGATAGCGATTCTTTATTTGGTGTAGGTTATATTCAAGTCAATGTCAAAGATGGCAAACGCTTTGGTACTGCACAAGCATATTTATTACCAGCATTAAAACGTCCCAATCTGACTCTAGAAACGGATGCGCGAGTAACTAAATTAGAATTTGAGGGCGAACGATGCATCGGCGTTACTTACGTGCAGAATGAAAAGATTTATAATGCTCGTGCCACTCGCGAGGTTATTCTATGCGCTAGCGCCGCCGAATCTCCAAAATTATTAATGCTTTCGGGTATTGGTAATGCCAAACATTTAGAACAATGCGATATACCCGTGCGGGTAAATTTGCCCGGTGTCGGCGAAAACTTTCACGACCATGCATTTATTCCAGTAGTTTACGAAAAAGCACGTCCAGCTAGTAGTACGGGACAAATTGCTACTGAAGCAGCATTATTTTTACGTTCTTCTCCTGGTTGGATAACACCAGATTTAGAATTAATTTTCTTACCCACAACCTTTAAATCTAGCGATACGAATACACCAGAAGGTTTGACAATCGTTGCTTCATTGCAGCGTCCCATGTCACGAGGAAATGTTCGCCTCGCTTGTAATAATCCATTTGTACCGCCGTTACTCGATCCGAATTTTTTGAGTGCAGATGCGGATGTCGATCGCTTGGTACAAGCTATAAAGTTGTCTCGCGATCTTTTTGCTACTGCACCGCTTTCTGGATGGGTAAAGGATGAAATTACTCCAGGTGCGATCGTTCAATCTGAGGTAGATTTGCGTGAAGCCGTTCGCCAGCATACAATCTC
>JBOFLQ010000234.1:0-7048 GCA_051657945.1 Xenococcaceae cyanobacterium | reverse complement strand
CGATCGCGGTAGTAGGATGTTGACGCAGTTCGCTAAGAACGCCAAAGCCATCTAATTCTGGCATATTTACATCGCACAGTACCAAATCGGGTAATTCTGTCTGCGCTTTCTGCACGCCAACTAAACCATTCTCCGCGCCGATCGCCTCAAAGCCTTCTGCTTCTAAGCTGTCTATAAAAATATTTCTGCTTTGTGCTTCATCTTCAATTACTAAAACTTTCATCATGTTTCCTCTATTTTTTAGTTTTGTTTGGTAACTTGAGCGATCGTTTTGAGAATGTCTTCAGTCGTACATGGTTTTCGTAAATAGCGATCTGTTGTTAATTTGTTGGTGTTTGAGTTTTCTATCTCTTCAATTTCCGCCGTGAGAAAAATCGTAGGAATCTTTGCCGTAAAATAGTTTTTACGTAATTGAGCTAGAACACCATAACCGTTTAGTTTGGGCATTATTAGATCGCAAATTATTAAATCGAGCTGTTCTTGTTGCGCTTGTTCGATACCGAGCAAATTATTTTTTGCAGCGATCGCTATAAATCCTTCTGCTTTCAGTATTTCTTGTAGTAGAAACAAAGTTGGCTTGTCATTTTCAATAATTAATATTTTCTGCATTGTTTTCAATTATTTTTTTTGTTGTCTTTTCAAGTTTGGATGGCAAATACTAGATAAAGCACTACATCACTACTCGAACAAACAACATCTTAGATAACTAAAACCTCGATAACAATGCATAATCTTGGGTACAAACTTTTACTTTTTTGATTTTTAAAAAAGAACAGAAAAAGTAGTACCTTTATTTACTTCACTTTCTACACTAATTTGTCCGCCATGAATGTCTACTAGTTTTTTGACGATCGCCAGCCCCAAACCATGACCTGGTAAATCGCCGACATTAGAGGCTCGATAAAATGATTCAAATAATTTATGACGATCGCGATCGGGAATACCAATACCTCTATCTTTGACTTGTAAGATAGTTTTATTCCCAACAATAGAAAGTATCAAATCGACTTTCTCGCCAAAGGGAGAATATTTAATCGCATTGGAAAGTAGATTAGTAAGGATGCGCCGCAGTATTTTTTTGTCTACGCTTACTTTTTTGTCTTCACTGCGATCGACAAAGTTAATACGGTCTCGATCTGTTTCTTGCAAATGTATTTCTGAAACTATTTCTTGGCAAAGCAAGGATAAATTAGTGGGCTTTGGTTCGCAAATAAAACTTCCCGATTCTGCTTTACCAATAGTTAAAACTTCATCCATTAGCGAGTTGAGTTGCTCGACTGCTGATTGTAAGCGATCGAAGTACTCATTTTTTTTCTTTTTATCACAGCGATCGCCATGTCGTCTCAATAAACTAGCTGCAAACGAAATAACAGTAAGTGGAACACGAAATTCATGAGAAACCATAGATATAAATTTAGATCTTTGTTCGCTAAGTTCTTTTTCTCGATCGAGTTGTCGATTTAATTGTTCGGCTTTGTGAATATCTTTGCTAACCCGAAAACTCCATACTCGACCGAGATTTTCTCCTTGAACGGTTAAAGGTTTGGAATAAAACTCCACAATCTTGCCATTATTTAATTCCCAAACATTAGATGCTTCTAAATCTGAAGGAAAATTTAATTCCCCAATTAATTGGTTGATTTTATCTGGATCTTTAAGTTGGCTACTACAAAAATTAAAAAAACAATCGCTATTCTCTAGAGCAATTGAAGAATTTGGAAAATTCCAAATTTCTAGCAATTTTTGATTGAAGCTGAAAACTTCTCCCCAATAACTCAGAGCAATAATACCGTCAGCCGCCGATTCAAGAACAGCGCAAAGCAAAGAAAGTAAAGAGAGAGATTGTTTTGGTCGATCGTAAATTTCCCTGTTATTTAACCCATTATTCATCTCCAATGTTTTCACTTGTTGTGAGTGAATTTGCATACGGCGCTGTTTCTTAACGTATTCTTTGCTAATAACCATGACTAATTAAAGGTAATAACTGAATGTGTCTTAGTTGTCGCCTGTTACCAACTCTTCACTAAAACAAAGATATTAACTAAGGACTTAGCGTTTTTTTAGCTGGTATAATCATTTATTGTAGTACATAACTAAGTTAATACTACAACTTAACTTAGTTATGTACAAACTTCTTAACAAAATCTTTATGGTTTTCCTGCAAACGCTCGATAGATTTAGTGAAATGGTTGAAATAGAATACTCTTAATTTATATAAGAGGAATAGTTGCATTCATCAGACAAATGTTATGTATAGTTGATGGATAATTGAAACCAACAAGCGATTGAAGCATTTGCTTCGATCGCTTGCTAGTTTTCTAGAAAATCAAATTTTTGCAAAGAAAATAACATAGTTTGAAAATTAAGATAGACTTAACTTAGTTAAGTAACTGAAAATACAGTGGTAAATTTTTCAAAGATTGTAGAAGAATTAGACCTTAAAGTATTTGCCAAAAAATGTAGACATTTTAAAGAGGCAGAAAAAATTATTTTATGGGGAGCTTGGAGTGCAAAAACCTACGAGCAGATGACAGAAAACAGCTCTTATAGTTTGAATTATCTTAAACAAGCAGTAGGGCCGACACTGTGGAAATTACTATCTGAAGTTTTAGAAACAGAAATTAGTAAAACCAATTTTCGATCGGAGATCGAAAAAAGATGGAAAACTGTTTCGGAACAAAACTTTATCGATCCAGACCCCAAAATTTTTAATTCTTTTTCTATTACAGAAGAAACTTTTTCTAAACATCAAGACTGGGGCGAAGCACCAAACCTAAATAATTTTTACGGACGCACGAAAGAGCTAGCAACATTAAAACAATGGTTAGTTCGAGATCGATGCAGAACGATCGCGATCGTGGGGATGGGTGGAATTGGTAAAACCAGTTTATCGGTAAGCTGTGCTAGGCAGATGAAAGATGAATTTCAGATAATTATTTGGCGCAGTCTGCATTATGCACCAACGCTCGACGAACTTTTGACAAATTTATTACAAGCTTTATTTTCCAAACAAAAACTTAACATACCAACAGAGTTGGAAAACAAATTTTTTTTATTTCTAGATTGCCTGCGCCGACAGCGCTGCTTAATTGTTTTAGACACAGCAACAGCAATCCTACAAAGTGGAGATTTAGCAGGACATTACCGCGAAAATTATCAAGATTACAGTAAATTTTTTACAAGAATAGCACAAGAACCCCATCAAAGTTGTCTAATAATAACTACTAGAGAAAAACCTAGAGACATAGCTATTCTAGAAGGAGAGAATTCTCCTGTCCGTTCTCTGCATCTAAATAGTTTAAAAGAAGAAGCAAAAGAAATACTCAAAGAAAAAAAATTACTGGAACCTCAGAGATGGAATGAGTTAATTACTCTATATAGAGGTAATCCACTCGTACTAAAAATAGTAGCAACAACTATTAAAGATTTGTTTGCCGGTAGAGTTTCTGCTTTTTTACAGGCAGGAACACTCGTTTTTGGAGATCTTAACGATATTCTCGACGAACAATTGGAACGCTTATCAGCTATGGAAGAGGAAGTTTTTTACTGGTTAGCACTTTCAATCAAACCAGTTTCTCTAGCTAGATTACGAGAGTTGTTTATTTCTTTTGTCACTCAAGCCGAACTAATTGAAGCTTTAGGTTCGTTGTTAAGGCGATCGTTGATCGAAAAAAAGACGATTGAAGAAGAAACTCGCTTTTCGATCGAACAACCAATTGCTCAGTATGTTATTAGGAAAGTGGTCGAAAAGATTGTTCGAGAAATTCAAGAAGCCGCCAGAAGCAAAAAAATCGATCGTTTCGAGCTTTTAAGAAGTCACGCTTTAATAGATGAGGACGAATCAAATACCGAAATCAAAGAACTTCGATCGCGTCTGATTCTAACTTCAGTCAAGGAAAGATTGTATCGGGTTTTTCGCAACGAGCGAGAAATCGAAGCACAATTGCAAAACTCGCTCGCACTGCTGCAAGGACAAACACCTCTAACGATAGGATATATTAAAGAAAATTTGATTTCTTTACTTGCTGCTATAAAATCAGATTTAGCATTGCTCGATCGAAAAATGCTAAATAAAGGAACAGGTTTATAGGTTGGGGTCGATCGATTCAAATACCAAAAAGATTATTAGAAACTTTAGTTGTCAGTCATTCCCAAGATCTTCAAGAGTTATTTAATACCACTAATAAAATTCTTGATGCTCCTGGTGTTGCTAATGAAATATTTATATCATGTCGGGTTAATCAACCATGATTAAGCTGCTTTGATTTCAGGAAACCAATGATAAAAGGTTAAGCCTCTAATCAATTCCTGTTGACTCAGCAGTCTACGACACCTTTGAAAGACTATCTCTTCTACTTCCACAATCAAGTTAAACGCTTGAAAGACTAATGGTTCATTTACCAAAACCCACAGTCTTTCTGCTGGTTATAACTCTGGAGAGTAAGGTGGGAGGGGAAACAAATGGATGCCTTTTGGGACTTGCAATTTCTCACTCATATGCCAGCCAGCCTGGTCTAATGGTAAGATGACATGTTTGTCCTTGCCCACGCCAAAATGGTTAGCAAAGTCTTGTAATACTTTCGTAAATAATTGAGTGTTGATTCTGGGTAATACCCACCAATAAGTTTCTCCGCTCTGAGGTTGAACAAACCCATAGAGCCACAACCATTCGCGCTTCGAGTTGACGATTGCTTTTAGAACTTCCCACTCTTGCACCCAAATACGTCGAGTGACTGGCTGCAAGCCAATACGATGCTCATCTCCACTCCAAATTTCGACGCTTGCGCCTGGATATGTTTGTTGAATCTGAATTACCTTCTGTGCTAACTTTTTTTTCCACTCCTCCTGTACTTTGAGATCCGCTTCTTGATGCTGAGGACGTGGTACGAGCCATCGCAATTCCATCTGCTTAAAATATTTCCATCCTTGTTGCCGAGTGATATTTACACCTACTAACTCGCTTAAATAATCCGCTACTTTACGCCCATTCCATAGTCCTCCATTGGGTGCAGTTCCTCGCAATGCTTCCACTAAATTGGCTTGTTGTAAATCATCTAGTTTGGGTGATGCTCCTCTATTGTTTCGCCGCAAATCTCCCAAGGCTTCAACTCCTAGACGATTATAGCTACGTACCAATTCATAAATTTAATCATGACTATAACCTGTAACTTCAACTACTTCAGAGCTTCTTCGCCCTTTGGCGAGTAGCCAAATAATTTGATAATGAGAGCGTTCAATCTGGTGGGTAGAGGAGCGATATCTTTGTTCTAATTCCTCTGTTGTTAAATGGGGAACAATTGAAATGTGTTTGGGCATTGTTAACAGCTTTAATTAGCTACTCATTTATTTTATGTGCATTTAAGCCGACATGATATTAGATAGGATTTACAGGCTTTGATTTCTTTAGCATTAGGGGTGCGGTTGTCAGGTGGTCTACAGCGAACGATATTAGTTATATAGGTATCCCGTTCGATGTTGAGGTCGATCGAGGTCAGGATTTTTTCAAGCAGTTGTCCAGATTTACCGACAAAAGGCAATCCAGCCTTATCTTCTTCTGTACCTGGCGCTTCGCCAATAACGAGCAGTTTGGCATGCGGATTACCTCTACCAATAACCACATGAGTTCTGTTTTTACTTAGTCCGCAACGCTTACAACTTTGGCAGTCTTTGGCTAATTGTTCGAGGGATGAATAGAAAGGTTGTTTGTTAGTTGTGGATGTTTGAGAGATAGATTGAGTATCGAACAAGTTAATTTGTTGGGTCATTTTTCAACGCAACAATTTTTTCTATCCTCAAGTCACGCGATCGCGTGTGTGGATTGCTAAGTGCTGTGCTGCTATGTTTTCTCAGTTATTCTTGTTGAGGTTACTTAATTCTCCAGGTGACATCACTGGAATTGCTGAATTGGCAAATCCAGATGCATCACGAGTTACGATCGCGTCAACTGCATACACCATTGCACAAGCGTACTGTACTGCATCCTCAAAAGCTCGAAAGTTCAACGCAATCGCCTGTTCTAATACAGCTCGATCGACTGCACAAATATGTAAATCTGTCAGAATTTGGGCAATCGCATCTATTGCTACTGTCGCTCCTGCTGTTTTCCAAATGATGTAGTAGATGTTGGTGATTGTTGTTGCCGTAATAAATCTTTCAATTTCTCCCGCATCGATTCGCTCGAATAGTTTAATTGCATTTCACGAATGGTTCTCGCTCTTGGAGAAAATCAAGAACAATATTAGTATCAATCAAAACTCGCATTATTGATACTTTTCAGTGAGGTAGGAAGCATAATCATCTTTAGAATCTGTTTCACTTGCATTACCTACACACTTGGCAATTCCTCGAAGCCGAGATAAATTTCCCCGTTTTAAAGTGAGGCGAGTTTCGCGTTGTAAAGATTCTAGAAGTGTTTGCACCAACTGCCAGCGATCGCTAATTGATAATTGTAAAAGCTGCTTTTGCAGTTCTTGTAACGTAGTTTGCATATTTATGCTCAAATCGGACTTTATCTTTATTGTATGATGTTTCAACTAATCCTTAAAACACGCGATCGCGGGCGATGGCAATAAAATTTCTAATCCTTTCCTTGTCACAACTGGATTTGATGCTGAAGTATAACCTTTAGAAATAGCCATTCTCAACCCAGTTTCGACATCATCCAAGCTAGCAGTACGTCCTCCACCAAGGTTAATTCTGCTAGAGTTACGATCGCGATCGAGATTGGCTGAGGTGATTTGTATTCCCAAATTGCTAGGAGTACTTTGTGAGTAAAAAATTTGAAAATTGTATAGATGCAACTGCCCTTTGGAGTCGGCAGTTTTCACAATTACAGCAATTTTCAGATAAATAGACCACAATGATGGAACCAACCAAAGAAATCATCTTCAGTAATGTAATCGATCGCTTTAGTCATTGCTCGATCGAGAGCTTTGCGGGTACGTGCTTCAGTTGAACGGAGAAATTGTTTTAATTTAGACTGCCGACCCTGCCCGAATGCGGCAGTGCATTCGGGGCCAACAAAGTTCTATGGGCGATAAATCAGGAG
>JBOFLQ010000233.1:0-4091 GCA_051657945.1 Xenococcaceae cyanobacterium | reverse complement strand
CCCTTAACCATTCTTGATAAGCTTGAGGAGTGTTATTCATTCGCGATCTGTGGATGATTTTTTCTTGGCAGTTGTAATTGCTTATATGTTGATTTTACTTCTCTAAGTCCCTAAATCTTAAAATCATACCCTTGAAAGCCCCTTCGGGGCGGGTGTGGGGTGTGGGGTGTAGGGTGTAGGGGAAGTATTGGAAGGGGATTCTAACCCTACCAACGCAATCGTCCTAAAAGAGACGAGACTTTTGAAATCATTGGTTGTTGAATTTGGCTGCTTGCCCTCCTCCCAGGAGGACTTGCCCTCGAATGGGGATAAATCTTCGAATGGAGACTACGTCCAAGGGAGGAGGATAAACCTTCGTATAAAGCTTTCCCCACACCCCACACCCTACCCCCTACACCCTATTCACATAGCCACCCATCTTTTTCAATTTCTCTACCAACTGCATCGACACTCCAGCATTGTTAGCAGCTACGGGAACTGGAGTTCCCAGACGCAACAAAGAGATGAGCTTGAGTAATCTTGCTTTTAAAGGTTGGTTTGGTTGAAGTAGAGATTGGCTTTCCGCTCGTTTGATTCCTGTTTCGATCGCGGCTGCTAACATCGAAGAAGTGTGTAAGTCGCGCTGCTGCTGAACTAGTTGGGGAGACGGGGTTATTCGAGTGGGTTTAGCATCCATTACCTCAATCACTCTCGTTTTAGATTTATTACTTTTCATTACCTCGAATAAATACATCGAAGAGCGATTGCTGCGATCGCGAGCAACTACTGTCAACAGGCTTTTTTTGCTTTTGGGCATTCCTTCAAAATTGAGCGTATTAATAGCTCGCAGATGAACGATCCTAGCCGTCGAATCACCCTGGCAATTTCCCTCTCCAGGCAAACAACCATCGAAATCGATCGTGGCAAAAGCAGGATTATCCAACCAGACTTTTTCAATTACTCGATCGGTATTTAAAAAGCTGATGCTAACTCCCTCTCCTGGGGAGAGAAGTACCATAGTTGGTGTGGAGATACCCACGCTAGAAGAGCTATTTGTGACGGTTACTTGTTTGACATAGGGACTGACATCTTCTGCGGCAACTGCACTCTTGGCTGTAATTGCCAGACAACTCAAAGTCCCACACATAACCATCGTCAGACATCGATCGAATTTCATATTTAAAGTTCAAAAGAATTGTTAATAAATACCTGTACCGTTTGTCCTGCATCTAGAGTCCAAAACCAAGAATTGCGATTTTGCTGTTGTCTTTGAGATTGTCTTTCTTGGATCGCTCCATCCAACATCGGTTGCAATCCACCTTCGAGAATTGCTCCCAAATAATTGGTATCTCCATAATTACTAGAGCTAGACTGACCGTAGAGCGATGACGAGCTAAAGGTAGATTTGGGACGATTCACGATCTCGCCTACTTTAGAAAGAGCGCCCAAACCAAACATCGCCACATCAAAGCTATCACCATCATCGGTTTTGTGTAGCTTGGCAATTAAAGCGTTACCAGAATTGCCGCGTATTTTGATGACTTCTGGTGGGAGGGCGTATTCAACCCCGTCTTTAATTAGAGAAACTGCTTTGCTAATTACCAATCCAGATTCATGAATCGAACCAATCTCAAACACTAATTGAGAGCCAGCACTGACCACTTCTCGACCTCGAACATCGACTAAGGGTCGATCTAGTTGCACCATGAAATGCTCTTGTCCGACAGCCAAATTATCTTTATTATCTTCAGCCCACATCACTGGAGTTAGTAGATGAGCTTGAACTTGTTGTCCTATCTGCAACATTTGAGGAGATCTACCTTCGAGGATTGATGTTTCTTCGTTGGTATTAATTTCAAGAGAGCGATCGTAGTTGTCAGATGGAAATCCCAAACTTAAATTATTTTGCTCGATCGAGCGCATTAGATTTTCTTCTTCAATAGCATCTGGTGTTTTCGGCTCATCTTTCTGCTCTCCTATAGTTGCTTTTTTGATGGCTCTAACGTCTACTAAAGAATCAGATAGAGGACGTGAAGCAAAGCGATCGCGGCGAAGAGAACTCGATTCTGTTGGCAAAGTTGCTTCTATTGGTGTGGTTTCTGAGATAGTACTTCCCGTTGTCTGTGTTCGATCGTCTTCAAGGGGAGATTGTCTTAAAGATTCCAAATTAACTGAGGGTGAATAAATATTCTGCTGCGATTGCAATTGAGGAATCGATCGCGCGTCGATATATTTCGGTAATGCTCTGGGTAACTCTCTCGAAGCTATTAAGACTGGGCTGGATTTAACTGGTGCGAACCCGTATTGTGTTGGCTCGAAACGATCGCTTGGCGTGGATGTTTCTCGATTGGCGACTGTTTGTGTGCGATGGCTTCGCACTCTCGAAAGGAGATCGCGTCTGACTTTGGATTCTTTCTTTTGAGCTTTTACCTCTCCATAGCTACCCATTTTTGCCAGCTTCATCCATTTCTCTATCGTGTCGTATTTTGGCTGTTGTTGTTCGCGTCGAGGAGGTGCTGGTTGTATGCTTCGAGCGGGTTCGATCCTAATTGGTTGAGGAATCGGACGTGGCGGGGGCGGTGTTACCGCTCGTTGTATTCTAGGTGCTGTCTTTGGCTTGGTTTTTACTAATTGAATTTTGGGAGGTTCTTGTTCCTTATCGAGAGCTTTTAGAAGTTGTTCCTGTTGATATAGCGCGGTTTGACCTTTGTAATCTCCTTCTATTTGTTCTTCGTTTTCTTTTTCTAACTTCTTATCATCTTCTTTTGGTTCTTGGGCTACCAAATTTTTGTTATCTCCTCCTGCAAACATGCTTTGCAAAAAGACTCCAGCTATCCCAACTACCATCGCGGTAATAATCCCAATCAATCCAAATTGCATGAGCGGATTTTGAGCGAAAGTTTCTTTAGTCTTAACTCGATGGGGATTTTCTCCAACAGAAGAATCGATAAACATTTCTGCGTCATTTTCAAATTCTTCTGAGGTTGGCGCTCGCTCTATTATTCCTACTTTATTTTTTTGAGTTCCAGAACTAAATCCCAAAAGCTCGGCTAATTTTTCTTCAGAATAAAGTTCTGAATCATTGTCAATTTTTGTTGTCAATTCTTTTTCCATTTCTATTTACCTTATCTTTTCAAATCTTCTAATTTAAACTCGCGAATTCCATAAATCTCTAATCCGCTTTGCCTGACTTTAGTTATAATTTCGGCAAGTTTATTGTTATATTTTTGTAAATATTCGGGAGCTTCTACCGCTCTTAAAAAAATCTCTTTATTAAAAGGAATAATCTTACCCAGCTTGTTATCTTCCTTAAATACCATAAGATTGGCAATTAAGTTGACTTTCCATTTTCCTTCTTCTATTTGAATTGGTTCTCGAACGTAAAGAGGAACTAAAACCACATCGACTTTTCCAGAAAAAACATTATTAGGAGTTAGTTCGATCAGCTTTTTTAGATAAGAGGTGCGAAAATCGCCCGAAAGAGCAAAACTACTTTCCCATGCAGCAGTAGTAACTTTCCCCTGCGTCGCACCATTTTCGTCTTTAAGCATTACACCTGGATCGACGATGGGATTGTTAACATCTTCTGGAGTAACGGGTGGTAGATAGCCCGTCCAGTTCATCATCGTTGTCATCGTGTCGAGTGCAAACTTTTTGACGACCTCTGGCGTTCTTTCCTTATTACCTAAAACTTTAACGGCGATCGCATCTCCCGATGACAATTGCACCAAACTAGGGGCTGGTTTTCTAGCAAGTTTAAAATAAGTTATTCCCATTAAAAATAAGATAACTAAAACAGATAAATGCATTAATGAGTTAGTAATTAATACCAAACCCAATCTATCTTTATTAGTAAAATTATTTCTATATCGATTACTATTGCCACGACTAACTTTAATTGGTTCTTCAGCTAAAAATTTAAGTTTTACCTCATTAGTTTCCGATAAATTTTCTCTATTTTTACCATTTGTATTTAACGTGAGTTCGACGAAAATTTTTAGAGCCAAGAAAAAGCTGAGACAATTGCTAAAAGCAGTATGTGACAAGTCTCAGCTATGGAAATAAAATCTCGCTTAGATCTTACCGAAATTTTTTGTGATGTAGATGATTTT
>JBOFLQ010000232.1:0-73601 GCA_051657945.1 Xenococcaceae cyanobacterium | reverse complement strand
GTCTTTCCGCCCGATATTCCCTACACGTCAACGAAATGGTATTAGCAATTCAAAATGCTTTTGAAACTAGTTCTACCCATATAGTTAAATCTAGTTTTGAGCCGATCGAACCAATGCCTTGGGCGAAGTAGGGGATAGGGTAATGAGTAATAAGTAATGAGTAATGAGTAATAAGTAATAAATTAACAACTAACAACCAATGAACCATGAACCATGAGTAATGATATGGTAACTAAAGCATTCAATTAGTGGAAATGTCACAAGCTATTCGTTGGGGAATATTAGGAACGGGATTTGTTGCGGGAGAGTTTGCCAAGGGATTGCTTACTCTTAAAGATGCTCGATTGCTGGGTATTGCTTCAAGAACTAAAGCTAATGCCCAAGCGTTTGCTAATGTATTTAAAGTAGAGCGAGTTTATGACAGCTACGAGCAATTAGTTAAAGATCCAGACATAGATGTTGTCTACATTGCTACTCCACAAGAAACGCACAAAAATTTATCTATTCTTTGTTTGCAAGCTGGTAAACCAATTCTGTGTGAAAAACCTTTTGCCCTTAATGCCCAAGAAGCTAGCGAAATAATTAACTTAGCGCGTCAAAAACAATTGTTTTGCATGGAAGCGATGTGGATGCGTTTTATGCCTTTAATTCAAGAAGTAAAAGCAATTATCGATCGCGGTGACATTGGCGAAGTCAAGATGATGATGGCTGACTTTGGTAATCCAGTCGAATACAATCCCAACAGTCGCTTTTTCAATCCTCAATTGGGTGGCGGCGCATTGCTCGATCGCGGCGTATATTGTTTGTCTCTGGCTTATTATCTTTTGGGTGCGCCAGAAAGAATAGTTTCTAGTGCGGCGATTTGTGAAACTGGTGCAGACGAACAATCCTCTGTAATTTTGAATTATCCTCAAGGTAAGTTGGCCGTTTTATCTCAGTCTCTTCGTACTTATTCTTCTAACGAAGCAGTAATTATGGGAACGAAAGGAAAGATTCGTATCCATGAATTATTTATCAAACCCGATCGAATTTCGGTGACGAAGTTTTCTGTTTTGACTCAGTCTTATTCATCTTCACTTCAAGCGCCTAGTTTTAAACAAAAATTAGTTTCTGCTGCCAAGCAAAATTCTTTAATTAAACGCGTTTATATAACTTTGTCGGGATTGTTAAAGTCAGAGAGAACGATCGTTAAACCAGTAGAAGCTAATGGGTATAATTACGAAGCAGCAGAGGTAATTAATTGCTTGCGAAATAAGCAATTAGAAAGCAAAATTATGCCTTTAGATGACACGCTGAAAATCATGGAAACGATGGACAATATTCGCAGTCAATGGCAATAAAATTTTTTATTTCTATTGAACTTCTTTTTTAATCGGACCATTATAATTCATAGTCACAGTTTGAGCATCGATATCGACAGTAACTACGCTGAAGATAGTAAATTCCGATTCGTTTGCAGCGCGACCTTTGAATTCAAAAGTCAAACTACCATCATTATTAATTTTATAGGGAGAATCTTCTCCCGCTTCGTACATTGAAGGTTCGGCGCGATAAATTCTCAATCCACCATTAGCTTGTTCTGCTGCTTGACGTGCAAAGTTTTTAGCGCGATTGAGCTTAATTAAATTATTAAGATTAGTTTCACGGCTATTTTTTGGTGAAGGAATTAAAGATTTATTTTGCTCGATTTTATTTTTTGTCAGTTTGCTAGCGCTACTATTATTCGATTCCTCAAGGGGCGAAGACTCGATCGCGTTTTGTGTTGTTTGCGATAGCGCTATTGAAATCGAGCCAAATAAACTCAAAATAATTGTCAAGATTGAAATACTTCTCATTTTTTGTATCTTAAAAAAAAAATTAACTAAAAAGTTTTTATTAAAACTTGAAAAAGCTTAATATTTATTTTAACAATTTTAATAAAAGTACAAATACACTTGAGTTTACTTTGTGCCAATTGTTCGATCGACACAAATTTCTAGCAATTGAGAATTACAAATAAATTTCGATAGTTAATGAATGTAATTGGAAGTTGCGATCGCTCTGTTATAAGATAAAAGATTGCTTACAAACTCAAATGTAGGAGAAGTTAGCTTGCTCACCCTCGGAGTCAATATCGACCACGTTGCGACGATTAGACAGGCAAGAAGAACGGTAGAACCAGATCCAATAGCAGCAGCAGTACTAGCAGAATTAGGTGGTGCTGATGGCATTACCGTTCATTTGAGAGAAGATCGCCGCCACATTCAAGATCGCGATGTCAGATTACTCAGACAAACGGTGCGAACTCATTTAAATTTAGAAATGGCACCAACAGAAGAAATGGTAGCGATCGCCCTCGACATCAAACCAGATTACATCACCCTAGTGCCAGAAAAACGAGAAGAAGTGACTACCGAAGGTGGTATAGATATTGTTGGCAATTTCGATCGCTTCTTTAAAGTAGTAGAACGATTACAAAATGCTGAAATTCCTGTAAGCTGGTTTATTGATGCCGAAGCAGCACAAATAACCGCAGCAGCTAAAACTGGTGCGAAATTTATCGAACTGCACACGGGTAAATATGCCGAAGCGCACGACGAAGACAGCGCCAAGCAAGAATTAGAAGTTTTGACTAAAGGATGCTCTCAGGCGATCGCGGCTGGCTTGCGAGTTAATGCAGGACATGGTTTAACTTATTGGAATGTCCATGCGATCGCAAGTATTCCAGGTATGGAAGAATTAAATATAGGTCACACTATCATCAGTCGTGCGGTGTTAGTTGGCATCGAAAGAGCAGTTAAAGAAATGAAACTAGCTATGAAGAGGGAGTAGGGAATAGTAGCAAGTAGGAAGTAAATAATGAGTAATAAGTAATGAGTAATGAGTAATGAGTAAAAAAACTTTTGACTTTTGTACGGACGTTCCATGGAACGTTCCTACTGACTTTTGACTCTTGACTCTTGACTCTTGACTTTGCCCGTTGCCCGATGCTCGATGACGGCGTTTTTGATTCCGAGGTTTCCTCGGAATACACGCCTTAACAATGAACAATGAACAATGAACCAATGAAAACATATTATTTCGTTTTAGCAAGCCAACGTTTTTTACTAGAAGAAGAACCTTTTGAAGAAGTTCTTAAAGAACGCGTTCGTAATTACCAAGAACAAAATCGAGAGATTGATTTTTGGTTTGTCAAACAACCTGCTTTTTTAGAAGCACCAGAATTCGCCGAAATTAAATCCAAATGTCCTCAGCCTTCAGCCGCAGTAATTTCTACTAATTCTCAATTTATTACTTGGTTGAAGTTACGTTTGGAATATGTAATTACAGGAGAATTTCAAGCGCCTTCAGCAACTATTTCCGATCCTTTGGCTTCGTTGGAAACAGTATAAACCACGATGAGATGACTGTCGTCATCACAAAATGCCTGTTCGGTGAAATAAAGATATAGACAAACAATATGATTTTAAGTAATAATTTGAAGTAGAAAAAATTGATATTATTATTTTTTATTTGGGAATACTAATAATATCAATTAACTTTCTTGATAGTCAAAATAACTATCATTTAACATGAACGATAACAACTTGCTCCCAATTTTTACTTAAGTGAATTAATTAAATCTTCGATGTCGCAGATTACTTAATCAACAGGAGCTAATTCGAGGCTTAACCATTTATCATTAGTTTCCTGAAATCAAAGCGAGTTAATCATGGTTGATTAACTCGACATGATATTAGACTGCAACTTAGCTGGCAATTTCCTTTGCCAGGTTAAAAAGTTTCATAACCTTGACTATCTGGAATACTGGTCTTCCTACTCATATCCCATCCGACATTGGTCATTACAAAGCGGGTAGATCGGACATAGAGCGAGATGCCTTCACCGCACCCGTCTGTTTGTTCTTCAATACAACCTTGGAGTTAGAATAATAGCCAATCTCTATATCTTCAGTGGATACTACAGAGTTAGAGATACCGCCTGCGGACATGACGGATCCAATATCTAAACTCCAAAAGTGATGCTCTTTATATGTTGGATTATAGTTTATTGCTGTACTTCCAATTAGGTAGGCTTTATATCGTATTTGGACTTTCATCACACCTCGGCTAGCGGAAAGCTCCGCGACTACAGATTCTCCAGGGGCAAGTTTGATGCTTACACCAGAAGTTGAGCCTACACTGATCGCTTTTGACTCTTGCCCCCCGACACCCCACGATTGACTATACGATATTGAGGTTTCTCCTTTAGCGTCGGCACCAAGGAATGAAACTCCGTAGGTAAATTTTTGTCCGATACTGAGTGTGCCACCAGTACTCCAGTTGGATGATGTTGTATTAGTTACCGACTCCGATATGGCAACATTAAAGGTACCCTCATGGTCACTGTTATTCTCGAACTCTTGAGTCTTGACTATTACTGGTTGCGAAGTTATTGCAAGAATCTCCGCACTCTGAACTACCAAAACCATTTGAACTTGGGGCCAACTATAAGTTTTGTAGAGATCATTCCATGGAGTTGGGCTGCGAAGATAAGCATCGTTTGGACTCTTCCCAAAATAAGTATTGACCGCATGCTTGAGTTGCTTATCTCCAAGTCCGAAAGTTGTTATCTCCTCGTCTGTAATAATATGCTGTACACTTCCCGATGCACTTACACTTGATGTTGATTTGTCCGAACCAGCAACAATGCTAATGTCAACACCCATGGAACATTCTCCTTAGTTGTGATGAAAAATTGAAAAGCCGAAATTGTTCGCAGCAGCCTAATGATTGAGTTGAACCGCAACCGCAACGGGGCCGTCGCCGTTGCGGTTAACCGTCGTGCGTTGTTGTGGCTGGCGATAATCTTAGTATTCCCAGCCGCTAACATTTAACATCAGCCAGAACCAAAATTATTTATTATACCGACTTCTGTATAATATTAATTCTCCATGAAGATGCATTAAATTAAGAGAAGTGAATTACCCAACGATAACTGCTAGGAACAGGATAGCGCGGGGTGTAGTGACCGACGTTTTTAAGCGTGGGTCACTACATACTAGACCCTATCTTTTTATAGACTTTGTAAATTAAGTATTTACGCTCCTTGTCTCAACTTATCCAAAACACTTCGATCCTCTAAAGTAGAAGTATCTCCAGAAATTTCTTGACCTGAAGCGAGATTGCGTAACAAACGTCGCATAATTTTACCAGAACGAGTTTTGGGCATCCCGTCAGTAAAACGAATTTCACCAGGACGGGCGATCGCGCCGATTTCTTTGGCAACGTGTTCTTTTAATTGCTTCATTAATTCATCAGAAGGTTGATAATCGCCTTCTAAGGTGACAAAAGCAACGATTTCTTCTCCTTTAACTTCGTCTGGTTTGCCCACTACTGCGGCTTCAGCTACGGCGCGATGAGATACCAATGCCGATTCTACTTCCATCGTTCCCAGACGATGCCCAGAGACGCTAATAACGTCGTCTACACGCCCCATTACCCAATAGTAACCATCTTCGTCTCGTCTCGCGCCATCGCCAGCAAAATACATGTATTTTCCATCTTTGGGGGGAATATGTTCCCAATAGGTGCGGCGGAAGCGATCGGGATCGCCATATACATTACGTATCATGCTCGGCCATGGATGTTTTATGGCTAAATAACCGCCCTGATTGTCTTCAACGGGATTGCCATCTAAATCGACGATATCGGCAATAATGCCAGGAAAAGGACGAGTCGCCGAACCTGGCTTGGTAGCAATAGCACCAGGTAAGGGAGTAATCATAATACCTCCCGTTTCTGTTTGCCACCAAGTATCGACGATCGGGCAGCGATCGCCACCAATAACTCGGTGATACCACATCCATGCTTCGGGATTGATCGGTTCGCCCACAGTACCCAAGAGTCTTAAAGATGATAGATCGCGGGCTTTAGGAAGATCTTCACCCATTTTCATAAATGCCCGAATTGCTGTGGGGGCAGTATAGAAAATATTGACTCCATATTTTTCGACAATATCCCAGAAACAACCAGGATTGGAAGGACGGGGAACACCTTCATACATTAAAGAAGTTGCGCCGTTAGAAAGAGGGCCGTAAACTATGTAACTGTGACCCGTAATCCAACCGACATCCGCAGTACACCAATAAACATCCGTGTCTTGTAGGTCGAAAATCCATTTGGTGGTCATGTGGGTGTAGAGATTATATCCACCTGTAGAATGAACTACGCCTTTTGGTTTTCCCGTACTGCCACTAGTGTAGAGGATAAACAGCATATCTTCGCTATCCATCGGTTCGGCAGGACAATCAGCAGATATACCTTTTTCTAAATCGTGCCACCAATGGTCGCGCCCTGATTCCATATTTATTTTTTCTTTGGTACGTTGGACGACTAGAACATTTTTGACACTGGGCGCGCCGTTATTTGCCAGGGCTAAATCGACTTGTTCTTTGAGAGGAATAACTTTATCTTTGCGATAACCACCATCGGCAGTGATAACTAGTTTGGCTTCGGCATCTACTAATCTATCTTTAAGTGCCTCGGCGCTAAAGCCACCAAAAATAACGCTGTGTGGCGCACCAATCCTCGCACAAGCTAGCATCGCGATCGCCGCTTCGGGAATCATTGGCATATAAATACCAACGCGATCGCCTTTTTGAACGCCTAATTGTTTGAGGGCGTTGGCAAATTTACAAACTTCCCGATGCAATTGGGCATAAGTTAAGGTACGGGAATCTCCTGGTTCGCCTTCCCAAATCAAAGCTGCTTTATTTTTTCGCCAGGTAGTCAGATGGCGATCGAGACAGTTATAGGAAATATTGATTTTGCCGTTGACAAACCATTTAGCAAAGGGCGGTTGCCAGTCTAAAACTCGATCCCATTTCTTAAACCAGTGCAATTCTTCTTCGGCTAGTTCTGCCCAAAATTTCTCTGGATCGGCTTTAGCTCTATCGTAAAGAATTTGATATTGAGCAAGGCTTGTAATATGTGCTTTTAGTGAAAATTCACCAGGTGGAGAAAATAAACGTTTTTCTTGAAGAATGGATTCTATAGCGGGGCTAGACATAGTTCTAGTTTCTTGTTTTGTCTTTATAACTATTGTGAATCTATTTCGATCGCCAATCTTCTTAAATAATCTGAATTTTCATGAAGCGGATCGCAATTATTTAAGAATTTTACTTGTTTTAAAGGGATTTTAGCTTTTGGCGATTGGGTTTTGCCCAGGCTGTGCGATTGCGTAGCACGAACGTGCGGCAGATCGCGCTTGTATTTCTTTAGGTTAATGAAACCAAGCTATCAAGAAAATAATTAGCAGTGCGATCGACTGTGCCAGTCCAACCCAAATTTTGTAAATATACTTTTGGCGCGATCGCAGGATTAGAAAATTTTGACATGCGATCGCTTCGTCCATCATTTAATTTGCTCGTGAGATATTCCTAGAGAAATTCCTGTTTCAATCCCTGAAAGGGTTTTAGGTTATTTGTAACTTAAGCGAATTCATATTCAGATCGGGAAGCAACACACCGTTTCAATCCCTGAAAGGGTTTTAAATTATTTGTAACTACATGTACGTTACGAACCGAAGTTTCTCTATGGAGTTTCAATCCCTGAAAGGGTTTTAGATTATTTGTAACGGCACGATCGATCCGCCAAAAGATTGAGATACCAGTCTGTTTCAATCCCTGAAAGGGTTTTAGATTATTTGTAACTTTCTCTCTTTCCCCTTGAAAGGGGAGGTTTTATGTTTCAATCCCTGAAAGGGTTTTAGATTATTTGTAACGATATGGTTAAGGAGTTAGCATCGTCATCGTAGCTGTTTCAATCCCTGAAAGGGTTTTAGATTATTTGTAACTATATCTGTGGTTCGGTATAGCCAGCTCTTCGACAGTTTCAATCCCTGAAAGGGTTTTAGATTATTTGTAACAGAGAATACCAAAAGGTAAATGCTTACTCTCATACCAATTCTGTCCTGTTTCAATCCCTGAAAGGGTTTTAGATTATTTGTAACTTTTTACCATGAACAATCATATCTCAATTACCGAAAGGTTTCAATCCCTGAAAGGGTTTTAGATTATTTGTAACAAACAATTAGCAGCAGAAACTGATACATCTAATCTTGTTTCAATCCCTGAAAGGGTTTTAGATTATTTGTAACTGCCATGCTTGGTCGAGTACTTCTTCGGCTTCGGGTTTCAATCCCTGAAAGGGTTTTAGATTATTTGTAACTTAAATTTATTTGCGGATATGAACGATGAGCTGAATTTTAGAATTATGTTTCAATCCCTGAAAGGGTTTTAGATTATTTGTAACAGAAGGAAGTATTACTCAGAGCAATGGTATGGTTTCAATCCCTGAAAGGGTTTTAGATTATTTGTAACCAACAAGTATTAGATGTGTTGGTAACAATGGCGGTTTCAATCCCTGAAAGGGTTTTAGATTATTTGTAACCAACGATCGCCTTTGCCCTGGTTTCAAAACTTTGTTTCAATCCCTGAAAGGGTTTTAGATTATTTGTAACTCGACGGCAACAGTAGCAGCGTCTGTAAGAGTGTAGTTTCAATCCCTGAAAGGGTTTTAGATTATTTGTAACTAATGACTGCGGTTGTGGGTATTCGATAGAAGATACGTTTCAATCCCTGAAAGGGTTTTAGATTATTTGTAACTCACCTAATTCCAAAGAGCAAAAGTACAGCTCGATCGAATTGTTTCAATCCCTGAAAGGGTTTTAGATTATTTGTAACTTAATATTCCTTGGTGGCTTAGGCAAGTTGATATGTTTCAATCCCTGAAAGGGTTTTAGATTATTTGTAACCTCAACTAGTGAAGCCTTAATGGGTGCGATCGTGCGTTTCAATCCCTGAAAGGGTTTTAGATTATTTGTAACTCTCGCCGAAATCGTATCAGCTTACGGACTATCAAAAGAAAGTTTCAATCCCTGAAAGGGTTTTAGATTATTTGTAACGCTCAAAACTGCGTCCGCTTGTTTTTGAGTTACATTTGCACGTTTCAATCCCTGAAAGGGTTTTAGATTATTTGTAACGAATCAACCCGGCAGGAACAGAAACGATTAATTACGTTTCAATCCCTGAAAGGGTTTTAGATTATTTGTAACCTCAAGGTGAGGGAACTTTCGATCTAGTCGGTTTGTTTCAATCCCTGAAAGGGTTTTAGATTATTTGTAACACTGATGAAGCGCCGCCGCCGCGTCCTTCATCTTGGCTGTTTCAATCCCTGAAAGGGTTTTAGATTATTTGTAACGTACTGTTTGAAACTCCGCGCCTTTCCACGTCTTGTTTCAATCCCTGAAAGGGTTTTAGATTATTTGTAACACGAAGCCAAGAAATTTTCATAGTAAACGTTCCGTTTCAATCCCTGAAAGGGTTTTAGATTATTTGTAACCGCTGAAATCTAGAAACCTGATTATATTTAGTTTTCAAGGTACATTTGCGCGGACGAGTAAATATTATCATTCTGGAGGCGCGATCGCCAAGAAACAAACCGTTAATTTTTATAGCAAAGCTAATCGTGGTAAGCATTTTACAGTTTGCGCGGATGAGATCTCGCGATTGAAACAGCCAAGCCCTTATCACCACTAAATCTGAGCGTTAATTTAGACATCAAAAATTTTAACACCCACCCATCCGCGCTAATTATTCTAGAAAAAATTCTCACGAGAAATTGCTGCTAATAAATATTGAGACAAAGTAAAAGCATCTACTCCTAATTCGGTACGTTCTTTAGCCGCTAAAATGCCAGCTTGGGCATGCCACCAAGCCGCAGTTGCCACCGTAGAGACGCGATCTGGCTTCTTACAGAAGAACTTCGTTTTCGCGTCTCTACAATTAAGTTTGGAGGCTATTTTTTGAGCCAACAAGCCACCGATTAAACCTGTTAGCACATCTCCACTACCTCCCCTTGCTAAAGCTGGCGTACTTTCAGGAACGAGCCATACAGAGCCATCGGGAGCGGCGATCGCAGTTCTCGCACCTTTCAATAAAACGATCGCGCCGCTTTCTTTAGCTGCTTCTTGTACTGCGGCGATGCGATCGCGATCGGGATCGGTAATGTTGGCAAATAAACGTTTGAATTCGCCTTTATGGGGAGTTAAAACGGTTGTCTGTTGGCGTTGGGATAAAATGGCGATTCCGCCCAATTCCACCAAATTATTTAAACCATCGGCATCTAGTATTAAAGGACATTCAGCTTTTAAAATAGTTTTTACTATTGATTTGGCATCGATCGTCAAACCTGGGCCGCAAGCAATGACATCGTATTTACTAAAATCGGTAGCCAGAGGAGATAGGCTCGCGATCGCGCCGGTTTGTGTTTCGGGACAATCAATAATCAATGCTTCTGGTAAATGGGAATTTAAGATCGGTTTTAAAGATGCGGGTACGGCGATCGATAACATTCCTACTCCCGATCCTCTTGCCCCCAAAGCAGTTAAAATCGCTCCTCCCGCATAGCGATTAGAACCACAAACTAGTAAAAGATGACCTTGTTTGTATTTATGCGTTACCGCAGGACGAGGTAAGGGGAGAAACTCTAGCGCTATAGTTTTAGTGATTTGACGAACTGGCGCGGGTTCGGAAATAACTGATTTAAGGTGATGGGGTAGAATACCAAAATCGATTCTTTCTGCTTTACCAATGTAGGCTAAAGCTTGGTCTTGAAAATAAGCTTGTTTCCACAAACCCAAACAAAGACTATGTGTAGCAACAACGGCAGTACCTAAAACTTCTCCCGTATCTGTATGCAATCCTGAAGGAATATCTATACTTACTACTGGTTTGTTCCATTGATTGAGTCGAGCGACTGCTTCGGCAATTTCTCCTGTCAGATGGCGCGTCAAACCAAAACCAAATAAACCATCGATAATTAAATCGCATTCTTGTAAAAATTGCAGATCGCGATCGCTTTTAATTCCCAAACTTTCTGCATAGCGATCGTGTTGTGCGGTTAAATCTTTAAGCCGATCGAAGGGACGACATACTTTAACTTGATAGCCTTGTAAGTATAATTCGCGAGCTACTACTAAAGCATCTCCACCATTGTGACCCGATCCGACGAGAATACCTACTTTGTTAACTTTAGAAAGAGGATAAAGTTTTTGAATTTTTCTAGCACAAAATAATGCTGCTTTTTCCATTAAAGCCGCCACTGGCATCCCCACAGCAAAAATCTGTTCTTCGATCTGACGCATTTGTTCGGCAGTGACAACAATTGAATCTAGCTGTTGGCGATCGATCATTTAAAATTTCGAGTAGATTAAAAAATTAAACATCTTTAATGCAAAGATGGTTTTACATTCTCGACGGTTGTATTGGTTTCGCCAGCTCGTTCTAATTGAGAAAGCGTATTGAGCGAGAGAAAACCAAACCCTACTTTAGATATTAAATCTAAAAGCGTATAAGACATTGTTTCAAAACCTCGATCGATCAGATCGAATCCACTTGCTGCTAGTATCCAGACAATTGGATAGCCCGTCCAAAGGACTAAATGAACGCTTAACAACTTTCGAAATGCTTTTTTATTTCTTGGATGTTGGCGCTCGGCTTCTTTACGATAGGGAGATACCAATAAGTAAAAAACAGCAATATACGCACCACAACTAACAAGATACCAAATGTAATTAATTGGATCTGGAGAAATAGTAGCAACTAATCCAGTTGCTATCATAAATGCGTTGGCACCAAGCAAGCTACCAGTAATAGGTAGACTGGTTCGACCTAAAAAGGTAAGGTCGAGTAGAAGTAAAGGCGTTGACAAAAACCAAGTAATATAGCGAACCCAAAAAGTAGGGCGATCGAAAATCACGCTCTGTCCTTGTCCTAGCGCCATTGCTAGATAAAGAGCGCTGGCAATCAAACAAATGAAAAAATTAAGAGTGAAAAGAATTTTCCATGTTTCTGTTTGACCAGATCGCGCCCCAAAACCAAAAATAATAGCTCCCAGTGCCATGCCGACAACACCAGTCCAAAGCCAAGTTTGAACCATAACAATTTTCTAAATAATTAAGCTGCGTTCGCTCGAATGTTATTTAGTTTCACAACATTTTTAGAGATAAACACGAACCTAAAGATGGATTTTCTCTAATTCGCTATGCTTATGTTGTTGAAGCTGGTAAGGTCGAAACTTTATTAAAAATTGGATGGGCAGGAATTTGATGACTTGAAACGATCGAGTGAAAACTATTTCACCATACTAGAGCTGTGTCAGCTAAAACCGTGCGTTAGTTTTTCGGTTCGATCGCAACCCTCCGATCGATAAATTCCCACCAAAAACATAGAATTTAAAAGTCAACAATCTAGATTGGAGAGGCACGGATTCCGTAAACGAAGCCGTGCCGCGAACGGCTGGTTTCCTGCGGTGCTTTTATTTCTGAGGAGGACTGGAAGCGGAGGAAACCTCCGCTTATTGAAGTCCGTGAAACATCATTAATCGCACCTTCGGAATAGAGAGTGCCGTAGTCGTTATGAGTTTGTCTTAAAACTATTGCGCTAACGCAATAGTTTTTTACGAATCGGAGGCGATCGAAGATTTGCAAGGCGGTTGTTCGGAGGAAACCTCAGAATCTTGTCCGCCGCGCGCCGCCTTTATCTGTGGACTTTTCTTTATTGCAACAAACTAAGCTTGTTACGCCATAACCTATCCGACGAAGAGAAGCGATCGCGCTGCATAAAACTCTTGGAAGCTGACGCTTGAGAAGAAATCATTCTATGTTTTTCAAAGGCATATATTTGTATGCATCATGCATATATTTTTACGATAAATAACAGTAGATTGTTTATTGCCTATTTAATTTATTTTGACTCTGTCAGCGATTTATTGAGATAAAATTCTAGGGCGCTAAGTAGATCGAGAGCAGAGTTATAAGATTCTTCCATTAATTCTCGCTCTTCTTCAGGATTATCGATTAAACCATCGTTGACCAGACGCAAACAACCGAGCATCGCATTTAAGTTAGTTCTCAATTCGTATGAAAGATGGTGACGAATTTGATAGGCAGCTTTAAGTGAAGCCCTAATCATCGCTTCGTTGGCAGGTAGAATGACTTTTGCTTTGTCTTTTTCTTTGAATTGCATCGAGTACAAGCGCGAATAATATCCTTCTTGTTTGAGCAATTGTTCGTGAGTGCCAATTTCGACGATTTTTCCTTTGTCTAAAACGACGATTTGATGAGCTTTTTGAATGGTTGAGAGACGATGAGCGATTACCAGGGTGGTTCGATCGCGACAGAGTTCGTCGATCGCTTCTTGTACCATGCGTTCGGAGACGGTATCGAGGGCGCTAGTAGCTTCGTCTAAAATTAAAATATCTGGATTCCGCAAGAGTGCGCGTGCGATCGCCAGTCTTTGTCTTTGACCGCCTGAAAGCATTACGCCGCGATCGCCAATTTCTGTATCGAAACCATTGGCTAATTGCACGATAAACTCATAGGCATTTGCTCTTTTGGCTGCACTAATAATATCTTCTTCGGACACATCTTTGAGTCCATAAGCGATGTTATATCTAACCGAACTGTTGAACAAAAAGGTATCTTGACTGACCATACCCAGCTCTTTTCTAAAGCTTTTAAGGTCGTATTCTCGCAAGTCACGATCGTCAATTAAAATTCTTCCTTTGGTCGGATCGTAAAATCTGGGCAAAAGATCGGCGATCGTCGATTTTCCCGCACCAGAAGCCCCTACTAATGCAGTGGTTTTTCCTTTGGGAATCCAAAGTTCGATTTCTTTAAGAACTGTTTTTTCTTGACCTGGATAAGCAAAACTAAGGTTTTCAAACTGAATTCCTTTTTCTAGACGCGTATAGGGATGTTCTCCCTGGGTCATGAAGGTTTTATTATCTCTTCTCAAAAACTCGGCAACTACTTCGGTACTGGGAATGTTGTTAGCAAACTGAGAACGAGCATTGTTTAGCGCGCCTACGAATGGTAGCAAGCGAAATAAAATAACTAAATAAGTCAATAAAATTGGCGCGATCGCTTGTAGTTGTTCGGCAAAAAAGTAATGTCCGATGAAAATAATCGCAAGAATTACTAAAATTCCAGAAATTTCATTAATTGGCCCAATCAAAGAAAATGTTGCTTGAGATCTTAGTTGTGCTTGTTCGCGATCGCGAATAAATTTTTCTATTTTTTGATATTCTTGTTGCTCGTTACTAACATTTTTAATTAATCTAATTCCAGTTAAAATTTCTAATAATTTATTTGAATATTTTTTTGAAGTATCTGCTAATAGTTTGCCGTATGCTTTTGATTTAACTACAAAATATTGATTTGACAAAGCAATTAATCCTAATAAAATTGTTGCAACTAAAGTAATTTGCCAAGACAATAAGATCAATAAAAACAAGAAAGTAAGAATGGTAATACCAGTACTAAAAATTGAAATTGCTGTTTTAATTGCATTAGCAGCACAATCAACTTCACGACCAACAATATTAATTAAATCGCCGATTTTTCTTTTAGCATAAAAGTCATAGTCTACATCCAAAAGAATTTTAATAGCTTTTAATCTTAAATTATTAATAATTGCACAAGATAAATAAGAACTAGTCAAAGAACTAATGTAGGCAGTAGCATTTTTAGCGACGATCGCTAAAAGTAACACGCCAAGCATGGCAATTAATCTACTGTCTTCTGGAAATGTATCGAATGTAGAAATTATTTTTCTGAAAATGGGTGGCCCTTGATTTAATAAATTGACTTCACTTCCCAAAAAAGCGACAATAATTGGAACTATTAAAGCTGTACTCATGCCATTGAAAATAGCACCAGCAAAGCCAAAAATAACGGTAAATGTAATTAATAACTTATATTGAAATACTAAGTTGATTAATAATTTATTAGAAGTCATTAGTTGGTTGTTTGTAGTTTGTAGGTTGTTTGTAGGGGCGGGTTTGGCAAAGTATTAATATGTACTTTAATCCTCGATCGACTCACGAAGTCGCCTGGGCTAGCACCGCGATCTGCTTTCGCGATCTTGGAGCTTCGACTCGAACACATCGATTATTTATGAATTTAAACGATTGATAATCGGTTCGATAATTGTCGCCATTCGATCGAGACTATAGTGTTGCAAACAACGTTCTCTAGCTTGCTTCCCCTTGGCATTAGCCATATTTAAATCGGCAAAGATTAGTTGAATTGCCGAAGCAATTTGGGCGGGTGAATTAGGTTCGACTAAATAACCAGTATCGCCAACAATTTCGGGAATGTCGCCCACAAGAGTTGATAAAATTGGTTTAGTCATAGCCATGGCATCGGTAAGTTTGAGAGGAAATTGGGCGATCGCCTCTGGAGTATCGCGCTGGGGAACGACAACAATATGGGCGGCTGAAACTACCTCTGGCATAGTTTCTACTGGAAATTTTGGTAATTGAACGATCCATTTGCCCCATGTGTCCATCAATTGGCGATCGTAATTATCGTAGGGACTGCCACCGACGATCGCCAATCTTAAATCGGGTTGGGCGAGTTTTTCCAAAGCCATCAACACGTCCTCTAAACCTTTGTAGGGACGAGGCGCACCAGGAAACATTAAGACGCGATAGCCAGCTAAACCGTACTTTTGGCGACTTGTTTCGGGGTCGTATTTTTCTGGTGAAAATAAATTAGTATCTTTACCATTGGGAACGTAAACACCGCCAAAACGTTGTTGCAGAAAGCGATTGTGGGTGGTGATGACATCGGTGCGATCGATAAAGCTTTCCAACCATCGCAAATACAGGGGATGATCTGGATGTCGCAGCGCGCCGTCTGGTTTGAATATTTCTCTAGCAAATTGTTTGAGACTGGGTTGATATTGAAAGCGATCGCCTCCGTGCCAACTCAATTCCCAATCGTCTATATCTAAAATTAAAGGACGACGAGTGACTAATTTTTTTGCCAAAGCCAAACCAAAACTAGTTGGTTTGGGTTTAACAGCATAAATAATATCGCCGTCAATTTTTTTTAATAAGCGATTGGCGGCGCGAAAAAACCCTGAATGATGTTTACAGGGAAAAGCAATTATCGATACATCTAAATCGGTTAAATGAGTTGTATCGCGATCGTAAGCAATTCCCAAAATTTGTACATCGCAATCTATTTTTTTTAAAGCTTGTGCCAGTAAAAAAGGGCGCACTGCACCGCCCCATCTACCAGCACCGCTACTAGATAAATCGCTAACTACAATCGATACTTTGGGTCTTTTTTTATTTTTCTTCAAATTAAATTTTGTAGCCACTAATTAAAAAACATTAAAAAACTCCGAAATTCGCTCTGCGAATTTCGAATTTATTTTGTTTCTTCTAACATGATCGTATAAGGTTAGCGAAATCGTCGAGAGCGAACATGCTAAAAGGAAAAAAATTTAATGCAGATTTATCGAATTCCAGTCTTATCTGACAATTACATCTTTCTACTTCACGATCCCTTAAAAAATGTTGCTGCTGTAGTCGATCCCGCCCAAGCAGAATTAGTTTTAGATCGATTAAAACAATTAAATGCGGAATTAATAGCCATTTTTAACACGCACCACCATAGCGATCACGTTGGCGGTAACAAAAAATTGCGCGATCGCTTTCCCAATCTCTGCGTTTACGGAGGGGAAAACGATCGCGGCAGAATTCCAGGACAACAAGTATTTTTGAAAGAAGGCGATCGAGTTACTTTTGGCGATTTCGTTGCTGAAGTCTTTTTCGTCCCAGGGCATACTCGCGCCCATATTGCCTATTATTTCCCGCCCGTTAAAGAAGGAGAGACAGGAAATTTATTTTGCGGTGATACTCTATTTGCTGGCGGTTGCGGTAGATTGTTTGAAGGTACGCCCGCGCAAATGATGAATTCTTTGAGCAAGTTAAGAAACCTACCAGACAACACCAAAGTTTGGTGCGCCCACGAATATACTCTCAAAAATCTTGAATTTGCTCTTACAGTAGACGTTAATAACTCGCAATTAAAAACTAGGTTCGATCGCGTCAAACAACTCCGTCAGCAAGGAGAAGCAACAGTACCTTCTTTACTTGGAGTAGAAAAACAAACCAATCCTTTTTTGCGTTGGGATACAACCGCTTTACAACTAGCAGTGAATAGTCAAGATCCCATTCAAACCTTTAGCCGTCTCAGAGCAAAAAAAGACCAGTTTTAAGACAGGGCGATCGGCAATTAACTAGGTCGATCGGTATTTAATTTACAATCCAGCAAAGAAAAGACCGACATGATTAAGATAAAGAAAGGTAATCGTCGCTCTAGATTCTACTGATGACATCAACTCTTATCAAAAATTCTCCTCTCAACGCTCCCACCATACATAAACTTGCCAACGGCTTAACTATAATTGCCGAACAAATGCCTGTAGATGCTGTTAACCTTAATATTTGGCTCAATGTTGGTTCGGTCAAAGAAACGGATGATATTAACGGAATGGCTCATTTTTTAGAGCATATGGTCTTTAAAGGGACTCCCGCGCTGAAAATGGGAGAATTCGAGCGATTAATTGAAGAACGCGGTGCCGCAACCAATGCCGCAACCAGCCAAGATTATACGCACTATTACATCACCACCGCGCCAAAAGACTTTGCCGAATTAGCCCCCCTACAACTCGATGTCGTTCTCAATGCCAGCATTCCCGACGATGCCTTCGAACGAGAAAGATTGGTTGTATTAGAAGAAATTAGGCGATCGGACGATAACCCCAATCGACGAACTTTTTATCGCGCCATGGAAACTTGTTTCGATAGTTTACCCTATCGCCGTCGCGTACTCGGTCCTGCTTCAGTTATTGAAAACGTAAAAGCGCAGCAAATGCGAGACTTTCACGCACATTGGTATCAACCTCAATCGATGATTGCTGCGGTAGTAGGAAATTTACCAGTCGATGAGTTGATTGAAATTGTTACTAAAGCATTTGCAGAAAAGCAAACTGCAAAAACACCAAGCTCGCCAGTTATCAGCCCCAACTCTTTTACTCCCGAACCCACCTTTGAGAAAATCGTACGTAAAGAATACGTAGATGAAAATCTGCAACAAGCAAGACTGGTAATGTTTTGGCGCGTACCAGGCTTAGACGATTTATCCCAAAACTACGCACTAGATGTTCTTTGTGCCATTTTAGGACAAGGTAAAGTATCGCGATTGTATCGAGATCTGCGCGAAGACAGAAGACTAGTAACTCAAATTGGCACTAGTAATATGACGCAAACACTCCAAGGCGCATTTTACATTTCCGCACAATTACCAGTAGAAAACTTAGCCGAAGTAGAAGCTGCGATCGCGCAACACATTAAGAAATTACAAACAGAATTAATTTCTGAGGCAGAATTAGCAAGAATTCGGACTAAAGTCGCCAATCGTTTTATTTTTGCTAACGAAAGACCGAGCGATCGCGCCGATCTTTACGGTTATTATTATTCTCAATTAAGTAGTTTAGAACCAGCGATTAACTACCCCGCCTACATTCAAACCGTCGAAGCAAAAGATGTACAAGCGACTGCATCGCGCTATCTTTCTCCCGAAGCTTATGGAGTAGTAATAATGAAACCATTTTAAAAAGGGAACAGGCAACAGGAAATAGGCAACAAAGTTTGTTCTCCCTGCTTTCTAATTTGCGAGCGATTGATTTTTGGCGTTGAAAAACTGACGATAAACACCTTCAGTAACTAAAATTGTGGCGATCGTATTACTTAGAGCGATCGCAAAAAGAATCAGAATTTGATAAGAAGCAGCATCGAGGGGATCGACTCCTGCTAATACCTGTCCTGTAAACATTCCTGGCAAACTTACCAACCCCACTACCATCATTTGATTGAGAGTAGGAATCAAACCAGCGCGGATCGCTTCTGTTCGATAAGTTTCAATGGCTTGTTGGGGAGTTGCTCCCAAACAAAGATAAGTCTCAATTTCAAGATGGTTGCGATCGATCGTACTAACGAGGCGTTCTCCCGTCACAGAAGCAGCATTCATGGCATTGCCCAACACCATTCCCATCAGCGGAATTAAGTATTGAGGTTCGTACCATCGATTGGGCTGAATAATTAGAGCGAGTGTATAACTCAAAGTTAGAGCGCTACTGACAAACAGCGACAACCATACCGTAGAAAAAATGCCTTTAATTTTTTTGCCAATGCGATTACCAGAGGCGATCGCCGCAATAGTTAACATGGCTAGCAAAATTAACAATACTAAGACAGGATTGTTTAAGTCAAAAACAAAAGCTAAAATGTAGCCCACCACCATTAATTGCAGCAGCGATCGTCCAGCAGCAAAAAGAAATTGTCCTTCCAAATTTAACCTCTGCCACATAGACAAAGCGATTGCCATGCCGATCGTTCCTAAAATTGCGGGAAGATCGGTTAAATTAAGTTTGATAATTAAGCTATCCACAATAGTTTGATTTAATCTGTAAAAAACTAAAATTTAATAGCAATTCTTGGTGAGAGCGAGTGAAAAATATTCCCCCTATCGATCTTACACGGCAGTATCAATTAATTGAAGATGAAGTAAATACCGCCGTGCTAGAGGTTTTGCGTTCTGGTCGTTATATTGGTGGTAGTGCAGTTACCGATTTCGAGCAGCAATTTGCCGAATATGTGGGTGTATCTGAATGTGCTGCTTGTAATTCTGGTACGGACGCGCTTTATCTTGCTTTACGCGCTCTAAATATTGGCGCGGGAGACGAAGTAATTACTACTCCCTTTACTTTTATTGCGACATCGGAAATTATCGTTAGAGCGGGAGCGAAACCTATCTTTGTCGATATCGACCCCAATACTTACAATTTAAATATCGAGCAAATCGAATCAGCTATTAGCAATAAAACTAAGGCAATTATTCCGGTTCATTTATTCGGACAACCAACGGATATGACAAAATTGATGGCGATCGCTCGATCGCGCCGTCTTTTTGTGATTGAAGATTGCGCTCAAGCAACGGGTGCTAGCTGGGCGGGGGAAAAGGTTGGTAGTATCGGTGATGTGGGTTGTTTTAGCTTCTTTCCTACCAAGAATTTGGGTGCTTGTGGCGATGGTGGTGCGGTGACAACTAACGATAAGGCGATCGCCCAAAGTATCAGAAAATTAAAGGAACATGGTATGAGTTCGGTTCGCTACTGTCACGATGATACAGGGTTGAATAGCCGTCTCGATACTATCCAAGCTGTTATCTTGCAAATAAAGTTGCGTCACCTCGATCGCTGGAATGACAAGCGCAGCAGCATAGCAGCTACTTACCGCAAATTATTAGACTCAGCACCTGGAATCAAACTTCCTCAAGCTTTGTCTGGAGGTAAAAGTGTCTGGAATCAATATACCATCGCGATCGAAGATAAACAACAAACTAACGAACCCACCAGAGATAAAATACGCCAGCAATTACAAGATCTCGGTGTCACTTCGATGGTTTACTATCCTATTCCTTTACACCTACAACCCGTTTACCAAAACCTCGGCGATCGAGAAAGACAATTGCCCGCTGTTGAAAAGGCTTCTCGCGAGGTACTTTCGCTACCGATGTTCCCCGATCTGACTTTTGACGAACAACAACATGTAGCCTATTGTTTGAAAGATTGTTTATGAGGGAATAGGGCAAGGGGCAAGGGGCAAGGGGCATCGGGCAAAGTCAAAAGTCAATGGTTCGACCCACAGACCCCGCGAGGGGCAACGCAAGTGGAACAGTGAGCAGTTAAAAGTCAAAAGTAATAAGTAATAACACTTGCTACTTTCTACTTGCTACTTGCTACTTGCTACTTACTACTACTCCCTATTCAAGCTGGATGATAGTAAAAAGCTACCCCTAAAAGTAGATAAGTTGCTAACAACAATGTCCCATCCAACCAGTTAGAACGACCGCTAAAACTGATGAGGTTGGTAACAGTAACGGCGATCGCAAGGGCAATGACTTCAAAAGGATTAAAGTTTAGATCCATTGCCCGACCAATTATTTGTCCCACCAAAACTAAAATGGGTGCGACAAATAAAGAAACCAACAAACTATCTCCCATTGCCGTTGCTACAGCCAAATCCATTTTATTTTTGGTAGCTAATCTAGTCACAGTGACAATTCCCGCTACGTCACTCATTAAAGGTAAAAGAATGACTCCTGTAAATAAAGGAGTTAAACCAAATCCCGCGATTGCTTCTTCAACTACTTTTACGAACAATTCCGATTCAAAAGCAACCGCGATCGTCGAGGCGATTAATACAGGTATCCAAATTTTTAAAGATGGTAGTTCGGATTCTTCTCGTTTCCATTCAATTTGGTCGATCAAACCAACTTCATAAAGATAGCTATGGGTTTTTAAGGAAAATAACAGTGTCAGTCCGTACACAATGATTAATACTGTCGCTACCACAATTGAAAGATTGTGAATTGCCAAAGGATCGACCACATTAGAAGTGTTAATCACCATTGTCGGCAGCGCGATCGCCGCGATCGCCAAAGTCATTGACGAACCATTAACCCTCGCCAAAATCGGTTTAAAATCCTGTTCCTTGTAACGCAAACCACCCGTCAACATTGCCAAACCCAGAAATAGCAGCAAGTCGCAAAGAATACTTCCCGTAATGCTAGCTTTGACAATATCGACCAATCCTTGTTTTAGCGCCACTAAAGCAACAATCAACCCCGTCGCGCTACCAAATACTGCATTAACCAAACCACCAACAGATGGCCCCGTAACGATCGCCACTTTTTCTGTCGCAGTACTCAACCACAATGATAGCGATATAATTGCACCTGCCGAACAAATAAAAACCCACACTGACCCCCAATGCAAATAATCCGCAGCAATAGAAAGAGGTAGAAAAATTAGTAAAACAGATGAAATTAAGTTAATTAAGTTATTTAAATTTGAAGTCATATTGATAGCATTCAGCTTTTAGCACTAGCCATTACCCATTACCCACTACCTACTACCAATCACAAATTACTCAACAATATCGACTACCGATCGACAACTTGGATTTTTCCTGTCATTCCCGCCGGGAGCATGTCCTGGAATCAAACAATAAAGCTTGTAACTACCCGATCGCATTAATGTTATCGTCCATTGTGCTTGTGCGGTTGGTTTTAGTTCTAAATTGTTTCCCTTACCTCCCTCTACTGGTGCGTCAAGCTTAATTTGAGGTATAAAAAATAGGCAATCTCCCCCTTGTCTGCCCCCTCCCCCTTGTCTTCCTTGTCCTGTCTTAACCCATCAATTTATGGTTGACAGACTACTACTCCCTATTGCCAATTTTTATAAATACTTTTGTACCAGCAATCCTAATTTACCAATAGTCGATGTCGGTACTCGTTCTAAACGAGTCATAATTGCGTACTTCAATGCCGAATGCGCGATCGAAGTTGGAGAAGTCGAACTTACGCGTCTTACTGCTTCTTGAATTACTTTTTGCGCGTTAATAGCATTGCGCTGTAAATTGGCAATTACCATCTCAACGGTAACGCTATCGTGTTCGGGATGCCAGCAGTCGTAATCGGTTACTAGTGCTAGAGTAGCGTAGGCAATTTCTGCTTCTCTAGCTAATTTTGCTTCGGTTAAATTAGTCATGCCAATTACCGTTGCATCCCAGCTACGATAGAGGTTAGATTCTGCTTTGGTAGAAAAAGCAGGTCCTTCCATGCAGACATAAGTACCACTTCGATGTAAATCTACGTCGAGTAAATCGAGATTTTCTACCGCATCTGCCAGTAATTTTGCTAAATTGGGACAGATTGGATCGGCAAAAGCAACGTGTGCGACTATTCCTTCACCAAAAAAAGTAGCAGGTCGATTTTTAGTGCGATCGATAAATTGATCGGGTACAACCATATCTAATGGTTTAACCTGTTCTTTGAGAGAACCTACTGCTGAAGCAGAAATAATATATTCTACTCCTAGTTTTTTCATGGCGTAGATGTTGGCACGATAGGGAACTTCTGTTGGCAGAAGATGATGATTGCGTCCGTGACGTGCTAAAAATGCCACTGACGTTCCATTTAAATTACCAATAATTAACGCATCTGAAGGAGAACCAAAAGGAGTATCTTCGTGTATTTCTTGAATATTTTTAAGGGCATCCATTTGATATAAGCCGCTACCACCAATGATGCCAATTTTTACCTGCGTCATAGATTTCGATTTTCTCAATTTGTAATTATGGTGCGAAGTTATTGTAGCGAGAAAAGAAATTCAAATGACGCTTTCACTCATTTATTTAACTAAGTTTATGTTAAATTTTACTTTCTTCTACTATTACTACTAAAGGTTTGGCTTCACCTGGCGTTGGATGAGAGAGCAAATAATCTTCCATTTGGTCTTTAATAAGATTGGCTAAGACTTTATTAACTATTTGTGTGCCTGATTCTCGCTCGCGATAACAGACTATTTCATAAAGCCGCTGAGTTTTTTCAACACTAGTTCTTTTTTCAAAAACATGAACTTTTCTTTGTTTTTTTCGAATAAAAATTCCTAAATATTTTTTGGTACTAGAGCTATAATTTTTACTTTGATATTCTTGATAACTTAGTTCTTTCCAATCATCGTAACTGGTTCGCTCGTGCCAATATACTTTGTAGATATTTTTGTCTTGATTTTGATAAAACCGCATAATGGGCAAAGAAGGTATATCTACTCGATAAAAGGTATCTTCTTTGATAATTTTAAAGTAACCCCAGGATTTTTCTTTTCCTTCTAAAAGTCTTTCTAAAGCGATCGATAAAGAAAGAAAATTATCGATTATATTTGCAGTTTTATTTTCAGTTTGCATATTTATTCTTCTCTTAATAACCAAAATCCACTGTATGTCATCCCCGAATCATCGGGTTGTACCAACAAAAAATGCAATTGCTGACTCTCTATCTTTTGCTGTTCGTAAGTTTGGGCAGCTTTAGCAACTTCCGTCTCGTCAAAAGTAGCGACAATCCAACGATCGCTCAATCCCGATTCTAAAACTAATCCTCCCGATTTTCCTACTTCGGTTGGAATGTAGTTTAATGCTGCGGGTTTCTGTTGTTGCAACCAACGCGCTAATTGCATCGATCGCCTACCGCCATAAATAACTACACCAGGAATAGAGACGTTAGAAGCTATGTTTAAATTAATAGGAAAGAGAAATTCAGGCAGATCTAAAACTGGGATCGGGCGATCGCTAAACATATCGACAAGATCGCCCGCAGCAATACTTACAAAACGCCATTCTTCTCCCCAAAGATTTTCGGGTAATCCTTGAGGTGGTAATTGCTCGATTTTGAGTAAGCGATCGCCCAAACCATAGCGATCGCCACGTCGAAGCAATTCTTGTTTTAAAATAGTAGTATGTCTGCTTGCTTCGACGGAAATATTTAATTTTTCACCAACGACGGTTAATAAATTCTTTGCTTGGGGACGAAAAACTCGAATAATATTTGGTAATTTGTCTGCTGCTTGTTTTAATTGTTCGACTAACCAATCTGAGTTTAATTGCGATCGCGGACATCGAGCATCATAGATAAAACCGAGTTGGCTATCGCAAACTAATAATTCCCAAACCGATCGATTTTCGTTATGAAGTGCTTCGCCATCGCTATCTGGTACTTGATAAAAATCGACTTGCCAAATACTCATTAAAATTCGTTCTTAACTCATCTTAAAAATACTGTGACATACTCCCACACCAACCGCTATGCGTTATGGAGTGGGCATCTAGCAGCCCGATTAAGGGTGTGCAAGATTTCCTTGGTGGTACTATCATCTATAGTTCCAACTACAGATAGATTCCTGCTACGGCGTTTTATACTAGGGAAGGGGATTCCCGTCTGTCTGGCTAAAAAATTACTTGACCGAAATACCCATGCATCTTAAAAAAAGATAGGATAAACAATCTGCTAAATTCATGGAATATTTACAATCTTTCATTCTGGGTATCGTTCAAGGAATTACCGAGTTTTTGCCAATCAGCAGTACGGCGCACTTACTGATTTTTACTAAAGTTTTTGGCTGGAAGGATTTAGGTAGCAAAGATTTTGTGGATGCCATTCAATTTGGTAGCGTAATTGCTATTGTTATTTATTTTCGATCGCTTCTAATCGAACTATATCAAGGGGGACTAGCAGCAGTACGCGAAAAAGACTGGCAAAGAGAAGAATGGAAAATTATTCTAGGCATTGCTATAGGAACTTTACCCGCTTTGATTGGAGGATTTCTGCTCAAAGATGTTTTACCTGAGAATGCTTTTATAATAGCAATTGCCTCAATTATTATGGCATTGTTACTGGGATTGGCAGAAAAAATTGGTACTCGTCAACGCGGTTTCGATAAGTTACAAATCTTTGACGGTATTTTAGTCGGATTCGGTCAAATGTTGGCACTCGTTCCAGGTGTTTCTCGTTCTGGTTCGACTTTGACTACAGCTTTGTTTTTGGGATTGGAGAGAGACACAGCAGCTAGGTTTTCTTTTTTACTTGGATTTCCAACTCTGACGATCGCAACTTTATATAAAGGTTTAAAAATATTTGCAGATGGTCAACTCGATTTTGGTTTATTAATTGTCGGGATTATTTCCACTTTTATTTTTTCTTACATATCTATTGCTGGTTTATTAAAATTTCTGCAAAAACAAAGTCTTTGGGTATTCGTTTGGTATCGTTTGGCGTTTGGCGCAGCTATTTTGATTTCACTTGCTAGAGGGTGGCAAGCTTAGTCCGTCCATAATTTACTAACATTTGCGCTTCAAATTAACAAAATGAAATCTTCCTGCTTCAACCAAGGTTGTCGGCAACTGCTTGTCCACAGGCGTACGTTTGGCGGTGACTTTACCTACTTAAATTCAAGCTAGCATTCCAATCTCGATCGATAGACAGATTGCACTGTTGGCAAGAAAAAAGCCTATCTGACAACTTGAGATCGGGGTGTCGCCAGCCACAGTTAGAACACAATTTGCTGCTTGGAAACCAACGATGCCTAACGGCTCGGCTTGCGCCTACGACAACGATTAATTCGCTTCCATATAGCTTACACTTGTAAGGCGCGTCAATACGTTCGTTACCGAGGCGGGAAAATCGGAGGAAACCTCCGAAAAGTTCACCCGCCGTTCCGAATTGACGAAAGCGCGCCGTATTCTAATTGTCTTCTAAATTCATAAAAGCCCATATCAGCTATAGATGAAGCTAGCTTACCATTACTTAACATGCCAGCCACGTTTAAGTTTTCTATCTTTACGGCGCGCAAAGGCTTTGCCGTTGGAAATTTGATTTTTTCTTCTGGATGTGCTTGATTGTAATCTAATATTTGCTTAGTTAATACCAAACCCCAGTTATAAGCATGTCTAGCTACACCAGCATGTTTTGCCAGTGCAGTCTTCTGCTTGTTATTTAACTTAAGTTGGGCTTTGAATCCTAAGAGCATGAATAAATCATACATGGTGGTGTTTCTTGACACAACCGCATTAACTAAATAGAAGCAAATGTTAGCAATTGTTATAAAAACAATCACTGTTGATTAACCCTACAGTATTAAACATATTTAGAAATGGGGCGATCGGGCGGCGCAATACAATCTGTGCCGCTATTTATCAAATTTTAAATATAGTTGTATATCCTCGTTCGAGTTTTCCAGATAAGAAAGTAAACCGTAGACAAATACAACTACTCCTACCATCTCCATCATTTCTTCTAGAGTTGCCAACAAAGCATAAATTAAATTTTGTTGACCGTAAAGTTTAGAATAGGCACTGCCTACCATTTCCATAACTAAAGCACCACCTATATAAAGTGCAGCCGCGAGAAAAAAATGCAAACGCGATTGCTTGGGTAAACGATTGAGAAATGCCCAGTAATATTTAGCGAAAAAAACTACCAAAATTGCACCCGGAATTACCCAAATCTGCGCTAAAAAATTAGGGAGATTGAGTCTTGTCGCTAGTTTGGGAATAATTAGAATTTCATGAATGCTAAACAGTTCGTCGGCTGCTAAAAACACAAAAATATTGGATAGTAGCAGCCAGCGACGGCGATCGCCGAGCATTTCCCGAGCATTTCCTGGAGCTTGGTTTTTTTCACCCGCAGCAATAACCCTCAGCAAACAGGCACAAAAAGCCAGCATCAAAGTTGAAAACCAACTAGGAAAATTCATCTCCCGATCCAAATTAATCGCGTTCATCCAATCGGAACGATAATTGAAGACATATTTACTCATTTGGACGGCAATACTGAGGACGGCAAGAAGTAATACCAATAGGAGTAGACGCTTGGCAATGCCCGATGGAGAGAGCTTGAGGGTAAATTGCATTTTGCTTTCAAATAATGTTCGCGCGAAAATCTGCTAGTTGCCTACCGCGATCGCGTCGCTCTTTCTAACCGACAGTTCCCACACTCGTCAAGTCTGAAATTGCTCGACCGGTCAAACAATACCAGTGACAGGTAAATAAATCGGGGTCTTGCGATCGAAGACTAGCTAGGGCTGGGGCTGCGGGAAAAGGCCAAAGGCGATCGAAAATAATTTCCTGTCCTCTAAGGCTAAACTGCAACAAATAGACCGACGGTGTAGCTGAAATCGAATCTAATAATTTGTCTGCTAAATAAGACAAAGATTGACGAACGCTATTGGATAAATCTACTGGTTGTTCGTAAGAATTGGGTATTGCTCCTTCCCCAATCACTTCGGCGTACAAAATATCTTGACCTGTCAAGACGATCGGCAACCAAAAATGTCCCAAACCAACATCGCCGACGCTAGTTTTGTAACCTAAACTATGTTCGACCAATTGACGGGTTTTGTTAATATTTCGACAAATAGAGAAAATATTTTTAGCAGGAAAATCAAACGAATCTGGTAATTCGATTGTCAGCGGACAGTAAATTACATCGCGATCGAGGTGGCGATCGCTCTGTTCGATCGATTTTGAAACAGTCGAAGCAGAAGAAGAATTTTGAGGCGAAACGATTTTGCCTCTTAATGAAATCCTTTCCGTCGCATCGCGGCGAGGTGTTTTCGACCACAAAGACGCTGCTGCTATTATTTCTGTCTTGGTGTTTTCCGAGGCATAATTGGCGATACCTCGTTTAATTGCAGTAACCATTTTTTCGGTCGCTGGTGAGGCTGCAATTATTTTTCCTGCTTCATTAACCTCGGCGTTGACAACAATTAATACTTTAGACATTCCCATTCGTTCAATCTTGAAATGGTCTTAAGGGTTAACTAGTAGACAAGAAGTAGAATTAGCAATCCTATTTCTTTTAATTTGGATGGCGAGGGATTATTGCCGATCGATTGTTTTTTTCCTCATCGAAAATCCACGGGTTGAAACCCCGTCCTTATAGGACGGCTTTATATTTGTCACTACTGCCTTGGGGTTGCTTGAATCGGTGTACTTTTGTACTGTACTTTCAATGGGACAGTTACCATTTCAAATCTTGCAACCCTGTACACATAGTGTTTTGCTCAAAAGAGCCTCCCGAGCGGAAAGCAAGGATTAATGATGTTACATCATTAATGCTTTCCTTGCGGGGTAATGTTAGCTTCGCCAATGTTTAATGAGCTTGTTAGGCTAGCAGCACTGTCGAGAGTGACCTTAAGACTGTTTAACCACTAGCGACAGAGCAGGGAACTAGCTACGCATTCCAGGGTGTCGTGACTCAAAAAACGTAGTCAGTTAAAACTATAGCTGGTCAGAACGGCTTGTTAGATTTCTCTATTCAAGCCTCACGCCATAAGGGCTGAGGTTCCTGACTTCCTCTTTTGTGAAAACTAATAGGTTACAGTTAAAATCGTAGCAAACGCTCGTTATAATTCAGTCATAGCCCACGATAAAAGTTTACCAACAGACGGCATTGCACAAATTCAGTCAAACAATTTTTTCAAAGCTCGACCTCCTTCTGGACATAATAACGATAAATTATGCAAGTTTAACCTCGCATTAGCATTTTTAAATAAAGAAAATGGAAAATGAATTCGATCGGCAATCTCATCACTTCTTTTCTAGTTGCAGTTTGGATCGCTGCGATCGCTATTTTTTCGATTCAAAATATTCAAGCTGTGTCTCTCAAATTTCTGAATTTTACTTCGCTAGATTTACCAATCGGGGTACTTTTAGCTTTTAGTGCTGGAGTTGGTATGATGCTTGGCGCTATCATGCCACTGTTTTGGCAAAAATCGAAAAATCCCGATCGTAGAAGGGTCTAATATTTGTTCGTGGTTCATGGTTCATTGGGCAATGGGCATCGGGCAACGGGCAATGGGCATTGGGCATTGGGCAACATTTCGACAAGCTCAGTGCATCGCGGGCAACGGCGGCACTCTGTATTCCGAGCGCCAGTTGTAAAGCTGTGGTTACCTCCGCGAAAGTTTGGCGCAGGAAACCAGCCTTACGGCACGGCTATCGCCAACGGAATCCGTGCCTTGGCAACGGGCAAGATCGAAAGTCGTGACGTTCAGAAGTAAAAAATTCATTACTCATTACTCATTACTCATTACTCATTACTCCCTATCCCCTACTCCCTAATTAAATTTCCACAGAGGTAAAACTCCTCCAGAAACATGTTCTAAATGCGTTCGATAATTTTGAGCGATTTTATCCAAAAATGGTTCTACTTGATTTAAGACGAAGATATCGCCTACATTTTTGTCGATCGCGGGAAAGACTTGGGGGATTTGCGGATTGGGATTTCCCTTTACCATCACATCAAACAACATCAATTTGACTTGAGGTTTTAGCAAATGGCAAAGAGAAATAAGATTGCCCATGTTTGCCTCAAAATTATTACTAATTATTAGAGGGCGATCGCTGGCGTTGATAATTTGGGCGATCGCTGCGTTGTCGTAACTAATTCCTTTATTCCACCAGGTATCTGCTTTGGCTATGTTCGTACAGGAAATCAAACCTACAATGACGAGTAAAATAGTCACCCCAGTCCATAATTTTCGCTGTATAAATTTAGATTCAACTAGCAAATAGGCAACGGCAAGTTCGATTCCCAAAAAAGCAGGAAAAAAATATCTAGTCATGCTCGATCTTTGTCCGCCAAAAATTAAGTCTGGCAAAATTAGTCCGAAAACATTTATTCCTACCAAAGTAATGATAAATAAACCAGCTTGCTTGCGCCCACTCGCGTAAATGTAGTAAATGGCATACAAGATAAAAATTAATAAGATAAGAGAAATTCTTGGGGAAATAAATTGATTGATTTTTGGGTCTATATCGATAAATATACTGCTTAAATGCAACTGCCACATTAACAATAAATCGCTAAAAGTACGCTGAATATTAGTCCAGCTAGTTTTCTGTTGTAGATAAGCAATATAGTAAAAAATCACGAGCAGCCAAGGACTAAATAACAACAAAGCGCCCATTGAAGCGATCGTAAAAGAAGGCAAAGATGAAAAAAGCTTCGTTCTTTTTTGATTTTTAGATAATTTATTCGACTCGAACCAATTACATAGTTCGAGAAAAATTACATAACAAGCGTGGCTAACTGCTACAAAAATTGATAATAAAGATACATAAAAATTAATAGCTAAAATTACTGCATAAAGCATCCACATAGGTTTTGATTTTAGACGTATCGATCGTAAAAGTGCAGCGCTGGCTAATAAAATTGTCGTCGTCCATAAACTGTATTCTCTAGCTTCTTGCGCGTAGAGCAGGTGAAAAGGAGAAACAGCCACCAAAGCGATCGCCATCCAACCTACTTTTGGAGATTGAAATAATTCCCATGCCAACCAATAAATACAGGGAAAAACTAACAAACTAAAAACAACCGATAAACTTCTAATTGTGGCAATCGAACTCCCAAATAATTCCCACCAAACTCTAGCTAATAAATAATACAAAGGTGGATGTTCTGGATGAGTCGCCAAAACTTTAATAACATCGATAAGATTGCTTCTAGGTTCTATTTTCTGAAATTTTTTAACATCTTCAACGCCGATGATTCGATCGGTAAAAATTTGGTTTGAAATGCGATCGCCTTCATAACCAGAAACTCGCACTGAAGTATAAACTTCATCGTGCCAGTATACTTTTTTTTCTATATTGACGCAGCGAAAAAAAATACCGATTGCTAAAATAAGTACTAAAAGAAGATAAATATAATTTTGGACTATTTTTGACTTGTGTAAGAGCATACGGCAAAGAGAGAGCCAGCGCTAAAAAGATAAGAATAGTTACGAATGGCGCGATCGAGTTACTGGCTAGTCTTTTCTCGATAAAAAAATTATAATTCTCAAACAATAACAAACTAGATAAGAAAGACCGAAATTCGCTCGATAGAACCGAAAAGTTGAGCTAAAAAAGTAAAGTATTTCTAGCTCAATAAATTTAGAAGCTCGAAACGATGAATTCAAAAGAGCAACAATTATCAGAATTAATTGCTAAAGTCGCCAATATCAGTCCGCAACTGGTGGATTTTTGGCAAGCTACGGCGATCGTCGAATCACTCGGTTATACAGATGATATTATCCTGCAAGAATTTGATTTTCCCGATGCTCTTTCTTTAGGAAAGTATATTTACGAGCATCATCAAAGTTTACCTATTGTTAAAGTTAAGAAATCAAAAATTAGTTTCGCTCGCAGAGTTTACCTCGAACTGCAAATATTTTTCAATCAGTTTATTCGCAGTTTTGTTTATGCCGTTCCTTTAATTATTATTTTAATTTTAGGAGACACACAAATAGTCAGCGAGACGAAAATTTTACCTCCTCAGCTAGCTTCATTATTTACGATCGCCACTTTAGCAAGTTTAATTACTAGCGGTGGCTTCGTACAAATGATTAGTCGTCGTGGAGAATTTTATTTGGGATTGGGCGAGCCGCTACAAGCACAAAGAGTTTGTCTTTCTATTTTTTATATAGGTTCGATCGTCAGTATTGGTTTTGGTTTATTGGGATTGTTTTTTGGTTTTTATCGAAGTTTTTTTGCCGATGAATTTTTAATCATAGCAACTATTTATTATTTAATGCTCAGCTTGCTTTGGATGCTTTTAGCTGTAGTATCAATTCAAATTAGTTGGGGAACACCTATAGCTTTGCTGGGTTTTACAACTGTTTTTATCTTGTTGAGATTTTGGCTAGCTATTGGTGCGTTAGAGGCACAAATTTTGTCAATGTCGATCGCCTTAGCAGTGGTAATTTGCTCGCTCGTTTTACAAACAAAAAAAAACGACCGTATTTCCGACGTAAGATTACCTCGTTTAAGTGCTACCGTTTATTTGCTCGCACCTTATTTTGGATATGGAATAACATATTTTGGTTTCATTTTTGCCGATCGCCTGGTGGCGGGATGGGCAATTTCTCCAAATTCTGGCTTAATTTTTGCAATTAATTCTAACTATCAAAAAGCTATGGATTTGGCGTTGTTAAATTTTTTGATTGTAGTTCCCTTGATTGAATATTTAAGTTGTAAATTTATTCTTGATTGGTTTTCACAAGCAAAAAAAGTATCGATAAAAACACAAAAAAATATACAAAGATTGCGCGATCGCTATATACTAGCAATTTTAATTACCATTATCTTTTTTGCCGTTTCTATTTCGATTACAGTCAACATATTCAAGCCTTTACAACCAGAGTCGCTCGATCTATTGCAAGTCTCCATCGGTTGTTTGGGTTACTTATTTTTAACACTCGGTCTATTTAATGCCATCGTACTTTTTAATCTCAATCAAGCCTCAACCGTTCTCAAAATACTAATTCCCGCTCTAATTTTAAATTTAATAACTGGTTACTTACTCGCTAATTTAATTGAGGTTCGTTTTGCCGCGATCGGCTTATTATTGGGAGCTATTTTATTTACCTTTCATTCCAGTCAAAAACTACTCAAAGCGATCGCTCAGTTTGATTACTTTTATTACTTAGGTGGCTATTAATAAAGAGGGCAGAGGGCAGAAGGACGGGGCGTTTAAACATCGGAGGAAACGAACGATGCCAGCCCCTCCAGAAGGCAGAAGGTAACAGCCAAGAAAAGAAGACGGGGATTTTGACCCCGACGAATGGCTTCCACCTTATATAAAGTGGGGACTTAAACTCGCGCCAAGCGGTCGAAGGCGAGCAGGGTGCAAAGTCAAGGCGAACAAACCGAAAAATCAACCTTCTGCCCTCTGGAGGCGGGAAAATCTGAGGTCTCCTCAGATTTGTTCACCCGCCGTCCCTCTGCCTCCTGCCTTCTCCTCGACAGAGGAGTTAAAAAAAAATCAAAGAAAAGATCGATTATTGCGTTTTTGCCATTTTTCCCAGAGATCGGGACGACGCTGGCGAGTTCGTTCTATCTGTTGTTGCACTCGCCAGCGATCGATCTCGCGATGATTACCCGATCGCAAGACAGAGGGAACTTCTAAATCGCGAAATACTGCCGGTCGGGTATATTGAGGATAATCAAGTAATTCTGTTTCAAAACTTTCCGATTTGAGAGATTCGACCTTACCCACAGTTCCAGGAAGCAAGCGAATTACGCCGTTAATTAAAGCTAGGGCGGGAATTTCACCGCAAGTCAACACAAAATCTCCCAACGAAACTTCGCGATCGACTAAATAATTGACTCTCTCGTCTACTCCTTCATAATGTCCGCAAATCAAGACAAGTTGGTCGCACTCAGTTGCTAATGTTTGCAGAAGAGGTTGAGTGAGGGTTTCTCCTTGAGGACTCATCAAAATAATTTCTTGACGCGGCAATGTTGGTAATGATTCTACCGCTGCATAAATTGGTTCTGGTTTAAGCAACATCCCCACTCCACCGCCATAGGGTTCGTCATCGACGCGATGGTGCTTGTCTTTGGTAAAATCGCGAGGATTGACAAAATTGACCTTAGCAATTTGCTTGGCTAATGCTTTAGCTAACAAACCAGAATTTAAGGGAGAATCAAAGAAATCGGGAAATAAAGTAACAATATCAAAGCGCACGGAAAGTTTTGACCTTAAAAATGCAAAATAGCAACTTTTTTAACTTATTTTTTTTGCTAGCCAAAGCAAAATTTAGAAAAGATATTTATAGTTATATAATAAAATATGATTTTTTCTGAATTTAACGGCAGTTAAACTGGTGAGTTTGTGGCAAACAAGTAATTTAGTGATGATTATTTATTGCCAATTGAATTCTAAATATGGGAAAGATCTAGTACCCATATTTTGATAAGATTTTGGATCGAGTCGTCACCTTATTAACAGCGTCATCTACGGTAACATAGATTTTCTTCATACTCGATCGAGAAAGCATGTTAGAAACGGAAAGTATAGCACAAACAAACAACAATCTTCCATTGACAAAAACTGCCATTTTAATCATAGGTGGTGCTGAGGATAAAGTACATGGAAAAGAAATATTACACACCTTTCTTCAGCGTTCGGGAGGTTTGGGAGCAGTTATTGCGGTCGTTCCATCGGCATCGCGAGAACCAGCACTAATTGGCGATCGCTACTTCCAAATTTTTAATGAAATAGGAGCTAAGCACATCAAAGTACTGGATATTCGCGAGCGAGAACAAGGAGCAGACAGTTACTTTCAGGAATATATCGAGGAGTGTACGGGCGTTTTCCTAACTGGCGGCGATCAATTGCGCTTGTGTGGACTGCTTTCGGATACCCCCTTAATGAATAGAATCGTCGAACGAGTCCATCGGCACGAAATTACCATTGCTGGAACTAGTGCGGGTGCAGCAGTGATGGGACATCACATGATTGCAGGAGGTGGTAGCGGCGAATCACCCAATCGTTCTCTAGTGGATATGGCAATGGGGTTGGGGATCGTTCCCGAAATTGTTGTCGATCAGCACTTTCACAATCGCAATCGTCTGGCACGTTTGCTCAGTGCCATTTCTGCTCATCCCGATCGCCTGGGTATTGGCATTGACGAAGATACCTGCGCCATGTTCGAAAAAGATGGAACGCTCCGAGTCATGGGCAGAGGAACGGTTACCGTTGTAGATCCGCGCGAGATTTCCTATAGCAATCACGAGCTGGTTAACAGTACCGAACCACTAAGCATTCATAATCTACGCATTCACATTCTCGGTTATGGAGACTGTTACAATCTTCGCGAACACCGACCAATGCCAAAAATGCATTCAGATTTTTAAAATCTTAAAATAAGTTTTTGTTTTCTGGTTTCGCCAAACGACACCGAGCAAATTTCTCGGAAAAACTGTTCGTCAAGAACAGTTCGTACGCATTTGTCAGCGAGAAACTAAAAAAGGCTTCTATCCTGCTTCCAAGTCTGAATCTAAGAATAGGCAAACATGAAAATATTGAAAACCCAGACACTAAGAGGTCCAAACTATTGGAGCGTTCGTCGTCATAAGCTAATCCAGATGCGTCTTGACTTGGAAGAACTTGCCGAAGAGTTTTCCAACCAAATTTCTGGTTTTTATGAAGGATTAGTTCGCGTTTTGCCCAGCCTCGACGACCATTACTGTTCCCCAGGTCATCGCGGTGGTTTTTTGAGCAGGGTTAAAGAAGGAACACTGATGGGTCATATCATCGAACACGTTGCCCTCGAACTGCAAGAATTGGCAGGGATGTCGGTTGGTTTCGGTCGTACCAGAGAAACATCGACACCAGGAGTTTATAATGTCGTCTTTGAATATGTAGAGGAGCAAGCAGGGCGCTATGCCGGTCGTGCAGCAGTAAGGTTGTGCGAGTCGATCGTCAATACGGGCAGCTATCCAGCAGACGAATTAGAACAAGACATTGCCGACCTCAAAGAATTACGCATTAGTGCGGCGATAGGTCCGAGTACCGAAACAATCGTTACTGAAGCAGAAACTAGAAAAATTCCTTGGCTATGGCTGTCGGCGCGAGCGATGGTACAGTTAGGCTATGGAGTTTATCAGCGTCGCATTCAGGCAACCTTGAGCGATAATTCCAGTATTCTTGCCGTCGAACTCGCTTGTGACAAAGAAGGCACAAAAACTATTCTTAGAGAAGCAGGTATTCCCGTACCGCGTGGTACGAGCATTCAGTATCTCAACGAACTCGAAGACGCGATCGCCGATGTTGGCGGTTATCCGATCGTGATCAAACCCATGGACGGCAATCACGGACGGGGAATTACAATCGAGATTGAAAGTTGGGAAGAAGCAGAAGAAGCTTACGATTTAGCCAGTACCAATTCAAAAACGCGATCGGTCATTGTTGAAAGTTACTACAAAGGTAGCGATCATCGTGTTTTAGTAATTAATGGCAAAGTCGTTGCCGTTGCCGAACGCATTCCCGCCCACGTAGTTGGCGATGGTAAGAACACGATCGAAGAACTGATTGAAATTACCAACAGCGACCCCAATCGTGGTGAAGGACACGATAACGTCCTCACCAAAATAACACTAGATCGCAATTCCCTCGCTCTACTCGAAAAACAAGGCCACACTCTAAAAACAATCTTAAAAACAGGAGAAATAGTTTACTTACGAGCGACAGCAAATCTAAGCACCGGCGGAATCGCCGTCGATCGCACCGACGACATTGATCCCGAAAACATTTGGATGGCAGAACGCATTGCTAAATCCATCGGTCTGGATATTGCAGGTATTGACATTGTTACCCCCGATATCAGCAAACCGATTCGAGAAGTAAACGGCGTAGTCGTAGAAGTAAATGCCGCACCTGGATTTCGGATGCACGTCGCCCCCAGTCGCGGTTTGCCGCGCAACGTCGCCGCGCCAGTCATCGATATGTTATTTCCCCCAGGATCGCCGAGTCGCATCCCAATTATCGCCATTACTGGCACAAACGGTAAAACAACCACAACTCGCTTACTCGCTCATATTTACCGCCAGACGGGCAAAGTGGTGGGTTATACCACCACAGACGGAATTTATATCAACGACTATCTAGTCGAACAAGGTGACAATACAGGGCCCCAAAGTGCCACCGTCATCCTTAAAGATCCGACGGTAGAAGTGGCAGTACTCGAATCAGCACGCGGAGGAATTTTGCGATCGGGTTTGGCTTTCGATAGTTGCGATGTGGGTGTCGTACTTAACGTCGCTGCCGATCACTTAGGCATTGGCGATATCGAGACGATCGAACAAATGGCTCAAGTCAAGGGCGTAGTTGCCGAAACAGTCAGCCCCGATGGTTATGCTATTCTTAACGCTGACGATCCCCTCGTGGCAGCAATGGCGGAAAAAGTGCGGGGCAAAATCGCTTATTTCTCAATGGATCGCGATAATCCGATTATTCAAGAGCGAATGCGTCGTGGTGAATTGGCAGCAATTTACGAAAACGATTACATTTCTATTCTTGAAGGCGAGTGGACGCTAAGAATAGAGCAAGTTACCAACATTCCCATGACTATGGCGGGGATGGCTCCTTTTATGATTGCCAATGCTTTGGCAGCTTGTTTGGCAGCCTTTGCTAACGGCGTAGATATCGAACTAATTCGTCGCGGCGTAAGGAGTTTTCAAACGAGTAGCACGCAAACGCCAGGCAGAATGAATTTATTTAATTTGGGAGAGTTTCATGCATTAATCGATTATGCTCACAACCCTCATGGTTACGAAGCAGTGGGCGGTTTTGTTCGCAACTGGAAAGGGGAACGCATCGGCGTTGTCGGTGGCCCTGGCGATCGCCGCGATGAAGATTTAGTTTTGCTTGGAGAAATTGCCGCACGAGTTTTCGATCGCATCATTATTAAAGAAGATGACGACAAACGCGGACGCACTTTAGGAGAAGTTGCCGATTTAATTGTTAAAGGAATTTATAAGCAAAATCCCAACGTTAGTTACGAAAAAATTCTCGATGAAGTAGAAGCGATCGAAACTGCTTTAGATCGAGCCAAATCTGGAAACTTGGTGGTCATTTTTCCTGAAAGCGTCACTAGAGCGATCGAATTGATTAAAAAAAGACAAAATTGAATTAATTAGGGCAACGGGCAACGGGCAAAGTCAATGGTTCGACCCACAGACCCCGCGAGGGGCAACGCAAGTGGAACAGTGAGCAGTTAAAAGTAATAATTTGCTACGCGGCACACTTATCCCCTAGTCCCTAATTAATCCGACTACCATCGGCAAGATCTGGTTCGATGTTAGTGCCGCGATCGAATACCTCAATATCCCATTGACCGCGACGGGCTGTTTCAAAAACAATGTAACGCCCGTCTTGACTGATATGAGGCTTAGCGATCCAACTGCGATAGCCTCTGGTCAAAATTTCTGCGCGCTGGGTAGCTCGATCGTACAAAATTAAATCGGGACGACCTTCAACACTGGAAATATAGACAATATAACGAGCCGTTCTGCTGACACTAGGTTCTTGAGCGATCGCGCCATTAAAATTTAATCCAGGTAGCTGTACGAGACTTTTCTGTGTTAAGTCATACAAATAAACTTGACTGCTGCCGTTGCGACTAGACACGAAAGCTAACCAGCGACCATCTCCACTGAGTGCCGATTGTTCGTCGTTATAACGACTGTTGAGATAGTTCGAGCCAAATTGTACTTGAGTAGAATTACAAGCGCTCAGTAGACTTAAAAAAATCAATCCTATCCCCCAGCGATACCATTGGCTGAGAATAGGATTAGCAAACAAAAAAACGGGCAACAGGGAAAACACACCGATCGACCTAAAATTTACGAGATTTTTAATAATCAAAATTTATGGAATTATCGCTATCTCGATCGCGTTGGGGTTTTGGTTTGAGATTGACATCTTTAGGTTTGTCCCAATCTTCGCTCTTATCTTCTTTTCCCGATTCGTCGATGGGATGATATTCAACATAGGGAGAAGAATCATTGTCTCGATAGGTAGGAGTTTCATTGGTTGGACGGCGACGGCGTTTTGCTTGACGGGGTGCATCCTCAGTAGAACGATCCGAACGAGGACGACTGCGACCGGAAGGATAGTTCGGTTCGTCTCCCCAAGCATCGCTTGTTTCTTCGTAACTGCTGCCGTAGCGATCGCTGTTAGGAGAAGTGTTAGGACGAGGACGACGAGGACGATTGCTATCTTTAGATTCTCTAGGATTAGAGCCATCTGTTCTGCTGCGTCTGCTGCTAGTTGAAGAAGGTTCTTCGCGATCGTATCCAGAAGACGAACGACGATTCGGACGAGAATCAGGATACGGTCTTAATTGTGGTTCTTCGTAGCGATCGTCTTTGTAGGGTTCTAATCTATCTAATTCTGCTTCTTGTTCGTAAGTCCATGCTTGAGAGACGGGGCGATCGCGTTCGACAATTGGTGTATTGCGCCTAGCTTGTTCGGTAGCGATACCGCGCAAGCGAATGGTTTCTACTGCAAAAAAGATAGTCGAACCAGTCAGGAGAAATTGACCGAATTGTAAAATGGGATCGAGTCGCCATCCTTGAAATAATAAAATAAAACCACACAACAAACCGACGGCGGCAAAGAAAATATCCTGATCTCTCGACAATTCTGGGCGCACCGAACGCATAAAGTAAAGCGATGCTCCCGCTACTGCCAGAAAGATTCCCAAAATACTGGCTGAGTTCAGCCCAAAGTTTACCATTGTTACACTTCTCCTAACTTAGTACTATGGTAACCACTTATGTATAAGATCTCTACTTTAGCTCTTGATTTGTCCGACTAACACCGATCGATTTTGAGCCACTCCGCGAACTTTCGAACTAATAACTAAAAACCTCAGTTTCTCAGAAAAATTCGATCTTTGTCTCGACCTTAAATCTTTTAGAAACTGAGGGCTTGAATACTCGCTAAAACTTCATTCATCAATGATGGAGTTTTAGCTCTAATTAAATTAAGAGCGTTGAATTTTATCTTTTTGGCTGACAAAAATCAAAAACGCAGTAGCAGGAATAACTACAATTAGAGTTCCTGCCAACAAGCTGAAGAAAAAGTTCATTAAAGATGGAGTCATGATTTCTTAATCCTTTGTTATTTTCGATCGGGTTTGTTCATAATTGTAAAAGTTTTTTACCTCAAAATCGCATTTCGATCGAGCTAACTCGGCGATCGCTGGAATTTTTGATTTTAGCTACAACTTTATCCAGTCAGGTATAGATGGTTTTACAATTATACTCAGACAAAACTTGACAAATCTTAATGCAAGCTGAGCCAATTTTTAGGCGATCGAATAAAAAATATGGATACCGTTAACATTCTCTCGCTAAGTTTAAGTTTATTACTCGGATTGATGACGATTCTCTTTCTATTTAGAATCGTCCTAACTTGGTATCCTCAAATCGATTTAAATCGTTTCCCCTACAGTTTCATTGCCATCCCCACAGAACCCTTTTTAAGTCCTTCGCGCAAAATTATTCCTCCTCTCGGCGGCGTAGATATTACTCCCATAATTTGGGTCGGCATTTTTACCCTATTGCGCGAAATACTTTTAGGACAACAAGGTTTGATTACAATGGCACTGCGTTAGGGGATAGGGGATAGGGGATAGGGAATAGGGAATAGGGAGTAATGAGTAATGAATTTTTTACTTCTGAACGTCACGACTTTCGATCTTGCCCGTTGCCAAGGCAGGGATTCCGTAGACGAAGCCGTGCCGCTCTTGCTGGTTTCCTGCGGTGCTTTTATTTCTGAGGAGGACTGGAAGCGGAGGAAACCTCCGCTTATTGAAGTCCGTGAAACATCATTAATCGCACCTTCGCAATACAGAGTGCCGCCGTTGCCCAATGCCCAATGCCCAATGCCCAATGCCCGTTGCCCGTTGCCCAATGCCCAATGCCCAATGCCCAATGCCCAATGCCCAATGCCCAATGCCCGTTGCAGCGTTGCCCATTACTACATCATATGTTCTTCGACAAAGTTGGTATAAACTTCTCCCTTAATAAAAGCGGGTTTATCGAGGATTCTTTGATGAAAAGGGATGGTGGTGGGAACGCCAGTAATAGCACATTCTCTGAGGGCGCGTTTCATTCTTTGGATGGCAGAGGGGCGATCGTGCGCCCAAACGATTAATTTACCGATTAAAGAATCATAGTAAGGAGAAATATCATAATCGGTATAGACGTGAGAATCCATGCGTACTCCTGGCCCTCCTGGTGGCAAATAACCGCTAATTTTACCTGGATGGGGACGGAAGTTTTGGTCTGGATCTTCGGCATTGATACGACATTCGATCGCGTGACCTTTAAGTATTACTCGATCTTGTGTCAGTGGTAGCTTTTCGCCTTGAGCGACCCGAATTTGTTCGGCAATCAAATCTAGTCCCGTAATCATCTCGGTGACGGGATGTTCTACCTGAATGCGGGTATTCATTTCCATAAAATAAAAACTACCCGATTTATCCAGCAAAAATTCTACCGTACCCGCACCGACGTAGTTAATCGATTTGGCAGCTAAAACCGCTGCAGTACCCATTTTTTGTCTGAGTTCGTCTGAAAGAACCGGACTAGGTGCTTCTTCTAATAATTTTTGATGGCGGCGTTGAATCGAACAATCTCTTTCGCCCAAATGAACGACATTGCCGTAACTATCGGCGAGAATTTGAAATTCGATGTGACGGGGGCGTTCGATAAATTTTTCTAAATAAACGCCAGCATTGCCAAAAGCAGCCTCAGCTTCTCCCTGTGCGGCTTGAAACAATCTTGCTAACTCGCTTTCATCCCTTACCAAGCGCATACCCCGACCACCACCGCCAGCAGTAGCTTTGATGATAACGGGATAACCAATTTCGCGAGCGATCGCCTTTGCTTCTGCTTCGTCTTTTACCAACCCCTTACTGCCTGGAACGGTCGGAACTCCAGCCATTTGCATGGTTTTTTTTGCTGTCGATTTATCTCCCATCGCCAAAATTGCTTCTTTAGAAGGACCGATAAAAACAATTTGATGGTCGGCACAAATTTCAGCAAAGCGGGCATTTTCTGCCAAGAAACCATAACCTGGATGAATCGCGCTTGCGTTGCGAGTTAGTGCTGCTGAGATAATATTGGGAATGTTTAAATAACTTTTATTACTGGGAGGAGGACCTATACAGACGCTTTCGTCTGCTAGTTTAACGTGTAGTGCGTTGCTGTCGATCGTCGAATGAACCACCACAGTAGAAATGCCCATTTCTTCACACGTATGAAGAATTCTTAGGGCAATTTCCCCTCGATTGGCAATGAGAATTTTTGAGAACTGCATCTTTGCTTTGCCGCATTTGTACCATCTATGTATCTTGTATTTTAAAGAAGATGGGTTATTTTCCATACACGCGATCGAAATGCGGAAAAAATTAAAAGATTCGATCGCCGTCTCAAACTATAGCGCTATAATACGCTTGTATTGAAATAAAGTAAATTCACCAAGTATTATATTTCGATAGTAATGTCTCTTATCTTCGTACAAACGACAAAAGCATCGTCTTTACTCAAAATTTGTCCTCAAAGAGTAAGACAACTGCTAAAGCAAGGAAGAATTAAAGGTGCTTTCAAAGATAAAGGAGGATTTTGGCAAATTCCTTTGTATTGGGGAGTTCCTCAAGTTATTCCTGCCAACAGAGGACTTGAAGGCACTTGGAAAAAACGTTTTTCCAAAAAAACCACATTCATTCACGTAATCCAAAGCCGACTCAGACACAATCGAAAGTACGGTACAAAAGATCCTGTAATTACAATTAGAGAAGGCGATCGCCAAATTTACTGTCATGAAGCAGCTATAGAAGGCAATTGTAGAATTGTTTATCAACCCCACAAACCTTTAGATTGTGGGGCAATACTTTGGATCGAGTTAGAACCGACATCAAAAGTCAAAAGCAAGATAAAAAATTAGCAACGTCTACGATAAATTGGTTTTTGCAGTTGAAATAAAACTTGGAAATTATTGAATGCCTCAACCCTACTCCTTTCGCGAAGCGCGCAATATGGAATCAGCAAATGCAATTGCTTCACGGGCAGAATTTCCCCCAGTTAGTTGTGCTATTTCTTCGAGTCTGGTTTGATGGCTATCTAATTGAGTAATACGAACAACGGTACGGATGTCAGGAAGATCGGACGAATCTTCTGTTTCTTTATTTTGAAGAACGGTTTCTTCGACAATATGTTTTTCTACGCGAAAATGAGTTTCAGCCATCGCTGCAACTAAAGGCTGGTGGGTAACGCACAAAACTTGATGTTGTTGACCGAGTTGGTGTAATTTTTCGGCGATCGCGCCTGCTACTTTTCCCGATACTCCTGCGTCGATTTCGTCGAAAATTAATGTTTCAGAATTTTTTTGGGCATTGGAAAAACAAGATTTGAGGGCAAGTAAAAAGCGGCTCATTTCGCCGCCAGAAGCAATTGTAGAAACGGGCTGTATGGCTTCACCAGGATTGGGACTAAAACAAAAAATGACCCGATCGGCACCAGTTGCAGTAGGGTTGATTGGCTCGATCTGACATTCAAATACTACTTTATCCATTGCTAGAGGCTTTAATTCTTTAACTAACTGTTTCTCTAATTTGAGGGCAGCTTTTTGCCTTAATTGCGTTAATTGAGTGGATGCATCATTTAATATTTGTTGCTTGTCTCGATCTTCTTTTTCTATTGAAGCGATCGAGCGTTCGTTGTCTGTCAGTTCGGCTAATTCTTGTTGTAGATTTTGATAGTGGGCGATCGCCTCGAATAACGTCATCCCATATTTTCGAACGATGCGTTTGAGAGTGGCAATTCTTTCTTCTACTTCAGTTAAACGTTCTGGATCGGCTTCTAATCCGTCTCCATAGGCGTTGATTTGATGTCCCGCCTCGGTTATCTGGGCGATCGCGTTGCTGACCATCTCTAAAATTGGTTCCAAACTCGAGTCGTAGCGCAGCATATCGTTAAGAGTCGATTCAACTCGCGCTAACAGATCGGCAGCGGCTAATTCGTCGCGATCGCTTTGATAGAGTTGTTGGTAAACTTGATAGCTGAGTTGTTGCAGTTCGACGACGTGGATGAGGCGATCGCGTTCTTGTTCGAGTTTTTCTAATTCATCGGCTTCACCTAATCGAGCTTCATCTAATTCTTTGAGTTGATATTCGAGAAGATCGAGTTTTTGCAATCGCTGTTGTTCGGATTGACGGCGTTTTTCTAATTTTTTTCTCGTTTCTCGACTGACTTCGTAGGCACTAGCAACTATTTGACGCTGTTTGAGTAAGGATTCACCGCCATAGAGATCCAGTAATTGACGCTGCGCTTCGGGAATCATTAACTGTACGGTTTGTCCTTGGGCGGTAATTTCTACTAAGCTGTCGCGCAACTGCTCTATAGTTTGACGATTGACTAAAGTACCATTAATTCTAGAACGCGATCGCAAACTATTTTTAACGATCGTCAATTCTCGAGAGCAAATAATGGTTTTTTCTTCCAGTAGGTCGATGTTTTGTTGTTCGAGCCATTGGGTTAAACTTTTACTCGCACTAAATGTTGCTTCGATCCTTGCCTGTTGAGTTCCCTGACGAATTGCACGACTGTTTGCTTTTCCGCCTAAAACCAGGTCGATCGCGTCGAGAACGATTGACTTACCCGCACCAGTTTCGCCAGTCAGCACGTTTAAACCCGTGCCAAATTCTATTTCGACGCAGTCAATCAAAGCAAAATTTTCGATCTTTAGACTATGAAGCATTGATTAATAGAGATTCCGTTCGATTCGATCGAGGCAAATCGTTTGTTTAGTCTACTTAATAGTAATCTCGTTGGTATCTTACCTAAAGTAAATGTTATTTATCGCACATCACCTCAGTAAAAATCTGCAATGCTCGCCCTAATAAATTGTTACAATAATTCACAATAGAAGAAAAAATAAAGTATTCACATTAAATAAATTTTAGAACTTCAGTTTTTCTAATCGAGGAAATCTTAATTTCGGTCTAATAGCTATGCCCAACCAAACAATATCGCCAATAAGAGAAACAGAGTTAGACTCGCCTATCGAAGAGGCGATCGCCGTCGAATCGCATCCAATTAACATACCCGCACAACATCGAGAAAGTTTGGGACCAGTTAGCGATACGTCTGATGAAAGCTGGCGCTACGATCCAGAGAGAATCAACAATTATTACGATCGAAAACCTTTTCAAGTATGGGAAAGACTGTTTACAATTATTTCTACATTTGCTTCATTATTAATCGGATTGTGGTGGGATAAGTTTACAGGTCATTCGAGCGAAAGTCAGCGTCGTCGAGCCATTCAACTCAGAGAAATTCTAACGCAACTCGGGCCAGCTTACATCAAAATCGGTCAAGCGCTTTCCACCCGACCGGATTTAGTACCGCCCCTCTATTTAGAAGAACTGACCAAATTACAAGATCAACTACCCTCTTTTTCCAACGAAATTGCCTATCGTTTTATTGAAGAAGAGTTGGGCGCGCCCCCGTCAGAAATTTATGCCGAACTTTCGCCTCAACCTTTAGCTGCTGCTAGTTTGGGACAAGTTTATAAAGGAAAGTTAAAAACTGGCGAACTCGTAGCAGTTAAAGTACAACGCCCCGACTTAACTCGCAAGATTACTCTCGACGTTTATATCATGCGTCGTCTGGCAATTTGGGCGCAAAAAAATCTCAAACAAGTACGTTCCGATTTAGTTTCAATTACTGATGAATTGGCAGAACGTATTTTTGAAGAAATTAATTATGCTCAAGAAGGACGCAACGCAGAAAGATTTGCCGAACTCTACGGTTACATTCCCGAAATATATGTACCCAAAATTTACTGGGAATATACTGGACGTAGAGTTTTAACCATGGAATGGATAACGGGAACGAAGCTAACTAATATTGCAGAAATTGAGGCACAAGGTATCGACGCAACCCATTTGGTAGAAGTAGGGGTAGAATGCTCGTTACGCCAATTATTAGAACACGGTTTCTTTCACGCCGATCCCCATCCTGGTAACTTGTTAGCTATGCCCGATGGCAGGTTAGCATACCTTGACTTTGGGATGATGAGCAATATCAAACCCTATCAACGCTACGGTTTGATCGAAGCAGTCGTACACTTAGTAAATCGCGATTTTGAGGCACTGGCATACGATTACATTAAGTTAGATTTTCTTACTCCAGATACCGATTTAAGACCGATTATTCCCGCATTAGCTAATGTGTTTGGCAATGCTTTGGGTGCTAGTGTCGCCGAATTAAATTTTAAAAGCATTACCGACCAAATGTCGGCGATGATGTACGAATTTCCCTTTCGCGTTCCTGCTTATTATGCCCTGATCATTCGATCGATGGTGACATTAGAAGGGATCGCGATCGGCATCGAACCAGATTTTAAGGTTCTTAGTAAGGCTTATCCATACGTTGCTAAACGCTTGTTAACCGATCCTTCGGAAGAATTGAGAAATTCTCTGCGCGACTTACTTTTTAAAGAAGGTAGTTTTCGTTGGAATCGTTTGGAAAATTTACTCAACAACGCCCGCGATTCTCAAGATTACGATTTTGACCTTGTTTTCAATCAAGCAACCGAATTTCTCTTTAGCGATCGCGGTACATTTATTCGCGAAAAATTGGTAAACGAAATTGTCAACGCCTTAGATATTTTCGGTCGCAAAACTTGGTTTAATGTCTCTAGTTTATTGCGAGAACAAGTTGGTTTGACCGTTCAAGAAACGCCAATTGATTTAAAGGACACCTCGAAAACTTTCGAGCATCTTAAAAACATCTCTAACATTTTAAGAACTACCCCAGGCTTCGATCCCAATCATTTAGTTCCTCTGTTAGCACAGTTAATTGTCAAGCCAGAAACTCAGCAATTAGGTCAAAAAGTTGCTGAAGGTTTGGCTCAAAAACTAGTAGCTAGAGTTATTCGCAATCTGTTATTAAAGTTGGAAAAAGACGAGCGTGTTTCTGTTAAAACAAATAAACCTCAATTGTCTTTGCCAACAGCAGCGATGAATTGAACGAAGGCAGAGGGCAGAGGGCAGAAGGCAGAAGGCAGAGGGCAGAGGGCAGAAGTCATTCGTCATTCGTCATTCGTCATTCGTTCGTTGTTGGGACAGGGATTTATGCCGCGTCCCAACAACGTATCGCCCGCATATAGCGAGGCACACTTGCCCGAAGGTAACCTTCGGGCAACAGCGGCCGCAGAGGTTTCAGGGCGCGATTATTTCGATAAATAAAAGTTGGGAATGCTTTTAAGTCGATCGACAATTAGGAATAATTATAGGCGATCGGCTTCGCACACGCGAAGCCGATTGAAAAATTATTGATGGATAAAGAATTGTTTGATGTAGTTGTTGTCGGTGCTGGTTTGGCTGGATCGCTCTGTGCCAAACAATTGCAAGAAAAAGGGTATCGAGTACTCGTATTAGATAAATCTCGTGGTGTTGGCGGTAGGGCGGCAACCAGACGCAGAGAAGATCTTCGTATAGATCATGGTTTACAATACCTAAAAATTCAACCCGAACCAACACCAGCATTAAAAAAACTTTTGCAGCAACTGCTAGATCGCCAGATTATCGAATCTTGGACTGGCAATGTTTACGAGTTAAACGTAGAAGGTTTGCAAACAACTCCTCCTGCAACTCGATACATCGCACCAGAAGGAATGAGTGCGATCGCCAAATTTTTTACTAAAGATTTGCAAGTGCAGAAAAATTGTTTGGTACGAGCGATCGCTGTTACTGAAGCAAAAACTTGGCAAATTACTTATCATCGAAGCGATGGCACAGAAGCATCGGTACGAGCTAAAACATTAGTCATGGCTATTCCCGCACCTCAAGCATTACCCATTCTTCAATCTTCCCCTGCAATCGAAACCGAATTTATCTCTCAATTGAATGAGGTAGGATATTCTCCCTGTATTGCTGTCATGGCTGGATACAGCCACGATCGCCTTCAAAATTTACCATCTTGGCAAGCTGTAAAAATTACCAGCAATCGCTCGCTTGCTTGGATTGCTTTAGATAGCAACAAACGCAAAACAACTACCCAACCTGTTTTTGTTCTGCACAGTACCGCCCAATTCGCTCAAAATTATGAGGACGAGACTTTTGAGGTTTCCTCAAAAGCTCGATACGTCCGTTTAGAAACTAACGATTTAAATAAAACAGCAGAAACATTACTCGAAAGTGCAGCTCAATTATTTTTACCATGGCTCGATCGTCCCGAATGGTTTGAAGTTCATAAATGGCGTTATGCCTTGACAACACAAGCCTTATCCGTGTCCCATTTATTTACGATCGAACCATCGCCCCTGGTTTGTTGTGGCGATTGGTGTGGTGGTTTCTTTGCCGAAAGCGCCATGCGATCGGGTATAGCAGCAGCAACAGAAATAGACAACCATCTAGCAATGCATTTTGGCTCGATCGAGGACTGAGATTTTCGATTCTGCTACGGCTGGATAATGCACTACCAAAATAGTTTTTTTCGATAGTCAGCAATTGGGGTTGACACCGCTTAGTCTCAACTTTAATACCTTGCGCTTTTTCTTCAATCAAGTCTTCAACATAGCCTGGTTGGTTAATTTCGGCTTCCTTTAGATCGTCAAAAGGTCCAAAATAGTAAGTACAGCAAGGTATAGTAGTAGAAATTTCGATCCACCAAGGGTAGTTTTGTTGTCTCAAAAAAGGCAACCTCATCAACTCAATAGTATTAAGTTCTACATTTCTAACTTTAAAAAAACTATGTGAGTAATTTGTGAGGAAAGGGGTAGTTCATTCTAATTTCACTAACTCGATCGAGAAAATTGCTATTCTTTATATCAGCGATCTACCGTAGGTAGTGCGAGCCAATCGCTTCGGAATTCAAGTCAAACGTCGTTTTTCAGTTGCCCTCTCCAACAAAATTAGCGCTCGTGGAAATCTTCATTATTAAAAAGCGATTGCCTAGACTCCTCTAGCTGCTTCCAAAAATTTTTAATTTCTTCAAAAGCATCTTGAGTAGAAATTTTGCCATTAGATTCTAAGCCACACAAATAAGACACTCGTTGAGCAAACTCTTGAAGATTGGCGTTAAAAGCTAAGTTTTCAGGCGTAAACTTACCGTAATACTTTGCAGTTTGATATAAAAATTTCTCTTTCTCGTTATTGTTATCGTCTCTTTCTAGCATTTTTCTTTTCTCATCGCTTTAATCAAGAATTTTATCTTAAATAAATTGATAAAAAATCTACCCTTACCTAGAATCGCGATCGCACTTTGAGACGGCAATAAGCTAAGGTGTGAAAAGGCTTAACTCGTAATTTCTCACTCCAAACTTTCCATGCCACAGTTTCAAACTCTGGAAGCAGCACTCAAACATTTTTTTGGCTACGATCGCTTTCGTCCCGGACAGAAAGAAATAGTTGAAGAAGCGCTACAGAATCGAGACTTGCTGATTATCATGCCGACTGGTGGGGGTAAATCTCTATGTTTTCAATTACCAGCACTGCTCAAACCAGGGTTAACTGTGGTAGTATCCCCTTTGATTGCCTTGATGCAAGATCAAGTTGATGCTTTGCAAGATAATGGTATCGGTGCGACTTTTCTCAACAGTACTTTGAATTGGGAAGAGACGCGATCGCGTTGTAGTAACATTCTTTCTGGCAAAATTAAATTGCTCTACGTCGCACCAGAAAGATTGTTAGCAGATAAATTTGGTTCTTTTCTCGATACGATCGCAGCTAAAATTGGCATTTCTGGTTTTGCGATCGATGAGGCGCACTGTGTTTCGGAGTGGGGTCACGATTTTCGCCCCGAATACCGTCAAATGCGACAAGTGCGTCAGCGCTTTCCCGATGTACCTTTCTCTGCACTTACCGCCACAGCTACTAACCGAGTACAACAAGACATCATCGAACAACTTAGCTTAAACAAGCCAAGCATTTATCTTAATAGTTTCAACCGTCCCAATCTTTACTACGAAGTTCAAGCCAAGGAAAAACGAAGTTACGAGCGACTCCTCAAACATATTCGCACTGAAAAAGGTTCTGGGATTGTTTACTGTCTCTCTCGTCGTCAAGTTGAAGAAATTGCTCACAGATTACAACAAGATGGCATTAAAGCTTTACCCTATCATGCAGGGTTGAAGGACGAAGATAGAGCCTCAAATCAAACTCGTTTTATTCGCGATGATGTAAGGGTAATCGTGGCGACGATCGCTTTTGGTATGGGTATTAATAAACCAGATGTTCGCTTTGTATTTCATTACGATTTGCCCCGTACCTTGGAAAATTACTATCAAGAAGCAGGAAGGGCGGGAAGAGATGGCGAACCGGCTCGTTGTATTCTTTTTTATAATCTCGGCGATGTCAAGAAGATTGAATATTTAATCGAACAGAAAAGTAATCCCGACGAGCAAAAAATGGCATTGCAAAAATTGCGTCAAGTTCTCGATTACGCTGAAGGAACGGACTGTCGGCGTACGATCGTTTTGCGTTATTTTGGCGAGAGATTTAAAGGCAATTGTACTCAATGCGATAACTGTCTCAATCCAAAACCGTTGGAAGACTGGACGATCGAGGCGCAAAAGTTTCTTTCCTGTGTGGCACGTTGTCGGGAAAAATTTGGCATGATGCACGTTATTGATGTGTTGCGAGGTTCGCGTAAAAAGAAAATTGAAGACTACGGGCATCATTTACTATCTACCTATGGCATCGGCAAAGATCGCACAATTGATGAATGGAAAATGTTAGGGCGATCGCTTCTGCACCAAGATTTGTTGGCTGAAAGCAACGATGGCTATCGCATTCTCAAACTTAACAAGCGCAGTTGGGAAATTCTTAGAAAACAGCGATCGGTGGAAATTGCCGTTAGCAATCAACTCTCTTCCAAACAAGCGGAAACATACAATCCTAGAGCTTTGGAAATAGAAATGCTGTTGGAAAAATTGAGACGACTTCGCAAACACATCGCCGATACTAATTCTGTTCCTCCTTATGTAGTTTTTAATGATTCCAGTCTCAAGTTGATGGCACAATTACAGCCGCAAACTCTGCCAGAATTTGGCAAAATTTCTGGTGTGGGCGCACACAAATTACAACAATACGGCGAACAATTTGTTTCAGAAATTAGAGCTTTTTGTCAGGAGCAAAAATTACCAACTCCTCTTCCCTCTAATAGTCAAACTATGACTCTGCAACTCTACCAACAGGGCTTAGACATAACAGAAATTGCCGAGATGCGCGGTTTTAGTGTTAATACGATTTACAATCATTTGTGCGAACTGATCGAGCTGCAACAACCAGTAGAGATCGATAAATTTGTCGTGCCTCTCAAGCAAGATTTAATCATCAAAGCGATTCAAAAACTAGGTGCTGATTCGCTAAAAACTCTTAAAGAAAGTTTGGGCGAAGATTTTAGTTATGAAGAAATTAAATTAGTACGCGCTTTGTGGCGAAAAGAACATTAATAAATAGGCAGCTTTGCGATTACAAAAAAAGTACTAATATTTATTTACGAAAAAGATATCTAAAATTCAATAAAACTTTACGCTCGGTGTTTATACTGAGACTAACTCTGCACTTAAAATTTATAGCAAGTATGTTGGATGCAACTTTAATCGTAAACAAACAGCGAGCGCGAAACAGTTATAACTAAAGGCTTTGCTGAAAACCGATTTAATGCGTAAGCCGATCGGTTCTGCAAATGAGGCGATCGAATCAATTTAACAGTTGCTACTTTTGCATTTCTTTAACCCAATATGACTAGCACTTTGCCTCCAGAATTGAGAACAGAAAAGACAATCGAGCCTAAAATCGCTCAATGTCTCAACCATACTTGTCTTCATCTCAATTTCAAAGCAGTCGATCTATGTGAGTGCTGTGGGTCAAAGTTATTGTTAAAAGAACGCTATCGAGCAATAGAATATCTCGGTTCTGGGGGATTTGCCAATACTTTTAAAGCAACGGACGAACATCGCTTAGAAACAACTTGCACGATCAAGCAATTTTTACCTCGCGAACAAAATATCGAGCTTAAAGAATGCTTAGAACAGTTATTCGAGCAAGAAGCTGAAATTTTGACACGGGTAGGCAATCATCCCCAAATTCCCAGTTTAATGGCATTTTTCAAACAAGACGATCGCGCCTACATCGTTCAAGAATTTATTGACGGTCGAGATTTATTTTCAGAATTGAATGAGCGAGGTGCTTTTTTAGAACGACAAATTTGGCAATTCCTCACCCTTTTGCTGCCAGTACTGCAATTTATTCACCAGCGACAAGTCATTCATAGAGATATCAAACTCAGTAATATAATTCGCAAACCAGATGGCTCTCTAGCTTTAATTGACTTTGGCAGTTGCCAAACATTAGATAACGATTTGCCCAAAAACAATCTGCCCATTCTTGCCACTCCAGGCTATGCCGCGCCCGAACAAATGCTTGGGGTGGCTTATCCAGCTAGCGATCTCTACAGTTTGGGCGTAACCGCAATTCGTTTGTTGACTGGCTGTCTTCCTGCCGCCGACGGTTCAGAACCTTTGTTTGACGCTCGAACTCAAAAGTGGGTATGGCAGTCTTCAGGAGTTTCGGTTACTCCAGAATTAGCTTTTATTCTCGATCGCCTCGTTCAACCCAACCACAAAGATCGCTATCAATCTGCAACGGAAGTTTTGTTTGCCCTGCAAACTAGTTCGATCGAAAAAAAAATTATTGTCGAAGCAGGAATAAACACGACAGACCAAAATTCATGTTCGAGATTCGATCGCAAATTAGAAAGCAAGTTTGAGATATTACAAAATTTGTTAGCAGCAAAATTATACCAACAAGCCGATCGCGAAACGTGGAATTTACTGCTGCAATTAAGCGATCGCACTAAGGAAGGTTTTTTAAATATTAAAGCATTAAAATCTGTTTCCCAAAGCGATTTAGATAAAATCGATCGTCTCTGGCGAAAATTTAGTGACGATCGCTTTGGTTTTTCAATTCAAAAAAAACTCTACCAAGAATTAGGAGGTAGCAAAAAGTTTGACTATCAAATTTGGAAAGATTTTGGCGAACTCGTCGGCTGGTATGTGAAGGGAAATTGGTTGCATTATGCCGATTTAAATGAAACCGACACAGCACCCCAAGGACATTTCCCTGCTTGTTTTGCTGACGCACTCAATCGTGCTGGAATCGATCGCGGCGTTTGTGGTTGGTGGCGACTGGGATTTGTCTGTTTGATGGAGAAAGTAGGGGATAAATGATAGGGAATAAAAATGAAATCAGAAGAACAATTAATAGAAGCTAAACATAGACAAACTCAAAATTCTTGGGAAATTAGGCCTGAAAATCGATCTTATCGACACAATTATCGGCAAAGAAAGAGTTTGCCCTTTAAAATAACGCTATTGGCAGTTTTAATAGCGGTAGTTCCTGTCTTTTTGGTCGGTACGATCGCGTCGATTAGTAATATCTCGGCTAGAGAGCAGTTATCGGCAGCAAAACTGTCCTGGGAAGTTTCCAAATTGGAAGCAGTCTTAGATCGACAATGGTTGACATTACTGCTGACAACGGGTGCGATCGCCTCTGTGGCAGGCGCGATCGCTGCCTATTTTGGTTTTAGGGCGGTACGTCCTTTAATCGGTGCGGCAGCAGTTTCCAATCGAATCGTCAATCGATTGCGTCAAGAAGAACTGAGAATTCGCGATCGAGTGGCAGGAGAAGACGAATTGAGCGCGCTACAAGCCAATTTGAAGACGATCGACGAGCAATTACCCGAATTACTGTGGAGAAAAGAAGCAGAAACAGAGGCACGCGAAGTACTTAGCGACATCGGTCGTCATTTGCGACAAGGACATGCAGAAGAAGATGTTTGTCGCATCGCCGTTGCAGCAATGCGTCAAGTTTTTCGCACCGATCGCGCCATTATCGTTCGCTTTGAAGATGATTGGCAGGGTGCGATCGTGGAAGAGTCGGTAGCGTCGGGGTTGCCAAAAACTTTGTGGGCAAAACTCGACGAGACAATTTACGCCCAGGAAGATTTAGAAAGATATCAGAGAGGACGCACAAGAGCGATCGACAATATCTATCAAGCCGATCTAGGCGATCGCTATATCGGTTTTTTGGAAAGATTTGCCGTCAAAGCTAACTTAATTGCACCGATACTAGTTAAATCGAAATTATTTGGCTTGGCGATCGTCCATCAATGTTCCAGCCCTCGCGAGTGGCAGCGATCGGAAATTGACTTGTTCTCTCAAGTCGCTAACCAAGTTGGTTTTGCTCTCGAACAAGCTTCTTTATACGAACAATTGGCTGCCAAAAAAGAACAAGTAAATAACTTTGTCGAGTTAATCAGTCGCATTCGCGCCTCTTTAAACGAAGAAGATATTCTCAGAACGACGGTAGAAGAGGTTCGCAAACAAATTAAAGCCGATCGCGTCATCGTTTACGGTTTCGATCCCGATTGGTATGGAACCGTATTAGCCGAATCGGTATCTTCTAGTTTTCCCAAAACCTTGGCAGCAAAAATTAAAGACCCCTGTTTTGCTGAAGGCTATGTCGAAAAATATCGAACTGGTCGCATTCACGCCATCGAAGATGTGGAGCAAGCAGGACTAAACGAATGCTATCTCAAACAACTTCGTCAATTTGAAATCAAAGCCAATCTAGTTGCCCCAATTCTTAAAGATGACAAGCTATTCGGTTTATTAATTGCCCATCAGTGTGCCGCACCACGTCACTGGCATCAAGAAGAAATCGAACTACTCTCACAAATAGCCATTCAAGTAGGATATACTCTCGACCATGCCAGACTGCTGCAACAAATAGATACCGAAAAAATGCAGAACGAGACGATCTACTATATTGGTAATCGAATTGGCGAATCAATTGATGAAAATGAAATTCTCAAAACTACGGTAGAAGAGGTTCGCAAAGAACTGAGAGTCGATCGCGTGGTTGTTTACAATTTTAATGACAATTGGAGTGGTTACATATCTTCTGAGTCGGTCATACCAGGTTGGCAACATGCCCTAGATCGCAAAATCGAAGATCCCTGCATTCCGGAGCATTTACGTCAAGCTTACATTAATGGTCGTATCGTTCCCACTAACAATGTCTTTGAAGCTGGTTTTCATCCCGCTCACTTGCAACTGATGGAAAGCTTACAGATTAAATCTAATTTGGTAGCGCCCATTCTCGAAAACGGTCAACTTTTTGGTTTGTTAATTGCCCATCAATGTAGTGGGTTTCGCAATTGGCAAACCTCGGAGATAAATTTTATGTCAAAAATTGCCATGCAATTGGGATTTGCTATCGATCGCGCCCGTTTGATAACCAAGGTAGAAACCGAACGCGGCAATACTCAACTACTCGGTAAGATTTCTCAGAGCATTCGCGCTTCTTTAAATGAAGAAAATGTTCTCAAAACCACCGTTGAAGAAGTTCGTCGCGCCTTTAAAACCGATCGCGTTATCGTCTATAGTTTCGATCCCGATTGGTATGGAACTGTCATTGCCGAGTCGGTACTTCCCGGCTACCCTAAAGCGTTTCAGGCAAAAATCAAAGACCCCTGTTTTGCTGAAGGTTATGTCGAATCATATCAAGCCGGTCGAGTTCAAGCGACTGACAATATTTATGAAGCAGGTTTGACCGAATGTCACATTCAACAACTCGAACCGTTTAGAGTCAAAGCCAATTTGGTCGCACCAATTCTTAAAGACGATCGACTTTTTGGTTTGCTGATCGCCCATCATTGTTCGGAGACTCGTCACTGGCAGCAGTCGGAGATCCAACTTTTCGCTCAAATTGCCCTGCAAGTAGGTTTTGCCCTCGACCACGCTCGATTGTTAACCAATTTGGAACGGAACTATCAATCGGAACAAACCATTTCTCACGATCGACTACAAGAGTTAACCAAACTCTTAACCAATTCTCAGACTGAAGTAAAAACTCTAGCCAGTCAAACACAACAATCTTGGGAACTAGTCAATAACAGCCGCGATCGCGCTGTTATTGTCGCTAATAGCGCAAGGACGATTTCGGAAACCATCAAACAAGTCCAAAACCAACAACAACAGTTGGAAGAAACTCTAGCATTGGGAATTTCCGCGATCGAACAAATTGTCGATCGCGCCGCTACAATGCACGCCACTATCTTCGATGCCAGTGAGAAAATCGAGCAAATAACCCTCTCTTGCCGCCAGTTAACCACAGCAGTCGAACCCATCGTCCTTGCCATCTCTCAACTGAAATTACAGGCAATGAATGCCATGTTAGAAGCTACCCGCAACGGCGAAGCAGGACAGCCATTAGCTGCTGTTGCTGAAGAAGTGCGTTCTCTTGCCAAGCAGTTAGAAGATAGTGTCAGCGCGATCGAACCGCTACTCGGCACGATGCAAACTAATACCGAGCAAATGTTCGAGGCAATTGTTACCGAAACCGATCCAACCGCTAACGATCCGCAAATCATCGCTACCACTCAAGCACAACTCGATCGCCTCAATCAAGTTAGCACTCAACTGACAATTTTGCTGCAAGAACTACTACACAAGACAAAAGATAGTTCGCAAAATGCCTTGGTGGCTACTGATTCTATACTCGAAGCGATCGCCATTAGCGAGCAAAGTTCGAAACAATCTAGCACTCTAGCTGTTTCTTTTGAGAAAATTACAGCTATTGCCAGAGAACTACAAAATGGTCAGTAAGCGAATGCGCCGTCTAAAGAGAAGATCAAATAAATGTTTCTCGATCCCGAACGACAAGAGCAAGCTCGTCAGTTATTTGTAGAAGAGGCGCTAGAGTTACTGCAACAAATTGAAGAAAATTTATTAGAACTGACTCAAGATCCGACTAGTTCTCAAATCGAGGATTTGTTAGAAGATGTTCGGCTAGTTATTGATGGTGCGATGGAAGTCGAATTAATCGAACTACAAATACCTGTTGCGCGTCTGGAAAGCATGCTTATTTCTTTGAAGCGATCGCCAGGGGAACGAGAAGCGGGTTCGAGCGAGCGTCTGCAATTAGCTTATCAAGATATTTGGTCGGCTTTGCTTCCTTTTCTTCCCACCTATCAAGCGGAATCGGCGAAGAGCATTACTCAAATTAAGTCACCGACGACAGACTTTTTGCCATTAGATTTAATCGATCCAAGTGTCCAAAAAGATTTTTCTATGGCACTGGAGAAACTGACCAAAATTCTGCACTCTTCGTCCGACAATCGCTTAGTATATGAACTTAAAACTACAGCCGAATTATTTTTGAAGATTGGGGAAATATTACCATTGCCAGAAGTGCGCGCGATCGCTGAAACTACTTTAACTACATTGCAAACTAATCCAGAATTTGCAGAGGCGATTGGTACTTCAGCTTTAGCTGACTGGCAGAAAGTATATAAAATGGCGATCGCGCCCTATTGCAATCTAACTTTAGATCGAGCCGCCCCCTCACCAACCAATCCCCAAAGCAAACCACAACCTCAAGTTCAACCTGTCGTTGAAGAACAAACTCTATCCACAGTTAAAACTTGGTTGTGGCTGTCGGGATTTAATTTATTTGTTTTGCCTGTCGATAGTATTAACGAAATTATCAATTACCATTCCGAACAGATCGTTAAATTGGACGAACAACTTTTTGTATCTTGGCAACAACAACAAATCAAATTTTATCGAATTTCCCAACTGTTGAACTATAACTGTTTTATAGTCGATCGCGAAGCAGAAACACCTTTAAAACAACAACTCGACATTTCTAAAGAGTCTTTGCAAATTCCCATCGTCAATTTAAACGGAAGTGCGATCGCGATCGAACCAGAAGTCGATCGCTTTATTGTTAAATCAAAACTAATTATTAAACCTTTCGGTAATGAAATTGTCGCTCCTAGTTACCTATGTGGTTGCACTGTCTTGGAAGATGGCACGCTAGCACCTGTTATTGATGTTAAAGCGCTGCTTGGCTTTCAACTCCAAAAAGAGCGGGCTATTAACGAAAAAACACTTGCTGCTCCGACAATTTTAATTATCGACGATTCAAAAACAATGCGCGAAGTTCTTGCTCTCAACCTCGAACAAGAAGGCTACCAAGTCATTAAAGCAGAAAACGGACGAGCGGCGATCGCCAACTTACAGCAAAATCCACAAGTAAAAGCAATTATTTGCGACCTAGAAATGCCAGACGTTGACGGCTTTGAATTTCTTAGATACCGCTCTCAACATCCCGCGATCGCTCGCATTCCCATTTTTATTTTAACAACCCATAGCAGTAACGATTACAGACAGCTAGCTTTCAAATTAGGTGCGACCGACTATTTCACCATACCCTATTCAAAAACAGAATTTTTCACTCTACTCAAGTTGAGATTAGGGTAGAGACGCACACCTTGAAGCTAGGGGTTAGGGACAAAGTCACTCATTCACTCATTCACTCATTCAAAAGTAACGCGGCACACGCGGCACACTTTGCCCTATTCCCTATTCCCTATTCCCTATTCCCTACTCCCTATCCCCTACTCAAGCGATTTCAAATATTTCTCAATATTTTGCTGTGTTTGACGGATATCTGATAATTTTTTGAAAGAAGTAGGGTTCATTGCTTTCAAGGTTTGAATTTGCTGCAATTTACTTTCTAGAGTTTTTGCTAGTTGCCAAGCTTGTGCTTCTAGTTCGTGCATTTGCTTTTGCTGATAGAATTGTAACGCTTTGCCCTGCAAAACGTGAAGCGTGGCTTGTTCTCCGTACTGACCTAAACTAATTTGCCAGCATAAAAGCGTGCGTTCTTGTTTGTGGGAACGAAGTAATTCACCTCGTCTATCTTTCTCAATTGATGCGATCGGTATTTTTGCTAAATACTTAAACTCTGTCAACAAGCCTTGAAACAAATGTAGATCGACTCGCTCTATAGATAACTGCTTGACACCATCATGACTGAGCAGAATTCGACCACAATCTTGTTGTCTGAGTAAACAAAGTTTGCCAACTCTAATGCCAAGAATTCTACCCAATAACTCTCGCCATAGCAATTGAGGCGATAAAGTTGTCAAAAATTCAACGGGAGAAGATTGATAAATAGCCTGTACTTCGAGAGAAGGTATTTCTTGAGAGGAAAGATCGAATTTTGACGCATCGGTTTTTTTTTCTGAAGCATCGATCTTGGATTTAAGAGAAGATATCTTAGCCGTTTTTAATCCTAATTGTTCTGGAGTGCTAATGATTAGCGTCGGTCGATCTTGAAGTGGATTGTGTTGAATTAACTTGTTTTGTAACTGTTCGATCGATTTGGCAATTTTAGTTTCGGTTGGAGGTAGCGGATCTTCTATTTTGGGAATTTTAGGTTCCCTAAGATATGCTGTATAGGCGGCGATCGTCGTAAGCAGGGTGGAACGATCGATCTTTTCAATTGTGAGCGAATAATTTTCGATCTTAATTAAGCTTTCAATATAATCAAGAGCTTTTTGATTGTCGGGTTGAACCATTCCCAATTTCAAGCAATTATTTTTTAATTCTAAAGGCAAAATTTGATGAATAATGCAATATCTTAAAGATAAAAAAGAATCGATCGACTCAAAAATGTGTCTGAGTCGTCTTTGTTCTAGTTCGTCATCGGCATTGTTAATAGATGACTCGGACTGAGTTCGAGAGGATAATCTAGCAGTGTCAGTCGGTTGAAACATTGTTGCTGTCTTAAATTGTGATTTGATTAACTTAACTTTATTAAAATTTGTTCGATTTTAAAATACAAAAAACTCACTCAATCGATCGCTGCAATACATTCAATTTCTACCAAAACATTTTTAGGTAAGCGAGAAACTTCAACACAAGCCCTTGCTGGTGCGTTAGCTTCATCAAAATATTGGGCGTAAACTTGATTCATAGCGGTAAAATTTTGCAAATCTGTGAGAAAAACAGATGTTTTTACGACATTACTCCAACCAGCTCCTGCTGCCGTCAAAATCGCTAACAAATTTGTCATCACCTGTTGCGTTTGTTTGGCAATATCGTCAACACCGACAATTTCACCTGTTTGCGGATCGAGAGGAATTTGTCCCGCCACAAACAGCATTTTTCCCGTTGCTGCGATCGCTTGATTATAAGGTCCTACAGGCGCTGGTGCTCGATCGGTTCGAATAATTTCTTTAGTCATGGTTTGTAGTTTATAGGGCAATGGGCAACGCTGCACTGGGCAAAGTCAAGAGTCAATGGTTCGACCCACAGACCCCGCGAGGGGCAACGCAAGTGGAACAGTGAGCAGTTCGACAGGTGAAACAGTGAGCCTGTCGAACTGCTCACCAACCAGTCAAAAGTAATAAGTAATAAGTAATAACGCGGCACACTTTTCCCTACTTTTAATAATGCGGTCTAATGCCGTAATTTCGGTATCGCCAATAATCTTTGAGAATTTGACCGTGATCGAAACATAAGTTTTGGGGAACTTCCCAGCTATGAAAAATTCCTAAATTTTTGGCATCGTCCGCAGCTTGAGGAATGCCCGTTGCTGTGGCAATAAAAACAATGGCGATCGTATGTTGGCGATCGTCGCGATCGGGGGCGGAATAAACTTGAAATTGTTCGATTAAGTCTACTTTTAAGCTGACTTCTTCCTCTGCTTCTCTAGTTGCGGCTGTTTCTAATGATTCGCCATAATCGACAAATCCTCCAGGAATAGCCCAACCCAATGGGTGATTTTTCCGTTCGATCAAAACAATCGGTCGTTCTGGGCGATCGATTAGTTCGATAATAATATCTACAGTAGGTGCGGGGTTGCGGAAAGACATTTAAAGTTCGCAATTCCCAATTTTTTTGTTAATAAATTTAAATAAATATTAGTTCAGCTTGGCGATCGCTCACAATCAGCTAAAAAGCTTAAATCAATGCAAAAAATTGAATTATCTGGCAAAATTACATCTAAATCTCTTGTTATTATCGGTGCAGGAGTTTGGGGTTCGGCGTTGGCAAAATTAGCCACTCGCAACGGCGAAGCTGTGCGTTTGTGGTCGCGTCACGGGCAAGATAGTTTAGAGTCAGTTGTAGCATCTGCAAATACACTAGTCTCGGCGGTAGCGATGGCAGGGGTAAGACCGACGATCGAGAAGTTGCAGCAGCTAAATTTAGACGAACGAGTCATTATCGTTACTGCTACCAAAGGATTAGACTCAGTTACCACCCATACGCCTTCGCAACTTTGGCAAGCAGCTTTTCCCAATAACCCAGTAGTGGTTTTATCTGGCCCTAATTTATCTAAAGAAATCGAGCGGGGTTTACCAGCAGCAACAGTAGTCGCCAGTCGCGATTTAACTGCTGCCGAACGGGTGCAAGCGATTTTTGCTTCGGAAACTTTTCGAGTTTATCTTAATGACGATCCTTTGGGAACTGAATTGGGCGGAACTTTGAAAAATGTTATGGCGATCGCGGTTGGGGTTTGCGATGGTCTGAATTTGGGTACGAACGCAAAAGCAGCTTTATTAACGCGTGCTTTACCCGAAATAACTCGCATTGGTACAAGTTTGGGCGCAAAAGGCGAAACTTTCTTTGGTTTATCTGGTTTGGGTGATTTACTAGCTACTTGCAACAGTCCTCTTTCGCGTAACTATCAGGTAGGCTATGGTTTAGCCAAAGGCAAATCTTTGGCTGAAATTTTAGCCCAACTTGAAGGCACTGCTGAAGGAGTCAATACTACGAGGGTTTTAATCGATTTAGCCGATCGACAAAAAATCAACGTACCGATCGCCCTCGAAGTCGATCGCTTGCTACAAGGCAAAGCTACCCCTACAGAAGCTGTCAAAGCACTAATGGAAAGAGAGTTAAAATCTGAAATTTAAAGTAATAATTTACCGAAAATTTGGGTTTAAAGCCCCGCAATATGCGGGCGGCTTTTTTCTAGATCTATGCTAAAATAGTTTACGTCAGATACAGCGACGTAACTATGCTGGTATTCGAGGCAAAACTTGAGGGATTGAAAGAGCAATACGAAAAGCTGGATGAAGCCATTCGTACTGCCCGTTTTGTCCGTAATTCTTGCCTGAGATACTGGATGGATAACCGCTCTAGGATCGGACGATACAATTTGAGTGCATATTGTGCTGTTTTGTCTCAAGAATTCTCTTGGGCAAATAAACTCAACTCTCAAGCACGGGCGCGCTTCTGCTGAGAGAGCTTGGTCTGCAATTGCCAGATTTTTTGCGGCGCGCCAAGGCAATTCCGAGGCGACCTCGGAATTGACGCGCCTTGATAACTGCAAAAAGAATAAACCAGGCAAGAAAGGATACCCACGGTTCAGATGCGAACAAACTCATGGTTCTGTAGAATATAAGACCACGGGCTGGAAACTTTCTGAATGTCGCAGATACATCACTTTCACTGATGGTTTTGAGGCGGGTACTTTTAAAATGTGGGGTACTCGCGATTTGCATTTCTATCAAGTTACGCAAATTAAGCGAGTCAGGGTAGTTCGTCGTGCTGATGGCTACTACACGCAGTTTTGTCTCGACCAAGAGCGAAAAGAAAGACGAGAACCAACATCTAGAACTATCGGTCTTGATGTTGGCATTGCGAGTTTTTATACCGATAGTGATGGTCAAACTGTTCAAAACCCAAGACATCTGAGAAAGAGTGAGAAGTCTTTGAAACGTCTTTCTCGTCGTATGTCTAAGACCCAGAAAGGGTCGAAAAATCGAGCCAAGTTTAGAAATCTTCTGGCAAGAAAGCACCTCAGAGTAAGTAGGCAGCGCAAAGATTTTGCCGTGAAGTTGGCGAGATGCGTAGTCCAGTCTAACGACTTGGTAGCCTATGAGGATTTGAAGGTGCGTAACTTGGTAAGGAATAGACATTTAGCTAAATCTATCTCTGATGCCGCTTGGACGACTTTTCGTACCTGGGTTGAGTATTTCGGTAAAGTGTTTGGGGTAGTCACGATTGCCGTGCCGCCTCACTACACCAGCCAGAATTGCTCTAACTGTGGCAAAGTTGTTAAAAAAGCTCTCAGTGTTAGGACTCACGTTTGTACTCATTGTGGGCATATACAAGATAGAGATTGGAATGCTGCTCGAAACATACTTGAGATTGGACTCCGTACTGTGGGGCACACAGGAACGTTAATCGCCTCTGGAGACATCGACCTCTGTTTTGGTGGGGAAACTCCTCAAGATAAGCCGAGTCGCAGAAAGAGGAAGCCTAAAGAGTAATCTTTGGAATCCCCACGCCGCTCTTGCTGGGGAGGATGTCAATTGCTTGAGACTTTCCCTAACCCCTTCTATCTTCTCTTGCCATTAACATACAGTCTTCCGCTCGAATCTAAAAGTACGGAATCGCCAGTTTTAACAGCTCCTCTGTCTTTTCCATTCAAAGCAATGCGACCTTTATTAATCGTAACTGTATTGCGACCGCTTACAATTCGAGTTGAATTATTAACCGAACTGACGTTAGTGTTTCCACTTCCGCGCACTTCATATTTAATACCTCCAGCGTTCCCCCTACTGATACTAGTTGACTGCTTATTTGTAGCTATAACGCTTTGTGTAACGAAAGAGTCAGCATAACTATTAATTGGCATAAGTAAAGTGCCGATTACGATCGAATTCATTGCTATTGCTATTAAACGTTTCATTTTTTCCTTAATAAATGATATTTGAAAATTTTTCGAGCGTCAGTCAGTATAAAACATAATTTGGCTCGATTTGCCATTAACTTTCAACTTGAAGCTGTTAGCTGTTACTTATATATGAGTGTTATTGAATCAAACTAAAATAAAGTTAAGATCTCGATCGAACAATACAAAAATATATTAATGTTTTTGAGCCAATTAAAATCAAAAATTAGGATTTACTCGATTTTAGTAGCGATTGCTCGAACTAGTTAATTTGACGATCGAGTTTGAGCGGTGTTAAATCGGATAATTATTAAAATTTTGCCAACTACGAATAGCACAAATCACCAAACAAATATTCTCTAGGTTTCGCACAGACACAATGCTTATGCTCAATGTTATCGCAGCATGAATGCATATTTAACGGCAACTAACACTATTAATAATTGTCTTGTCTGGAATAGTAAATCTTTAATTAATAATACCCAAAATTCTGAAATCGTTAATAATGTTATAATTTGTGGCTAAGGATTTACAGTCAAATTAGATTTAATTTATTCGCAGGGTAAAAATAAGGGAAAATTTTTTGGCAAATTAAGCTTGACAACGCGCAAAATTACATTATTTTAATAAACAACAAAATTATGACCGCTATTCAAAAAACAACAGAAAATTTTAATTTCCTGCAACTATTGAATATAGGTTTGGGTTTTTTTGGCATCCAATTTGGTTGGGCGTTACAGATTGTTAATACTAGCGCTATTTACGAATATTTGGGTGCGAGTATCGAACAAATTCCATTGTTATGGTTAGCTGCACCAGTTAGCGGTTTGATCGTACAACCGATCGCGGGTTATTTGAGCGATCGTACTTGGTGTTTTTTAGGACGAAGGCGACCTTATTTTTTGATTGGGGCAATTCTTAGTTCGATCGCATTAGTATTAATGCCAAATTCTTCTAGTTTGCGAATGGCAGTAATTTTACTTTGGATTTTAGCGATCGCTATCAATATCAGTCTATCTCCTTTTTATGCTTTTGTTGCCGATTTATTGCCAGCACAACAGCAAAATAAAGGTTTTGCTCTACAAAGTTTTTCAATCGGTTGTAGTTCTACAATCGCGGCTTTAGCGCCTTGGATATTCAATCATATTTTGGGTATTTCTAGCAATGTAACTGAAGAAATTTCCATTCCAACTACTGTCAAATTATCTTTTTATCTGGGCGCAGCTATATTTTTAATTACAGTTATTTGGACGATTGTAACTACTTCCGAAACTCCCCCCGAACCGAGTTGGATTTGGGTAGAAAAACAGTCAGATAATACCCAATCAATTTCTCATAAATTTCAAGAAATTATTGCACTTTTTCAACAAATGCCAACAACAATGAAACAGTTGGCATGGGTACAATTTTTTACTTGGTTGGGTTTATTCTGCTCGATTCTTTACTTCCCTAGTGTAGTTGCTTATCATGTTTTTGGAGCTGTGGAACAAAATTCTTTGCTTTATTCACAAGGCATAGAATGGGCGGGAATTTGTATTGCTACTTACAATATTTTTTGTTTGATTTTCTCTTGTTTTCTAGTCAAAATTGCTGAAGCGATCGGACGTAAAATTATTTATTCTGTCGGTCTTTTTGGTGGCGGTTTGAGTTTAATTTCTTTATTTTTAATTCACGATCGCTATTTGATACTTATTCCCATGATTTGTTTGGGGTTGACTTGGGCAAGTATTTTAGCAATTCCCTATGCTATTTTAGCTAACAGTATTCCCTCGGGAAAAATGGGAATTTATATGGGAATTTTTAACGCTTCGATCGTCACTCCCCAAATTATTATTGCCCTTGGATTGGGATGGATAACGATTAATTGGTTCGGAAACGATCCCTCGATCGCAATTGTTTTAGGAGGCTTATCTTTAGCGATCGCTGCTATATTAGTTTTTGGAATTGAAGAGAACAATAATTAGTGTTTTTAGTTGATGGTTCATGGGTTATTGGTGTAGGCGCACGGAACGTGCCGTTAGGCAATGTCGATCGCTAATGACACTTATCACTACCAGAATCAGTAAAGCTTTTGCCTGCTTCTGGAACAAACTGCCAACTGTAGCTATTCGAATGCAAAGTTAGCATTAGCACGCCGTAGGTATCTGCATTGCGGACTTCGCTATTAGGTTCGGGTTTGCCAAAACCATAGTGACTTTTCCCTCCCGTTCCCACCACAAATTGACGAACACCGCGAGTTGAGTCTGCTTGAGCATCGGGAGTTTGGGGTGCAAACCTTTCATAATCGTGGTCATGACCATTTAGCACAACTTCTACTCCAGCCTGATAGAGGTCTTTCCAGAAAATATCGTAGTCTGTATCGTTACCATGCATTCCCGAAGAAAAGCGCGGGTGATGCCAATATGCTAGGGTACAAGTCTTACGATGTTCGGCTAAGTCAGCTTTTAACCACTTTTGTTGGGGTGAATTTTCTCCACAACCTTCCACTTGCGAGCAGTTAGAATTGAGTGCGATGATATGCCAATTACCGAGATTGTAACTGTAGTAACCTTTTGACCAATCACCTGTTACAGCAGCCCCAAAATACCTAAAATAGCCATAAGCACCAGAGGTAGAATATTCGTGATTGCCTACAACTGGACGGGTAATCGACTTAACTCGTCCCCAAGTAGGATCGTAAGATTTTTGGAAAGCTTCTAGCGAACCACTTTCGTATTGATTGTCGCCTAGGGGCAAAACTGCGCTTAAGTTAGCATCAATTAATAAATCTGAAGTGGCTTTCATATGGCAGCTATCGGCAGTACCATTACCTCGATTGTAATTGCTACTGGTCGGATCGCAAGCAATATCACCCGCCGCTGCAATGACTGGATCGCCTGGAGTTGTTTCTAGTTTTTCGCTGCCCTTTTGATTAACTTTAATGCCTGTAGCACTGATAACTTTATCTCTAGATTGAATTGCTAAAACTAAGCCTAAAGATAACAGACCAATAGTTAATGAGGCTGGAAGGGTAATACGCATATTTTCTGATTTTTCGAGTTTATTATAGTCAATTAAAGGGCGATCGATCTGTAACTAACTTGTTACTGGGTTTTACTTAAGGTTCGATAATCTAATTTAGTAAGATTGGGATGACATGAAGAACAGGATTGTACGTTAGTTAATTTGGGCAATTCGACTTGAGGATGAAGCGCTTTAAAATAACGAGAATTGGCGACGTACATTGGCAGTGGTTCGTCTTTAAGCAACGGACGCGAATAATTACTCAAATACTGCCAAATTAAATATTGATTGATACCAACTATTTTTGGGATAGATTCGCCATAATGCTTTTCAGGATTGGATAGTAAAGCCCGCCAAGTGTCAGTTGGCAAAACTTCCGCCGCGATCGGAATGTGACAGCTAGAACAGTTTTGTAGATAAAGTTCTTGTCCTAGTTGAATGTTGTTACCACCTGAGTGAGGTTGCGCCAGAGCAAGATCTTTACTAAAAAAAATACTCGCGATCCCAACAATAATAAAACAAACCCGCAACCATTTTTGGCGGCTAAAAAAATGGCTAACTTTCATTTGGCATTTACACCTTGTTTATTTTTCGGTTTCATCGAAGATAGTAAACTTTTTTGGGCTAAACTGGAATTTATACAACAAGCGCGATCGTACTATTTTCGACACAGAAAAAACAGATGCAAAAAAGAAATTCTTTTGAATCGTCCCACATTATGTATCGTGCGGAGGAACTAATGAGAGCAGCCTCAAATCGCTATCGGATCACGGTACAAGTAGCTAACCGCGCCAAACGTCGCCGCTATGAAGAATTAGACAACGTTGAAGATCCAATGATGAAACCAGCCATTCGAGCAATCATTGAAATGTCTGACGAGTTAACCAATAACGAAATTATTGGCGATTGAAAAGTAGGATGGGCGAAGCCCATCTTAACTTTTAGATAGCCGTTAATTTCTATTTTTAGCCGATGGCTTCGCACGACCGTTCATGAGATCGCCGAGTGCCGCTCGTCATTTTAAATTTGTTTTATGCAACCGAAAATTACTTTAAAGAAAAGAATTATTGAATTTTCTCTCGTATTTTTAATAGGTATCTCGAGCGCGTTTTTGAGCGAACATCTTCATTGTCAATCTGCAACAGCACAACAAACTCAGACTCTTGTTCCTGAAGCAGTAGCTAGTAAAATTTACGAGCAAATAACAGATTTACCCAAAGAAAACCAATACATCAATAAAGAGCGCCAACAAGCCGATCCCAACAATACTCTACTGAGTCGTTTAGTTCGCTACCATCAATATGTCAAAAATCGTCCCGTTGATTTTCGCCTCGATTGGAAGCTGACTTTAGCTGATTATTTTGGTTTGAATGAAGACATTCAAGAAATAAATTATCCAGGAGTAAGTACTTTAACACTAAATCCTCTAGAGGGCGATCGCCAGATAATTAACAAGCTAAATCGCCAACAACGCGACAAGTTAGTCGATTTATTAGTCAGTATTTACAATCCCAACGCAGCAGCAATCCCTCAACCGTCAATAAATTCTACAACTCAAACCCCAAGCCAATCTACTCCTACTAATACCAAACCAACCTTACCTCTTCCCAAACCAGGTGATGCTAATTTACTGAAATAATCGAGCGAGCGTATGGTATTTGGTAAATGGAACGTCTAGTCAAAACTGGTTCTGGTTGGCGAATTGGTTGGAATCCTGAAGCTGAAAAATACAAAGGGTTGGTGGGAACTGATGACTGGGCGATCGAACTTACCCACGCCGAGTTAAACGATTTTTGTCGTTTGTTGACCCAGCTAACAGAGACGATCGAAGCAATGACAGAGGAATTGATGGATGAAGAAAGAATCGCTTGTGAAGCAGAAAGCGATTTACTTTGGCTGGAAGTAGAAGGCTATCCTCATTCCTATTCTTTACGGTTAATTCTCAATCAAGAACGACGTTGCGAGGGAAACTGGATTGAAGGCGCGGCAAAAGAATTAACTCAAGCGATAAAAATGTTAAAAGTATTTTAAAAAAATCTTGCTTTATTTGTTCGAGATACTGTATAGTTAGAAATTGTGGAGATCGGGGCGTAGCGCAGCTTGGTAGCGCACTACTTTGGGGTAGTAGGGGTCGTGGGTTCAAATCCCGCCGCTCCGATATATTATTCAATAATCGGAAAGTTTTATAACTTTAAAGCTAACCCTTGAGTTAATTTTAACTCAGGGGTTTATTATCGTCCCTACGGGACGAGGGGTTAGGGGAGGCGTGGATGGCGAGGTTTCCTCGCCATAGTGAACGCCGTGCTAGGGGCTAGAGAAAAAGCAGTCCCATCGGACGAAGGACTAAACCCCTGGGTCTAAGACCCCCACTTAAGAGTTGCTTGTCTTACTGTTCTTTTCAATCCCCCGCAAAGCAACCGTCCCTAGCCTAAGCGTCCCTAGTCCCTTTGAATGGAGAGCGATCCTACTTTTTAGGGAACAATCAAAACCGGGCAAGGAGAAAGATTAATTACTCGATTGGTTACGCTTTCGTTAGCACCTTCTTGAGTTAAACCTAGACCACGACAGCCCATGACAATCAAGTTAGCATCAATTTCATCGGCTACGTCGCAAATAGTAAAAGAAGGCATTCCTTCTCGCTCGATCGTTTCTGCTTCGATTCCTTTTTGGACAAAGAGCGCGTGAGCGCCTTCTAATAATTTTGCGACAGATTCTGGCGAATTCATCACATCCATTTCATCACCCTCTGTCGTTTCAGACGGAGGTTCGACAACAGATAGCAAAATCAATCGGCTATTGTAAGTTTTGACAATATCTGCGACGGTATCAGCCGCTTCTCTAGCTTCTCGACTTCGATCGATGGGAAACAATACTGTTTTAAACATGAGCTTGATAAATATTGAGAAAAAAGTCAACTTTACTCTAGATTGTCGAGCGAGTTAAACTGGTTTTCGATCGATCGCCGGCACTAAACGCTATAAACGGCATCCAATTTATTTATTCTTTTATATATGAACTTGTTTGACTGTGCCGATAAATTTTGTTAACTAGTTCGGGAAACAGCAAACGAGTAAAGAACTTTCGTTTGCTATTTCCCGAACTTTCATCCAGGTTTTGTTTAGCTTTGTTTGTTTAAAAACTGCTGAGCCTGTTTTAGAGCGATAAGACCAATATTAAAAATTGCCCAGCCTGCTGCTATCAATAAAGGTGATATGACAATTAGTATTCTCCAGTCCATTTCAGTCTCTCCTCGTTCTATTGATTTAAATGTATGTTAAATGGTTCTCAATTTTATATTTATATCTTAATTTGAGACGACTTCCTAGCCATTTACACCTTAGAAGCTTAATTTGCTTTACAAAAGTTGATAAATAGCTTGTGGCGATCGGCACTTTAATTTTCTCTATTACCTATTGCCTCACTTAAACCCGAGATCTGTACCTTTTCCTGCATGAACGAGGGCTAATTTATAATATTTTTGCGCGTGTTCTAGTAATTCTTCTACTTCAGCAAGATCGATATCTCTAGCTTTTTTGGCAGGAATACCAACCATTAGCGATCGAGTCGGGACATCCTTGGTAACGATACAACCCGCACCAATAATACTACCAGCGCCCACTCTAACACCGTCAAGAACTACCGCATTAATTCCAATCAGACAGCCTTTCTCAATATGTGCTGAATGGATGGTAGCGCCATGTCCGACGGTTACCCAATCTTCTAGAATGGTGGGTTTGCCAGGATCTCCGTGTAAAATTGCGCCATCTTGAATATTAGTAAAAGCACCAATTTCAATTCTCTCGACATCGCCGCGAACTACGGCAGAGTACCAAACACTAACCCCCTGCGCGATCGATACATCTCCTATAATTGTAGCATTGGGGGCAATAAAAGCAGCATCGTCTAATTTTGGAGCCGCCCAGTAAGAATTCACCGAGAATTGTTGTTTCTCCATAAGTTAAAATACTCCATAAATAAAACAAAACATTAAAATTATTAATTCACAACAGTTTAACAAAATACGATTGTCTGTACTGGCGCATAATGCAAGGAAAAAACCTCAATGATGAATCCAGGTTTACAATACCCTATATTTGGTCCAGAGATTCAATGTCCTCATTGTCGCCAGGTTATTCCAGCACTGACACTGACAGACACTTATCTATGTTCTCGTCATGGTGCTTTTGAAGCAAATCCAGAAACTGGCGAGTTGATTCATCTTCCTTCGGGTAGACGTTGGCGGCGTTGGGAGGGAGACTGGTATCGACAACACACCCACCCCGATGGTATTCGCTTTGAAATTCATGAAGCGCTCGATCGCTTGTATACGGAAGGTTATCGGGCGACAAAAGTGATTATTGCCTTGCGCTACAAAGATTTGGTCAGCGCGTATTTAGAAAGAAGCAATCCTTGGCGAGATACTACTGACATCAAATCGCCCAGATTATATGGGCTGCCCGTAGTATTCAGTCCAGAATCTACTATCGAACCGTGTTGGGAAGTAATTAACTTTAATCTTGAAAAAGAACCTGGAGTTCCTTTAAGATATCCTTACTTTCGTTTGTTTGAATGATGCACCATGCCTCAATCCGAACGGCAAACATTACCAAAGCGATCGCTTTTTATGAATTGTTGGGATTTACCGTCTGCGAGCGCTTTACGACTGGGTATACTCTGGCATGTTGGCTCGAAGGTTTGGGGGGAAGAATCGAGCTAATCGAAATTCCCGAACCCAAACCAGCCCCCGATGCATTTGGCGACGAAAATTACGTGGGTTACTATCATCTCTCGTTTGAAATTGGTAAACTGACAGAGAGTTTACCTGATTGGTTGGAACAATTAAAGCTTAATTTTGCCGAAGCGAAACTTCCCTTGAAAATACTGCTCGAACCAACTCAGCAACAGATCGGCGATCGCATCTATGAGGTTGCTTTTATTGCCGATAGCGATAATTTGCCGATCGAGTTTATTCGATCGCTCGATCGATAACTATTCCCCTAACCCCTACTCCCTTGCAAAAGCGATCTCTTTGAGAGTTTCTTCCATTACATCAGTTGTTTGTCCCGAAAGTGCAAACAGCAAGGCTTCTCGATAAACTCTCTGGGCAGGATGAAACGAATGGTTAGCTGCGCCGCCGCAAGCTACTACTGCTGCTTGACTACAACGTCCTGCCAAAGCGATCGCTTTGGCGCGTAGGTTAAGCTTATGTTCGTAAGCGCAATTTGGCGATCTTAAAACGGAAAACATGGCATTGCGACATTGAATTAACTCTTGATTCAAAGACAAAAAAGTTTTTTGTATGAAAAAGAGTTTTTTCTTGTAATATGTATTTTCAAGAATATTTAATCCTGCTTGAGTGCAGCCGAGAGCAAAAAAACCGTGATTTAAAACATTTTGTCGATCTTTTTTGGCGATCGATCCCGCAGGTCGAACGGAAACAATTAAATCTTTATCTAAAAACCATTTACGCAATTTGGCGCTTACTGTATTAGTAGAAGCCATGGCAGTTAATTCCATGGGCGCACTCAAATTAATTGTACCTCCAGATTCTTGAGTGAAATCTTGTAAAGGAACAATCCCGTAAATCTCTTGTCCGTCTTCGCTGCTGGCACCAACGATAAATTCTTTAAAAAAACCAAAACCAGTTATCCAGGGAATTTCTCCTTCTAAGTAATATCCTTTTCTGGTTTCTGTCGCTCTTAGTAAAATGCGATCGCTACGGCGTAACTGTGAAAAGCCCACCCCAAGCATGATTTCTCCAGTACTCATATGGGGTAAATAAGCTTGTTTTAAAAAGTTATTCTCACAAGCTGCAAGCATAGCAGCAGCACTTTGATGTTGAGTTTGTAAGAATGCTAAAGCACCCGAATATTGAGTTACTAAAATCTGAAATTGGTAAAAATGTAAATCGCTCAATCCACTTTCTTGCTCTAGTGGAGGTATTCTTAATCCTAATAGCGATCGCTCGCCCATTCCTTGCAGTGCTTCTTTAAGAGCTTCTGGGTGGCGATCGATTCTTTCTGCTTGAGGTGCAACTATTTCTTGAAAATAGGTTTGCGCTATTTTGAAAATTTTTTCTGGTTCGTCGTTGCGAGTGAATTTTTCTGGTTGCACTTAAGCTCTTGTAATAGCATAGAAGTATGCTATTACGTTTAGCGCCAAAACACAAAATATTTTTTTCTCTTAGTCTATTTCATGTTGAGATAGCTGGCTTCTGCTTCTAGTAGACCAACTAGGTTTTCATCGCCTTTTGCTCTAGCAGTTTCAAGACGGCGTTCTAAACTTCTTAACAAGCTTTCGCGGTGGGCTGAAGCAGCTTTTTTTAAAGTTTCTTGGCGGTTTATATTCATATTAGACATTTTTATTGTGGTGTTAATTTTATTTTATCTGTTTATCATAACATTTTTGAGAAAGGGTATCAAAAGCTACTGAAAAAATTATAATTTGTTTACATATATGTCAAAAAAGCAAATAATTGCTCTTTTAAGCGACTTTGGGTTACAAGATATTTATGTTGGAGTGATGAAAGCGGCGATCGCTGTGGTAAATCCCGATCTCAAAACCATCGATCTCACTCATCAAATTCCACCACAAAATATTGCGGCGGCTAGATTTTGTCTGATGGATGCCTATGCTTACTTGCCATCGGGAACAATTTGTTTGGCAGTCGTCGATCCAGGTGTAGGTAGTAAGCGACGTAAAATTGCCATTGAGCTAGATAATGGTTTTTTAGTAGGCGCTGACAACGGTCTATTTAGTGGAATACTTAGTTTATCACCAGCCGTAACCGCAGTAGAACTAACCAATAATTATTATTGGGGAACTAGAGAACCGAGTAGTACTTTTCACGGTCGAGATATTTTTGCACCAGTAGCGGCGCATCTTGCTAACGGCGTTGCGATCGAACAGTTAGGAGTTGCGATCGCGCCAGAAAGTTTAGTTAGCTTAAATATTGCAGAATATCAAATTACTAAAAATACTATTACTGGAATGATTCAGTATGTCGATCGCTTTGGCAATTTGGTAACAAACATTCCTGCTGTTGCTGTTAGCGATTGCACTTGGTCGATAATTATTGGCGATCGACAGATACCTAGCGGTAAAACTTATAGCGATGTTGCTGTAGGAGAAATTGTTAGTTTAATTGGTTCTCATGGTTGGGTAGAAATAGCTGTTAATGGTGGTAGCGCAGAGGAAAAATTAAAGCTAAGTTGGGGCGATCGAATTATTTTAACTTTCTAGAGCAAATACAATTTTTAATTATGACAATCGATCGCGCTATTGTAATTGCGTTGTGCTGTATAAGAAGTGGGATAACGAGTCAAAACTATTTGTCCTTGAGCGTCGATCGCTATTCCCCGTGCAGGGATAATTTCATCAGAAGAAGGAGGATTAGTTTGTTTGAGGACAGTTACAGATGAGGGCTTAT
>JBOFLQ010000231.1:0-27008 GCA_051657945.1 Xenococcaceae cyanobacterium | reverse complement strand
ATTTGCATTTCTTCTACTTCTGCTGGTAACTCAAAAGCATCGCGACGATATTCTTTGTTATATCTTGCCGCGATCGCATTAACAATTGATTCCCAATCTTGTTGCGAGTCTGGAAGATTGTATCCTGGTAAATTTGATGACTGAGGAGATTTTGACAATTTTCGCTCCGTAATGGTGCTTTATTTATAATGCTATAGCAGGGAATAGGGAATAGGGAATAGAGATTAGGGAATAAGCAAGAGGCAACAGGCAACAGGCACTCTTGCAATAGGCAGGCAACAGGATATTATTTTTAACTTCTATGTCAATCCAAAAAATCTGTCGCTCGGACTGCTAATTTACGTAGCAATATATTTTTTATAGATTTCTTTTTGAGCGGGATACGTACTAGAATTTTTAATAAATTGTAGGATGTATTCTTGCGTCATATATTTAGCCTGTAACTCCCATTCAATTTCTGCTTTTACTTCCCAAACACTATATTCTTCATAATAGCGAGCAGATTTATACCAAGCTAAAATATGTAAGAAAAAATTAGTCAAGTTATTGTATCGAATAGAAAAATCATGACAAGATATATCTAGCATTTGTATGGGATAAGAGTTATTTGTTTTACAGTTAACATTCAATAAAACACCATTTTCAGCCCAATTTTCCAAAAGAGGAAAGCTATACTCAAAAAAATATGCTTGTTTAACTTCATTATATTTTATTTCTGCAAGCCATTCTTCATAAATATAAAGCGCACTTTCTAACGATAAAAAATTGTAATTATTAAAAACAAATTTGTCTACTGCTCCATCATGCCATTGATATAATTGATATATCGATTCAGGTACTTCAAAAGGTAAAAGCTTAACTTGTTCTTTAATCTTTTGATATGATAATCCAGGCTTTAATTGAGAAGCTTTTTTGGGAATATTTTTTTGTAGCCAAAGCTCGAGTTTATTTAAAGTATCAATAAGTTGAGACGTATTATTCATTTTTTTATACAGTTAATTGCTGAGTCGATCGAACAAGCGATCGCTAATTTGTTAGTCTTCTATTTTTCTAGATATTATTTAATACTATTAATTGTACAATCTCCTTACGAAAAACTTTCAGGCAATCTTCAAGGCTATTATTCAAGGCGCATAAATATCAAACATCGTCTTGTTTATTGGGTTAATAATGAGGAAAACAAAGTAAGAATTGTTTCAATTTGGTCGCATTACGAATAAAGCTCGAACGAGTGTCGATCTTTGTTTCGATCGCTTAATTTTTGATTATAATACTTTTGTACTGAAAAACCTTATTTAGTTGTTCAGACAAAATAATATGTCAAAACTTAATCAGATCCAAAAGGCTTTGTTGCAACTAGACGGTGGAGCGTTTCAAAAGCTTGCCGATACTTATCTTACGAAAAAAAGATACGATCGCATTAATTATCTTGGCTCTGTAATTGGCTCTGATAAAGTAAGAAAAGGAACTCCCGATTCATTCAAAACGCTATCAAACGGAAAATATATTTTTGTCGAACACACCACACAATCAGATAATCTTTGTAAAAAACTAAAGGACGATCTCGATAAGTGTTTCAATGAAGAAAAAACTGGAATAGCAATTGAAAAAATAGAAGAGATAGTTTTTTGTCATACATCAATTCTTACTCCAGAGGAAGAACAATCTTTAATAGAAGAATGTAAAAAGCACGGAGTTAATCTCAACATTTTTGGTATTAGTCCGATCTCTTTCGATCTTTATCAAAAATATCCAGGTATTGCACGAGATTTCCTTGGAATTGAGGTAGATACCGGTCAAATTGTCACTGTTGAAGAATTTGTAAATCTGTATGGAAATAGAGCTTGTGCTACTCCTCTTAATACAGGTTTTTGTTTTCGAGAAGAAGAGTTAGCACAATTATTGAAAAAATTAGAGGACAAAGATCTCGTTCTCGTGTCTGGTAAAGCAGGTATTGGCAAGTCTCGATTGGTATTAGAATCTATCGATCGGTTTCTGTTAGCTCATCCCGAATATAAAGCTCGATGTATTTTTTTTAGAGGTGTCAATCTTTTTGAGGATCTTCGTGTTTATTTTTCTGAACCTGGCAACTATTTAATTTTTGTAGATGATGCTAATCGAGTCAACCAATTTGATTATTTTATTCAACTTCTTAACGATTCAAGAGTCGATTGCGATTCACTCTCTGCGGGAGAGCGAAAAATTAAGATCGTAGCAACAGTTAGAGATTATGCTTTTGAGAAAGTTAAAGAAGCAGCAAAATCTTATAAAGACTCTACAGAATTAAAATTACAAAATTTTGAAGACGAGCAAATAAAAGAATTAGTTAAAAATGAATATAAAATTACTAGTTTTCTCTATCTCGAAAGAATTGCGGACATCTCACAAGGAAATCCTCGTCTTGCAATTATGCTTGGAGAATTAGCTAAAACAGAAAATACTTTGAGTAGTATTCAAAATGCAACCAACCTTTACGATCGATATTATGATTCAATTCGACAGGATTTAGAGAAACTAGGTGATGACACTTTTCTAAACGTTTTGGGAATTATTGCTTTCTTTAGAATAGTAGATCGCTCTATTGAAAATATGATGGAAGCGATCGAGACAGCATTTAAAGTCGATCGCGAAATTTTCTGGCAATCCGTCCGCCAACTAAACGATCTTGAATTAGTAGATATGCACGAGAACGAAATTGTTAAAATTTCCGACCAAGTTCTATCTGCATACTTTTTCTATCTTGCCTTTTTCAAAAAGCGATTGCTCGACTTTGAGATTCTCCTTCAGTATTTCTTCCCCCAGTTTCGCCATCGAATCGTTGATGCTTTAAATTCCCTTATCAATACCTTCGATAGCGAATATATCAAACAGGTAATAAGCCCATCTGTCGATCGCGCATGGCAAATATATGAGGATGCAGGAGATGAAAAAAATCTTTTAGAACTTATAGAGGTATTTTGGTTTGTCAAAAAAACCGACACACTTTTGTATGTCCGTAACAGGATATCTAAAATAGAAGCAGAGCCAGTAATACTAACAAAAGAGATTGCTCCCAACTCAAATATTCCATCATCTTCGCCTCTCAAAATCTTATATCTATTCAAATATTCGAGCGAGGATAATGTCAAAATGGCTCTGAATCTAATTTTGGATTATCTCAACAAGCAGCCAAAAGCAATATCACAAGTTCTTTACCTTCTTACCGAAAGATTTGGATTTGAGTATGAATCCTACGCTTACGGTTTTGTCATACAACGATCGGTAATCGATCTTGTATGCGATCGAATGCAAAACGGAGAAAACGAGTTATTCTCAAAATTGTTTCTAGCTGTAGCTAAACATTACCTTCAAACAAACTTTGATTCTACTAAGATGAAAAGAAGGCAAACTATATGTGTTGTTTATTTTGATTTGCCAGCTACCAAAGAATTGATTGAGTTGAGACAAATAATTTGGAAAAAAGTATTTAGTCTTTATCAACTAACTGCTTTTACAAAAGATACGCTCGATCTTCTTGACAGATATAGCTCATCTGGTTGCAAGGTTTCAGTTGAGGAAATCATAGCTAAAGATGCTTTAGAATTAATTTTTTTTATTAACTCAAAACTGTATTCTAGTAACTATTGTCATTGCCTTGTAGTGCAAAAATATTTAAATTTTTTGGAACGTAACAATGTTGTATTTGACAAAAATTTACGCGATCGCTTTACAAACGAAACCTATACTCTATCAGAAGTTTTGATTGACGATCGCGTGCAAAGAAAACAACTCGATCTCGGATCTGAAGAATACGAACAATTGAGACAGCAGAGAATTAAAGATTTTTTTGCAGACTATAAATTAAAAGATTATCAAAATTTTTTCTATCGATGTCTTGAAATCAAACATGAAACTAACCGCAATAACAATAATAATACGTATAAACTCTTAAGCTCCATTGTTAAAGTACTAATTATTTTATCTCAACGAGATCCACAACTCTACTTAAAAGTAATGAGGCATTATTTTTATATTGGAGAAGCTTTTAAATTTAATAGTCTTAATCTTTGTCAAAAACTAATTCAAATTTGTGGTATTGACAAAGCTTATACTTTTCTGACAAAACCCAACTACAACTCAAAGCGAATTTGGTTATTTTGTTTTTATCGTTTACTTCCTCAAGAAGAAATTAAACCAAAACATCTAAAGCAGATTTATAAACTTTATGATGAAAGTGAACCCTATGAAATTCCAGATGACTTAAATTTTATCTGGAACTATTCTTTTTTAGATAAAAATGTATTTATTAATATAATTATAAAACTTGTCGATCGCTCTAACGAATCTTTGGTTTTTATTCATCTTTTGTACGATCTGCTTGATTTTTTTAGAGAAGATTCTCAAGAAATGCTTGCTTTATTTCAAGATAATTTAAATTTATTAAAAAAAGTTTATTTTTTAGTTAGTGAGCAAGAACCAAGTTTTGATATTGACGGACAAATTTTTGCTTATATCTTGAAACAAGATTCAAAATTTATACTTGAATATATCGATCGGATATACAAAAGTAAGGAAGATTCAAAATATTACAGCTTTAATGAATATAATGATACTCGTAATTATTCTTTTATTTGGAGAGAAAATAATTATGAAGAAATAGTATCTCAGACGCTCGAAAGCTTTTATGAAAGAAACAATGAATACCCCGAACTATTTTATGAAACTATTTATCTTGAAAAAATTTTTATGCTTATGGCAAATGCAAAAGATAATGACATCTTAAAACAAAGACAAAATTTTGTTTTGAAAAAACTCATAGAAAATCGACATGAAGATATTGACTATATTGAATTTTTATTTTGCATAATTTGTAATTTTTCCCACGAAAGAATACGTTCATTTTTGGCTTTATTTTTGAACTTAAATAAAAATTTTGAAGATTTTAAAAAACTATGTCTCGAACCCAGTACTATTAGTTGGACGGGGAGTGCTGTTCCTATGTATCAAGGACGTATCGATTACTGGGAATCATTGATACCAATGCTTAATACACTAAACTTTCTGGAACATAGACAACATATCGAGAGAAAGATTTCTTCCCTTCGAGAACGTATCGAACAAGAAAAGAAAAAAGACTTTATGGAAGTCTAAACATTAACATCACAGCAGATCCATTGATACTTTCTTTAACTGCTTAACCTTGGTTAAGGAAGTCGATCGAGCATTTACTTCAAGATCGACATAGCATTACTATAAGTTTTTGACCTCCAGCTAGAGTTTGCCATGTCAATCAAAAAAATCCTGTCGATCGGGCTACTAATATTCGTACCAATTTCGATCGCGGCAGAATATTTAGAATGGGGAACGATGACTGTTTTTGTCACCTCAGCCTTAGCGATCGTCCCTCTCGCCGTCTGGTTGAGTACCGCTACAGAAGAAGTTGCAGTCGTTACCGGACCATCTATAGGCGGTTTACTTAATGCGGTATTTGGTAATGCAACGGAATTAATTATTAGTTTAGTGGCACTCAAAGCAGGATTGATCGACATCGTCAAAGCTAGCATTACTGGCACGATCGTTAGTAATCTACTATTGGCAATGGGACTTTCGATGTTTTTTGGTGGACTTAAATTTAAAGAACAAGAATTTAAACCGATCGTCGCACGGGTAAACGGATCTTCAATGACACTCGCCGCGATCGCGATTTTATTACCGACAATGGCATTTTACACTTCAGGCAAAATAGAAACACCTTCGATCGAAAAATTATCCATTGTAGTGGCGATCGTACTAATTTCTGTTTATGCGATGACCTTAATCTTTTCCTTGAAGACTCACAGCTATCTATATGATGTAGGTTTGGCTGAATTAGAAGAAGGTGGCGAACACAAACCGAATTTATGGCTGTGGTTGGGAATTTTACTCGCTTCTACCGTTGCAGTTGCTTTTGAATCGGAAATCTTTGTCGGAGTAGTTGAAGAAGCAACTCAAGGATTGGGTTTAACGCCATTATTTACAGGCGTAATTCTTTTGCCTCTAGTAGGCGGTGCGGCAGAATACGTTACTGCTGTTGGCGTTGCGCTTAAAAATAATATGGATTTGTCGGTTTCGGTGGCAATGGGTTCGAGTTTGCTAGTAGCATTATTAATAGCTCCGATGTTGGTTTTAGTAGGACTGGCGATCGGTCAACCTATGGATTTGAGTTTTAATGCGTTCGAAATCGTTGCTGTAGGTGTAGCGGTAGTGGTTGCCAATTTAATTAGTTTGGATGGGCGATCGAACTGGTTGGAAGGCATATTATTGTTAGCAACCTATATTATTCTCGGCGCGGCTTTTTACTTTCAGTAAACAGGGAGCCGGGAATAGGGAGTAATGAGTAATGAGTAATGAGTAATGAGTAATGAGTAATGAGTAATGAGTAATGAGTAATGAGTAATGAGTAATGAGTAATGAATTTTTTACCTCACGACTTTTGACCTTGTCCGATGACGGCGCTTTGTATTTGGAGGAAACCTCCGAATCCGCACCTCCCCATTGCCCGATGCCCATTGCCCGATGCCCTTTGCCCTATCAACAATGAACTATGAATCAAGGTTGGATTTATCGCGATCGAGTCGATCGCGTCTTTGTGGGGCAAACTGTTTTAGAATACTATACTCAACGCTACCGTCATTCAAGTGAATCTGAGTGGCGATCGCGAATCGAATTGGGACAAGTTTTACTAAATGACAAACAAATCACTCCTGAAATATTATTGCGATCGGGACAGTGTTTGAGTTACCATCGTCCGCCCTGGCAAGAAGAAGAAGTACCTTTATTTTTTGAAGTACTCTACGAAGATGCAGATTTATTAGTTGTCTCTAAACCTTCAGGATTGCCTGTCATGCCAGGAGGTGGATTTCTCGAACATACGCTTTTATGGCAATTAAAAAAGCATTATCCTCAAGATACTCCCGTACCGATTCATCGTTTGGGAAGGGGAACATCTGGTTTAGTATTATTGGCGCGATCGCCGATTGCAAAATCGAATCTCACTAAACAAATGCGCGATCGCAAAATTCGTAAAGTTTATCGGGCATTAGCAAGCGGGGTTATTCAGTGCGATCGCTTTACTATCGATCGCGCGATCGGCAAAATTTCTCATCCAGTTTTGGGTTATATTTATGCTGCAACAGTTGAGGGATTATTTGCCCTAAGCGAATGTCAAGTCCTCAAACGTTACGAAAAAAGTACTTTATTAGAAGTAACCATTCTAACAGGACGACCCCATCAAATTCGCATTCATCTTGCTGCTGCTGGTTTTCCCCTAGTTGGCGATCCTTTATATGGTATTGGTGGTATTCCTTTAATAGAAAATGAAAAAGTAGTCACCCCAGGAAATTGTGGCTATCATCTTCATGCATACTATCTTTCTTTTCATCATCCAAAAACAGATGAAACGATTGAGATAATTTGTCCTGCACCAAATATCTTAAAATTCTAAATCTATCTTGAGATTTTTTTTGTAATCTCTACTCCCATCATTAAATTTCTATCTTTCGACGCATCTATATAAAATTTTTGACTAGATATGATAAATTAACAAATGTTAAACTCAGCCAGTATAACTTTACAAAAGTAACTTGTTGTGTATCATAAAACAACCGAGGACAAGTCTCTATGACATCAGCGCGAATAGTTTTAGAATCTATTGAATCTATGGCAGTTGAATTTTTTCAACAAACAGAAGGGAAATGGAAATCTCAACGAAGATACTATACGCTGAAAACAGAGAACGAACCTCAAGAAGTAGTTAGTGCGATCGAGATTGAATTTTTAGATAGAAATACGTTTGAATTGCTCGAATTAGCAAAAATGCACGAACTAGATCCCAATACGCCTTTGCTAGCTGGAACGAAGGTAACTTGGGAAAGCAACTATACAAATGGCGATCGCAAATCATTATCTGGTTCGACTGTATTTGGTGTTTTGGGCAATACTCTTTACAGAGATCGCGGTTTTGCTACCAATAAACCAGTTACAGCTATCTATTCTTTTACTAATCCTCAAACTATGTGTTTGCGAACTGAGTATTCGGGGTCTGTATTTGAGGAAGAAATTAAACTAATCGGCAAAAATTACCGTACCAGACAAACGATTATTTCTAGAGCGGGACAAGAGTTAACTATCGGTCAATATTTAGAACAACGCATCGATTAAAGTAGAGACAAGGCGCGTCAATTCTGAGGTCGCCTCAGAATTGCCTTGGCGCGCCGTGCGAAACTTCGCGTCTCTACGCTTTTTTTAAAAATTCAGCGATCGCGCTAAAGTATTTTTCTCCTTGGTCTAACCAAATTGAATGTCCGCATTCATTAATGAAAATTAATTGGGAATTTGGAATTGTTTGATTAGTTTTAATTGCTGTAGATTCTCCAATAAAATCTTGTCTTCCTTGAATAATTAAAACTGGTTTTTGAAAAGTTTTTAGTTTCTCTGTTAAGTCATATTTTTGTCTGGATAAATCATTCCAAACTAAATCATTTACAACAGGAACTAATTTACTTGTTTCCGTTAGTGATTTAATAATTTTTGGGCGATTTTCAGGATAGAAAACATAGCCAGATAAATTTGTTTCTAAACGCTTTTGAATAGCGCGATCGGCATCTTTATTATCGCGAATTTGCTTCGACCAATAATTTAACAAACTTCTTTGATTGGGACTCAATCTTACCGCAAGATTGGCATTAAGATATCGAGAAAACTCTAGATCGATACCACCAGAAGCAGAAAGAATCATTCCATCAACACGATCGCCATATTTAACAGCATAAGACATTGCTAAAACACCACCAAAAGAGTGTCCCATCAATGTCCAACTCGGTAATTGCAAATGATTTCTTAAAGCTTCCATATCATCAATCATTAGCTGCATATTGACTGTAGTTGCATCTAATTTTGACAACTGCGATCGCCCTGTCCCTCGCTGGTCGAAAATAATTACTTGACGGTTATTTTTAGCTAATTCTTGTGCTAACGAAACGAAATGATTGCTAGGAAATCCTGGGCCACCATTGATTAATAATAAAGGTTTACCTTCACCATAAGTTCGGTAATAAATTTTGACATCATTAGAATCAACTAAGCCGCTAGTTGCTTCTTTTGTTGCAGTTTGTGCTAAAACTTGAGAGTAATTTGCAAATAAAAAATTTCCGAAAATTAAACTTATTGCCAAACAAACTGCTAGCAAATAAAACAGAAATTTGCGATGGAAACGCCAAAAATAAAAACGTCGATGGCTAATCATATAATCGAGCGATTAAATGTCATTTTAAATTATTACTTTTGACTTTTTTAGCCCCTATTCCCTATTCCCTATTCCCTATTCCCTATTCCCTATTCCCTATTCCCTATTCCCTATTCCCTATTCCCTAATTTATTGAGCGATCGCGCCATTTAATCCTAAATTTTTCAGCGAATCTAAAACAGTTTCAGCTTTATCTCGACTGCTAAAAACACCTACTTGTAGCATTAATTTGCCTTGAAAAACTGTAGTAAATGCTTCTGGATAAAGCGATCGCACTTTATCTTGGCGATCGCTGTTATCAGCGATCGCCATAACTCGATAACGTGTTGTTTTTGAAGAATTAGCTACGCTAGAATTTGTTGGCAAACTCGACATTAATGAATTGGGTACTGGTAAGCGATCGGAATTGACACTTTGCATTAAATTGATTTCTCCCTGGCTTCCCTGCACTCCTGCACCTCTGCCATTCTCATTATTAAAATCTTTCTCAGCACCGGGATCTTTAATCGGTGGTGGTGGCGGTAAAATTTCAGTATCGGTTTCGATTGCTCGATCGCTATTCGCTGAAGAATTTGATGCAGTTGACGATCGAGGCGGTAAAGGGCGATCGCTGAGGCGATTTGCTGGTAATTGATTGCCTGGTGCGCTAAAAACTAACTCATTTTCAGCTTTTGGCGATGATAGATGTAAAGAATTTGCAGGTAAAGGAGATAACGGCGACTGTTTTGGTATGTTAGCTATTCGATCTAAAAAATTTTCTGAGCTTACAGTGCTTTTACGAATTGGTAGTGGAGGTAATTTTGAAGTAGAAGTATTTGCAGAATTAAGAGCTATTTTATTTCCTGACAAATCGATCTTTCCTTCGGTGCGTCCACTTACCTGATTGCCAAAAGCGATAATTTGACCTTTTCCTACATTTTGAATATCTACTTTAGCATTGTTGCGAAAAATGTTGCCTCCAGGTTCTCGATCGCTGCCAAGATCGACTTTAGCGTTGGCGATCGCTACTACTCCAGATTCGCTTGAGTTTTCAATACTATTGTTGCGTAAAATAGCTCTGCTATTACCTTGGACGATCGTACCTATACGATTGCCACTAAAACGATTGCTGGTTAGGATTGGTTCGGCATTTTCGGCAATACTAACCGCAAAACCAGTTTTCTCAAAAACATTATCTCTAATCTCAGGTTTGGCAGTATCGTAAACGCTTAAGCCATTACCCATATTATTGTAGAAAGAGTTACTAGCAATTAACGGCGCGCTTTTACCGTTAACTGACAAACCCGTATTACCGTTGCGGGTAAAAGTATTAGCAACTACTTTCGGACTAGCAGATTCAATCCACAATCCATAACCTCGGTTTTCGGGATTGATAATGGTTACGCCCGTTATCTCTGCTGCATCACGCATAGCGACAACGCTGACATGTTGTCCTGCCGCCGTGGGACTGATAAAATAACCGCTACCGCGAATAATGGTATTGTATCCTTGTCCGCTAGGACTGCCTTTGAGGGTAACATCACTTCTAACCGTAATGGGAAAACTTTCGCCCGTTTCTTTACTGTAAGTTCCTGGGGCGAGTTGAATAATTGTTTTTGGTTTGGCAAGCATCAAAGCTTGAGTAATTGTTTTTAGAGGCGATCGCTCACTACCCTCGCCAGCGCGATCGTCTCCAGATTTTGGATCGACATAAATAGTATTTTCGTCTTTAGGGATCGATCGATCTCTATTTTCTGTCGCGTTAAAATTCGATTGAGCTAATACTGATTTAGTCAATGTCAGCGGCAAAGTACCAATTATTATTAGAGAAGTTAGAGGCAATAATAAATAATTCATAATTGTTAATCGAGCTTGAGGTTATTAATAATACTGTTTTGTTCTGAAGAACCGTTTTTCTTTAATAAAATTGCCTTTCAGGGCAAAATAATCTTGTATAGTTAAAAATTTAAGTTAGCAATCTAGTAAGGGTGCAATTTGCAAGAATTGTAGTTTCTTACTACTAAAATCTTCGGAACTCGATTTAAATTAACCAAGCTTAACTTTATAATCGAGAAACTGTTTTAGTTATGTTTCTCTTGTTTGTAAAATTAACGAAGTGTAAAAGAGTGAAACTTTTCGTATACCATACCCCTGAATTAACCCCTGAAAGCGATTTGCCCGATTGTGCCGTCGTTATTGATGTTTTGAGGGCGACGACTACGATCGCCAGTGCTTTAAATGCTGGTGCTGAGGCGGTTCAAGCTTTCAGCGACTTGAGAGAATTGATGAAAGCAAGCGAATCATGGCTTCCAGAAAAACGTTTGCGTGCTGGCGAACGAGGTGGCGCTAAAGTAGAAGGATACGATTTGGGCAATTCTCCCTTAGATTGCACGCCCGAATTAATGAAAGACAAACGTCTGTTTATTAGTACTACTAACGGTACTCGTTGTTTGCAAAGAGTAGCCAATTCGACGGTAGTTTTAACTGGTGCAATTACCAATCGTCAAGCTGTAGTTAATTATTTGTTAGACAAACAACCAGAAACAGTTTGGTTGGTTGGTTCGGGATGGGAAGGCGGTTATTCTTTAGAGGATACGGTTTGTGCTGGCGCGATCGCGAAATCTCTTAGTGAAACTGCCAAAGATAAAGTTTCGATCGGTAACGATGAAGTAGTTGCCGCGATCGCTCTTTTTAGCCAATGGGAAAACAATCTTTTAGAATTATTTCATCAAGCTAGTCACGGACAGCGCTTATTAAAATTGGGCGGCGATGAAGATTTAAAATATTGCGCTCAAATAGATAGTCTTAATATTTTACCCATTCAAAAAGAATCAGGTGTTTTAATTAAACTTTGAAGAATTGTTTATAGTTGAGGCGTGTATTCTGAGGTTTCACGGACACGGCTCTCAATACGGCGAGGATACCTCGCCGTCCGAGCCTTTTCAAGCTTGCGGAGGAAACCACAGCAAACAGTCCTCCTCAGAATACAAAACGCCGTCATTGTTCATTGTTCATTGCAAACGTCATCAAAAATGCAGACTAACAAGTGGAATACAAAAAATAAATTACTAGAAGTTCTACTTATATTAGTCTGCATTTCTTTGTTTTATTGGCTGTTGGTGAGATTTGGCTTTGTTTTTTCGATCGCGAAATTACCTGAAGTACTTTGTTTAGAAAAATGTCCTTCCGATCCCAAATTTCATACTCTTTTATCTAGTGATAGCTTTTTAAATGAAAAGAAAACTATCGAACAAATAATCAATTCAAAAATCGATAAAAATAAAATTTCACTTGCGCTCGAAAAATCAAAGCATAGACTGACACTCTATTACGATCGCCAAGCAGTTAAATCTTATCGGGTCGTCTTTGGTGATAATCCGATCGGCGATAAATTGGCAGAAGGCGACAGAAAAACTCCTGAAGGTATTGTAAGCGTTCGCGATTTTTATCCCCATCCACAATGGTCTAAATTTATCTGGTTGGATTATCCCAATCCACAATCTTGGCGCAAGCATTTTCAAGCCAAAGCTGAAGGAAAAATTGCTTGGTATTTGCCGATCGGGAGTGCAGTCGGCATCCATGGCGTACCGCAAAACTCTGACAACTGGATTAGCGATCGCGTCAACTGGACTTGGGGTTGTCCTTCTTTGAAAAATAATGATATCGATGAAATATATCGATTCGTACAAAAAGGAACTTTGGTTGAAATTTTTCCCTAAATTATTAAGAGCTTTTCGGCGACAAAACTAAATAAACCAAAAAAATCGCTCGAAACTAAATTACACATCCCGATCGATTTGTCAAATACTTTTTACAATCGATTTACATTCGTAGAAAAATAAATCGATCGAAAGCTTTTTTTTGAGTGTCAATAATTAACTAGTAATCTCAATAATTAACGAAACTATAATGCTTTGAGCTACTTTGTCGCCAATTTTGGACACACTGTCCCCTGAAACTGTTTTTTCAATCGTAACATTGAAACGAAGTTTTTACGTTAATTTTTTTTTGAAATTAAGTTATGTAAAACCAAAAAACTTATTTAAATTTTAAAACTAATACTAATTAAATTAAAACCTTTGCTTATCAAACCAGTCTAAACTGAAGTCATAACGACTGCAATCTAGACTGGTATCGAATGCAATTATTCATAGGGTTGCGATCGCGATCGAGAACGTTAACCGAGTTCTTTAATTTTTTCTCGTGTTTTATTTTGTTCGCGTTTTAAAGTTTTGAGAACATCTGGAGTAAGCTGTTCGGATTTTTCCAAAGCTCGATCGAAATATTCTAAAGCTTGTTTGAGGGTAGGAACACTATTTGTTTCTCTACCTTGTTTGCGAAGAATTTGACCTTTAAGATAAAAAATTTCTGGGTTCTCAGGAGTAAGTTTTAGCGCGCGATCGACAGATTGGATAGCTTTATCGTATTGTTTTAAATCTCGATAGGCAACTGCCAAACCGCGATCGACTAGATAGTTAGGTGCGCCGAATTTCTCAAAACGTTCGATCGCTTGTTCGGGAGTAGAAAAAGGCAAATTCGTCGCTAATAATAAATCGAGATATCCTTTAAGCAAGTTTAACTCTGGATCTTCAGCATCATTCTTTTCTGCTTCGTCAAAATAATAAAATATCTGCTGAAGTTTAGGGATAGCGCTAACCGCACCTTCCTTGTTATAAACGTAAGCGCCCTCTAAAGCGTAACCGATCGCCTGATAGAGATTACCCCTCAAAGAGTCTTTAGCTGCCAAATTTTTGGCTTTTTCTAAGGTTTTACCAGCATAATTCTTGACGGTTTCCCAATCTTTGTTCGTATATGCCAAAGAAGCTTGCATGGCATAGGCTAGAGGTTCGTCTGCTTCATTTTTTTCCGCTTTGTTAAGATACTGTTTGGCTTCTTGATAGTTTCCTCGCTTGAAAATAGCGACAAATGCATCTTCTGTATTTTTACCAATATTGCGCGGATTAACTTGACGAAAAGGATCGCCAGCTAAAGCACTACTCGCCCAAAAACTAAAATTTACTGTCAAACTAAAAGTTAAATAAAAAAATAGTTGCCTAAATCTACTGTGATTAGCTATCATTCTTCATCTCAATAAACATTAAACTTTATACGATTTGACGTTATAGCCAATTTACTAGTTCCTAGTATGAGGGAACAGGAAACAGAGAATAGGGAATAGTAATCTACTTCCAACAACTCCATCACTCTCTCACTCCTAAGTTCTAAAATAATGCTCTATCTAAAAAAAGTAACTTATCATCCTCCTGCTACTCCTCAACCAATTTTGAAAGCGATCGATCTCGAATTAGCACCACAAGAGTTAGGATTAATAGTCGGATCTAGCGGTTCTGGCAAAACTACTTTATTGGAAATTTTGGCAGGATTGGCAGAAAGAACTGATGGCGATATTTTCTGGCGAAATCAAGAATTAAGCGCCCTTCATCTGCAACAGTTAGGCGGAATTGTCTTTCAATTTCCCGAACGGCATTTCTGCGGTTTTAGCGTTTTAGAAGAATTACGTTTGGGACATCCCAAAATTGGCTCTCAACAAGTCAAAGAGGCGCTAACAGAAGTAGGTTTAGAAAATATTCCTCTGAATACTTCGCCGCACAATCTTAGCGGCGGACAACAAAGACGATTAGCTTTGGCGGTACAGTTGATTCGTCAACCTAATTTATTAATGTTAGACGAGCCTACCGCAGGTTTGGATTGGTCGATGCGACAGCAATTAACGAGACTATTAGCCAAATTAAAAAATCATTGGACTTTGTTAGTTGTTACTCACGACAAAAGCGAACTAATTCAAATTGCCGATCGCTGCTGGAGTATCGATCGCGGACAACTTCAATCTATTGAATTAGGCAACAGGCAATAGGAAGTCACTCATTCACTCATTCACTCATTCACTCATTCAAAAGTAATTATCTGATGCCCTATGCCCCATGCCCTATGAACGAACAATTACCAGATTTCGATCGCGAATGGAGAGAAACTTTAAAATGGCAGCCAAATGAAGAACAACAACGACAATTTCAACAATTATATGAAGCAATTATTGCGGGCAATCGTCAACTAAATCTTACTCGCATTACCGAACCAAGTGATTTTTGGGAAAAGCATCTTTGGGATTCTGTGGTAGGAATTGCCGAAATTGGTTTGACAAACGAAGTTAACAAAGATCGAAGATTGAATGTTATCGATATCGGTACGGGGGCGGGATTTCCTGGGTTGCCGATCGCGATCGCTTGCCCTTTTTGGCAGTTAACTTTGCTTGATTCGACTCTGAAAAAAATTGTTTTTGTCGAAACTGTAGTTAATAATTTAAATTTAAATAACGTTAAAACTTTAACAGAAAGAGTCGAAAAAATTGGACGAGAACATCTTTATCGAGAAGTTTACGATCTCGCCTTAATTAGAGCAGTAAGTCAACCGTCTGTTTGTGCTGAATATAGTTTGCCTTTGCTTAAAGTTGGTGGTTTAGCAATTCTCTATCGAGGTCATTGGAGTGATGAAGATAGCAAACAATTACAACCTGTTTTGGAAAAATTAGGCAGCAAACTTGAGTCAATTTACAAATTAACTACTCCTGTCAGTAATAGCGTTCGCAATTGCATTTATTTAAGGAAAATATCGTCAACACCACCAGAATTTCCTCGTTCGGTAGGAGTTCCCGATCGACAACCATTATAAGTTCCAAGTTTTTCCCTGAAAGTGCTATGCTATCAAAATTTTAAAGTTAGACAAATAAAATAAATGAAAAAATTTTTGGTAATTCTTTTAGCGATCGCGCTAATTTCGCTCGATAATAATTTGGCGATGGCTTCGCACGACCGAAAGGAGATCGCGGCAGTGATAGATAATTCTAATTCGATTAATCCAGCTAAAATTTTTGAAATTAATTGTGCTGGTTGTCATCTCAATGGTGGCAATATTATTCGGCGAGGAAAAAATTTAAAACAAAAAGCCTTGCAAAAAAATAAAATGGATTCACTTGAGGCGATCGAAAATATTGTTACTTATGGAAAAAATAACATGTCTGCCTTTGGCGATAAATTAAGCCAAACAGAAATAGAAAAAGTCGCCACCTATGTATTAGAAAAAGCAGAAAAAGGATGGGACTAATTATTTATTTATCTTGTGGTCTGGAAACTCCCGAACTGCGATAGCGTTCTAATCTTTTTACTGCCAATTGTAAGCTAGTTTGCATACGTCGAAAAGCTTCTGCTAGCGTACCAACTTCATCATTAGATTGTCTGTCAAACTCAACTTCCATATCGCCGGTACTAACTGCTTCTGCTACTTTTGCCATTGAATTAATCGGACGAATAACAAATTTTTTCAACCAGAAATTAACCAAGAAGATGGCGACACCAAAAAATATTAAAATAATCGTCATCAGCAAAATAAAAGCGTGACGAGCATTATTAATAATTTCGCTGGCGGGTACAAAAATCATTTGCGCGCCGAGTACTTCATTTAATTTCCAACCAAATCCATGTTCGCTACCGTAGCGATCGATCTGGCTTTTTGGTGCCATATCTGGAGTAGTGTGACAATCCAAACAAGCAGGTTTCTTAATAATTAAAGGACGAGAAATATAAAATAAATTACCTCCACTATTTGCCCGAAACCCTCGCAATTCTTTGAGAGTTTTATCTTGGGCAAAGCGATCGACGATCTCCTGCTCGAATTTATCGGCTTTATCCCGAAGATTGGTAGGATTTGACATAGCGTCTTTATAGAAGAAATCGTGGTAATTTGGATTAGCGCGCATTCCTTCAAATACTTCCCTGACAGCATAAGAAGGTATCGCCTGCGGTAAAAATCTTTCTTCTAAAAGATTGGACAATTCAGGATTAACTTGATTGTTAGTATAATTCCTCAAAGAGTCCATCGCTTCCATCAAAATTAGCGCTTTAGAGGTAATTTGATTTTGGACGTTGTAGTTAAGAATTGTGTCGAGGACAAAGCCACTAGCTGCGATCGTCAATAAGAAAATTACGAACATCAGCATGCTAATTTGTTGTCCTAATTTAAGATTAGTTAGGTTGGCTTGTAATCTTTTAAACATAGAAACATTTTCAACTAAGTAAACAAAAAAATTACGATTGGACAAATAATATTTATGCGATTAAATCGTTTTCTGGGAATAATTGTTTTTGTCGGAATAAATTTATTAGTTTTTGGTTGCGATCGACAGTCAGAATCATCTTTAGAAAGATTAGTTGTCGGTTTAGTTACCTACGACCAAGGTGTTAGTTCTAGCGAACAATACGAAAATTTTAAACAATATTTAGAAACACAAACGCGAACTTACGTAGAACTAGAACCAGCCTTTAACGAATTAACAGCCGTGGAACGAATTAAAAGTCAATCTTGGTCGCTTGTTTTTGCGCCTCCAGGTTTGGCGGCGATCGCGATCGAACAAGGAAAATACATTCCCGTTTTTCCAATGCAAGGCAGACAGGGTTTGATTAATATTCGTTCCGTTATTGTTGTCCGTAAAGATAGTCCGATTCAAAAATTATCTCAATTGTCTAACAAAATTGTTGCCTTGGGCAAATCGGGTTCGGCTACTGGCTATTATTTGCCTTTATACGATCTCTATGGTTTAACTTTAAGCGAGTTACGTTTTGCTTCAACACCGAAAACAGGATTAGAATGGCTTGACAAACAAGAAGTTGATGCAGTCGCAATATCGGAAGATGAATTTCAAGAATACCAAAGAGATTATCAAACCAAGTTTCGCGTCATTCACAACACTCGCTTCATTCCGCCTGGAGTAGTTGTCCTCAGTCCTAATTTGGACAGCAAGCAGCAGCAGCAGATTATCGAAGCAATGAGACAAGCCACTCCAAATATTGCTCGCGATGCTGGTTATATTCCTAATGCTACTCCTCCTGACTACCAACAGTTTATCGAACTAGTCGATAAAGTAAAACCTTTGGAAGACAAAATTCGCCAAAAACCAGCAGTGTTGATTAAGTAGGGATTAGGGATTAGGGAGTAGGGAATAGGGAATGTTGAATGTTGTCTTCAACTTATTGCTAGCTGGTGTTGGTAAAATTTGGACGCTAATAGCTTCGATCGATCCGATGCTTCGTACTCCGATCGCGATTAGTTTGGGAGCAATTCCAGGCGCTTTAAGCCGATATTACATTACCTTGCTGGCATCGCGATGGTTTGGCTCGACTTTTCCTTATGGTACTTTTTTTATTAATCTGACGGGCGCTCTTTTAATGGGTTTTTTTGTTACGTTTACCTTAGAAAGAGCGATCGCATCTCCAAATTTACGCTTGTTGATAGCAGTAGGATTTTTGGGGTCTTACACTACTTTTTCTACTTATACTTTAGATAGTAAAAGTTTGCTATCTAGCGGAAATTACCAATTATTTTGGTTGTATTGGCTCGGTAGCGCTGTATTAGGAGTAATTTTTTTGGAGTTGGGCAGTTTGTTAGCTAGAAAATTATTGTGAAGACAAAATAGAACAAATTTCTTCTTCCTTGCGATCGAAAGCATCATCATCTAATACGGGAACAATACTTTCCAGAGAAATTGGTTCGACAAGATCGAGCCAAGATTTACAACCTTTATAAGCCTCATTGTAAGGAATGACGACGGGTTTGGATAATTTATAAGTCCGCAGCAACAAAACGGAAATAGGTTGACGGGATTTCCATTTCAAGCGATCGCTGACAAATCGATCGTTCCAAATATGATAGGCAGACAAAGCTTCTATTTGCTCGGTTTCGCTTAGAGAAAAAACTTGAGTAATTTCGGCACAACTACCAATTCTAATAGTTTCTGGATGCCATCCCGAAGCAACTGGCGTTACTAAAGAACTATATTCGTTTTTGAGTAATTCGGGCTTTTGATGTTCTAATGTAGGATACAACCACACCCATCGATAAGGAACTTGAAAACTTTTGCTTTCTTCGCTGATGCCGCCTTTACGCAACAAAACGAACATTTCCCCTTCTTCTAGGGCATTAACTGCTACAGCCCATTCTTTGAGTGCGTGAGTGAGTGTTTGAGTCGTAGAGATCGACATAATAATAAAAGGGGATAGGGGATAGGGAATAGGGAATAGGGAATAGGGAATAGGGAATAGGGAATCGTTCGCGTTAAAATAGCTTTTATTAAAAAGCGATTGTACTAAAACTCATTTAAACCATGCAAGATTTTTTTCAAAACGTCTCTCGCTATCCGCGCTATTTAATTAGTTTAATTTTAGGAATTTTTTGGGCGTTCTTTGAAAAATTAATTCCTTTCTTGAAAAATCCTGTTACCGCGATCGCTCTAGTTGGTGGGATCGTCGGTACATTTGCCTTTTTATATTTTACTTTACAAGCAATGCTAGGAGTAGCATAGCCTTTAGGTAGAAAAGTCAATCGGCGATCGGCAAAAGTACTAATTTTGTCCCTAACCCCTAGCCCCTATTCTCTTAATTGGTCTAAGTATATTTTTTATATTTGCTTGAGCGCGATCGAACGATTCAGCTATTGGAAAAACTAATTTGGAAATTTTTTCCCATTTCCTAATTTTTTGCCAATCTAAATCGCGATCGATTTGTTTTTGATAAATTACAGCGATCGTATGTTCGCAGCAACCAAGTTTTTTAAGCCCCATTAATTCGGCAAAGCGATCGAAAGTGTAGCGGAAATGGAAAGTTTCAGGCAGATGACATTTAATGATGGGATGGAAGTTGTTATCTATTACTAAATAACCACCAACTTTTACCAATTCAATCATTTGTGCAAATAAATGAAGAGGATCGCTAACATGCTCTAGGACATCAGTACTGACCAAACAATCATACTGACGATCGAGAGAATTAACAAAACTAACATTAGAAAAATCTTTGACTTTAGCGATCGCCACTTGAGTTGGATGTGGTTCGTAGATATCTACAGTCAAGTTAGAATTTTTTTGACCCATCAAACGAGCAAGCGTACCAAACCCGCCGCCATAATCTAAAATTGACTGAATATTGTGGCAATCGCTGGCTATCCAATCCGCAATAGCTTGACGGTGTCGCATCGAAAGATCGTGTTGTTCGATAAAATAACCGTTCAAAAGCCAAACGGGATGACTGTAGTATTCACCAATTTTGTTCCAGTCGAGATGTCGATTGTTACATCCCAATTCATCCCAAACTGTATCCAGTATCTCAAGCATGTCTTCAAGTTGAGGTGGATTGTGATTCGATTTAGCCAACAATCTTTGGAATTCTGTGCGTTCTTTTTCTGTTAATGTTTTATCATCTATGGCAATATTCATGTTTGGTTATTTTGTCGATTGATATTTTGATTTTTCGTATTTTAAATTCGTTAAATGACACTTAGCAAATCAAACAAGACAGTAGGAATAGCTTCTCGTCTAGTCGATCGAATTCTAGCGATTAAACCGATCGCCAATTTTGCCAAACATCAAGCACGCACGATGATGATTGAGAGGGCGGAAGCGATCGGCGTAGCTTGGCGAGAAAATGTCAAACAATTACAACTCCACGATTGGCAAAGTGAATTAAGTCGAGTCGAAAATGCTCGACTTGTCTATCCAGATTACTACTTAACCTCATTTCATGCCTACGACAAAGGGAATTTGAATTGGGATGCTGCCTTAGAATTAGAATCAGCCGCTCGTGCCGTTCATGCTAAAATCTGGCAAGATGCGGGAGCGCAGGGAGATAGCAAACTCAGACAAAGCTATCATGACGTTTTAGAGCGACAACTTACCAGCCAACCACAACACATTCTCGATCTCGGTTGCGGTGTGGGCTTGAGTACATTTACCCTGCAACAAGTATATCCAGATGCTAAAGTGACGGGTTTAGATTTATCGCCATATTTTCTATCTGTCGCTAATTATCGCAATAACAAGATCGACTGGGTTCATGCTAGTGCAGAAAATACAAATTTGCCTAGTAAATCTTTCGATCTGGTTTCTGCCTGTTTGGTATTTCATGAATTGCCTCAAACAGCAGCCAAAGCAATTTTTACTGAAGCGCGTCGTCTTTTAAAACCTGGTGGCTATTTGAGTATTATGGATATGAATCCTCGCTCTAAAGCTTTTGCGAAGATGCCACCCTACATTTTCACATTACTCAAAAGTACCGAACCGTATTTAGATGAATATTTTACGTTAAATATCGAGCAATCTTTAATCGACACTGGATTTCGATCGCCCACAATTACAATTAACAGTCCTCGCCATCATACGATCGTCGCACGAGTTAGTTAGATTTTTTAAAAGACAATAGGGAATAGGGAATAGAAAATAGTAATTATTTTTGTAGAAGCAAATGGCAAAAGCGCCCCTATAAACTTCTGAGTAAAATAATTGGATGTTAAAAATATGTCAAAGAAATTAATACTCATTAATAAGTAATGCACGATCGTCAAAATATTAGTTATAAAAGATTTGTTGTAGACGCTAACTTTACAAACATAATTCTCAAAGACCGTTGAGATAAGAGTGTTTAAATTGCTCAACGATCGGAAGCTAAAAATGCTACCAAGTTTTAACTATGAACCCACCTAATGGCGATTTCAACACCAACATTTCGGCAAACGAAACGACAAAGCAAACTATTCGAATTTTGTTGGTAGACGACCAAAAAATGATTAGAGAAGGGCTAAAAGCACTTCTAATTACCCAACCAGATTTAGAAGTAGTTGGCACTGCCGATAATGGAGAATCTGCCGTCGAACAAGTCGAAAAACTCAAACCAGACGTAGTCCTAATGGACATGGAAATGCCTGGACTAGATGGAGTCAGCGCTACAAAAATTATTTGTTCTCGTTTTCCCGAAATAAAAATTTTAGTTCTCAGTACTTACGACAACAACGAATACATCACTCAGTCGATTAGTGCGGGAGCGATGGGTTACATCCTCAAAGGCACTCCCGCCAAAGATTTAACCGAAGCAATTAGATCGATTAATAGAGGTTACGCACAGATTGGGCCTGGAGCGTTTCAGAAAATTTTACCATTAGTATCCCAATCACAGCTAGAAAAAGTCAAATCTCGATCGCCATCGTCTTCATCAACTAGAGAACAGACTATGGGGGCTTCTTTTGGGGATAGCCCTGCTGCGCGTGCTGGTGGTATTGCCACTCGCGAACAAATTTCAGCCAAAACTACCACTAACGGATCTTCGCCATCTTCCGCTTTAGCCGTTAAAAATAAAGGCACAGTCGCGAAAAAATTCGACAGCGAAGTAGTTTTGCGTCAATCACCCAAATGGTCGCGAGCGATTATTTGGTCTATTATTGGTGTAACTACTTTTGGTTTGCTTTGGGCATCGTTCGCCAAAATCGAACAAGTAGTACCAGCACAAGGACAGTTGAAACCAGAGGGCAAAGTTCAAGAAATACAAGCCCCTCTCAACGGTGTAGTCAAACAAGTTCATGTCAAAGATGGCGAGCGCGTCAAACAAGGTCAAGTATTGATTAGTTTTGATACAACTGCTTCTACTGCCGAACTGCAATCTCAGAGTACGATTCGTAAAACGCTGCAAGAAGAAAATCAATTCTATCGGGCGTTGATGGATAATCCACTTCCTACCTTTAAAGCAGAAGCAGCGATCGCCAAATACAACATTCCCAGAGAAATTGCTTCTCTAGCTCGCAATCGCATTGCTTTAGCTACTGAAAACGAATTGTTTAGAACTCAAATAGGAATTAAAGACGGTAAAAAGAATCTCGATGCCGAACAACTAGCAAGATTGGATGCATCTCAATCTGAATCGAGTACTCGTTCTGCTGCCGCTCAATTAGATGTCGAACAATTCCAAAAACAACTCTCTCAAAATCAGGTACAGCTAGCAGATGCCAAAGATCAGTTAGTACAAGCAAAGCAAACACTAACAGAAATTGAAGCTCGCAACAAACAAACTCTCGCTCAATTAGAAGATAGTTTAAAACTAGAAAAAGATGTTTTGGGCTATGTCGAACCGCTAGTTAGAGAAGGAGTCGTCTCGAAAATCCAAGTAGATAGACAGCGCCAAGAAGCTAACGATCGCTATGCCAAACTGGTAGAGCAAAAAGCCAACGGTTCGATCGAATACAACAGACAAAAACAAGAAGTTCAAAAACAAACAGCGGAAATCTCTAGATTACAAGAAGAAGAACAAAGACTGCGTTTTGCTGTCGCTCAAGCCAAGCAAAAATATAGCAACACTACCTTTTTAACCAAAAAAGACGTTTTGGATAAAATTGGTGAAAATCAAAAAAGACTTGCCGAAATTGATTCGCAGATCGTTAAGGCGATCGTCGATAATGACAAGCAAATCGCCGATCTCAATAGTAAAATTAGTTCTACCGAACAAACTCTCAAATATCAAGAATTGCGCGCGCCTGTAAATGGCACTGTATTCGACTTAAAAGCCCTACCAGGCTACGTACAGCCTCCCGCAGGACAATCCGAACCAATTTTAAAAATAGTCCCTAACGATGGTCTAATTGCTGAAGTTTATATTACCAACCAAGATATCGGTTTTGTCCGACCAGGAATGATAACCGATGTGAGAATCGATACTTTCCCCTTTAGCGAATTTGGTGATATCAAAGGAAAAGTGAAGGCAATCGGTTCTGATTCTCTACCACCAGACCAAACTTATAATTTCTTTAGATTTCCTACTAAAGTCGAACTCAATAGTCAAAGCTTACCTTATCGAGACCAACAAATTCCTCTACAATCTGGGATGAGTATCAGCGTCAATATTAAAGTAAGAGAAAATCGTACGGTAATGAGTTTATTTACCGAACAATTTGCTAAAGATGTAGACAGGTTTAAGGAAATGCGTTAACTAGGGGTTAGGGGATAGGGGATAGGGGTTAGGGGTTAGGGGCTAGGGGTTAGGAATTAATAAGTATTGACACTCCAACGCATGAAATGACGTTGGATTCTTGGTTCATCCAGCCCACTTACCACAAATCGGTCACCCAACTTATGCCAGAGATGGTTCTGTCCCCAAGCTTTTATCCCATTGCAGAGGACGCGATTTCTGAGGAAACCTCAGAAATTAAAGCCGTCCGTGAGATCTGTTCGGGTATGCCCTACCCTACAGTTTCAAACCTAATTTTTTTGTTTTCTGGTACTTGCTGCATGAAGATTTTACCTGACGGTGCTTTTCCCATCAGAACCCTATATCTTCAGTTTTCAAGGTGCGTTAGTCTTTAGACTACTGGGTGTTTTATGTGGTTGAATACCCTGACCACAATCTTATTTTCCCACATACGGAAAATCCTGTCTAGTTACGGCGCAGTAAACTACGCCTCGCTATATCCCACCTTTAAAAAAGTGGGTTTTGCTCGAATTTTCTATAATTTATCTCTTCGTCCCTAATCCCCAGTCCCTATCCCTATCCTAATTCAACATAATTTTACGCAAACCAAAAGCAAGAACAATAGCCGTACAAACTACAATTAGCTGACTGGGTAGGGGATACACCGAATAAGTTAGAATTGTTTGCCATGCCGACATTCCCGCGCTTGCGTTGGTAATTGCTCCTAAAATTAACGCATAAACAATTCCAAACAGGTGAATGACGAGAAAACCCACAGAGCAACTAATTGCCAGATAATTCAATTTAGCTTTGCTTTTGAAAGCCAGCAAACCACACCACCAAGCTGCCAAAATAAAACCTAAAATATAGCCAAAACTTGGCTCTTTAATGTATTCCCAGCCACCACCGCGATCGAAAATTGGCAAACAAGTTAAGCCGATCGCCACATAAATTATTTGAGAAAACAAACCAGCCTTTTTGCCACCCAAACAAGCGGAGAGTAATACCGCACCAATTTGATAGGTAACATTAAGAGTTTGAAATTTGATGCCTTGACTATGCCAAATCCAGGGTGGAGTTATGCTATAAGCAGGAATAAACGTACCGCAAACAGTAATTATCAGACCGATCGCCGTCCAAAGAATTATTTCTGGGGCTGAAGGTTGGCTGGGTTTGGATAAATTCCCAATTTGGCGATCGAGTTGTTTTCTAAACCAACCATTTTCGGTTTTTACTTCTTCTAGCTGTTTTTTTCTTTGTTTGAGACGTACTTCAAGTTCTTCAACTAAAATTTTGACGCTAATTGGGGTTCTCTCCCATTCATAATCGGTGATGTCTGGATGCGGTTTGGGAAGTTGCTCTAGTTCTGACATAGACTAGCTCGAATCGATGGCAAACTCCAGTTTAGCCACAAATTTTATTTACGCCATCAATTTGATTTGAGGTTGCAATATATACTTACAAACAGCTTAAATTGCCTTTTTTTGTTCGACGATCGCTTTGTTTTGAGAAATTACGCCAATTTTGGTATAGATAGGACGTATAAAAATTCTCAGGCGAGGAAGTTGTCTGGCAAAGCCGATCGCGCCAAAAATACAAGCAATACCGCCCAAAATCAAAGTGTTTGGCGCGCCAATTGTACTAGCTAACGTTCCTGCTAGTAAGTTGCCAAAAGTAACCATGCCCAAAAATGCCATACTAAAAAAGCTCATTACTCGTCCTCGCTTATCTTCATCTACGATCGTCTGCAAAATCGTATTACTAGAAGTGCTTAGTAGAGTTACGCTAGCTCCCACAAATAACATTGTTAGCAAGGATAACCACAATGTATTAGAGAGGGAAAAAATAATGATACCAATACCAAAAATTAAAGGTGCAAAGGCGATAATTTTACCCAAACCAATAACGGTACTTCGAGAACTTAAGTAAATTGCGGCTGACATTGCTCCCAAACCAGACGCAGCCATCAGAAAACCTAAAGTTTCGGGGCCTCCTTTAAGAATATCAGTTGCGAAAATCGGAGCGAGAACAGTGTAGGGCATTCCCATAAAACTAACCAAAGCAACTAAAAGCAAAATTGCTCGAATCGGTGGAAAACCAAAAGCATACTCAAATCCTTCTTTAAACCTTTGCCAAAGATTGTCTTGAGATTGGATGGCTTTTAAATGTCGCGGCTTAATTCTCATTGCTAATAAGCTAGAAATTACTGCAATGTAGCTAATTCCATCGATTAAGAAACAATATCCCGCGCCTACTAAGGAAATTAACAAACCCGCGATCGCCGGTCCAATTAAACGAGAACCACTAAATAAAGAAGAATTCAGCGCGATCGCATTGCCTAAGTTGTCTTTTTTCTCGACCAGATCGATGACAAAAGCTTGTCGAGTTGGCATGTCGAAGCAATTAATCATGCCTTGAAAAACACTCAAAGCAATGATATGAGGGATTTCAATAGTATTGGTTAGAGTTAAAGTTGCTAGTGTCAGCGATTGAATCATCGATAATACTTGCGTAATCACAAGAGTTCGACGACGATTCCAGCGATCGACAAAAACACCTGAAAAGGGCATTAATAAAAAACTGGGTGCTTGACTGGCAAACCCGACAATTCCAAGTAACAACGCTGAGTTAGTCAATTGGTAAACTAGCCAGATCGACGCAGTTTGAGTCATCCAAGTACCAATTAAAGAAACTCCTTGACCCAAAAAAAAGAGTTGATAGTTGCGGGATTCAAAGGCTCGAACAATAGAACTCAACCTAGACTTTTTTTTGCTCATATCAGCCTTTTTTTCTTACTGTGTAAACTTTCGATCGCACTTTGCCTTTAACACTTACTTAATTTGTAACAAATTCTAAACAAAAGGTATCAGAAGTAAACGAACGAGTGCATCCTTCGCAAGGTTCATTATCTGTCCCTGCTCTGTCTAGGGGTTAGGGGCGCTTAGGCTAGGGACTAGCATCAAACCCTAGTCCCT
>JBOFLQ010000230.1:0-19485 GCA_051657945.1 Xenococcaceae cyanobacterium | reverse complement strand
GGTTTGCAGTTAACTCATCCTCAAATTTTGTTTTAGGTTTAGTAAATTTTTTGCCAAGTTTGGACAGTTTCTTTACCAATTTGAGTGTCAATTGTTTCTCCATCTTCTAGTACCAGTCGAATATCTACATTTTGTGCTGGAGCATTTTTTAGAGCAGTGGCGATTTCCTCGCTTACTGTAAATTTACTGTTATTTCCTGCCACCTCAAAAACGCGATCGCCGACTTTAATCGAGAGTTTATTAATAATTCTAGGAGTATCAATTTCATCGCAGTCAAAATCGAAAGAATGAAAATAACCGTGTCCGCATTCTTCTTGGTTGGCAACTAGCAACATTCGAATCGAATCTCGACTCCATAGACTTATTATTTTACTTGACCTGCTATATCCACCCCTCAAATCATTTCGATCGAATACGCCCAAAAAAGAACCCTCGAATGGATCTTTAATTTGTACGGGTTTCGACCAAGGAACATCAAGATCGGCATTTAATCCAGCCGACTCGACAACAGAAATGTTTGGTATCAAAGTAGCTGCTGTTTCTATTGTTTGTCGAGCGTTAGCAAACTGAGGTATTGCAACAACTAAAATTGTACTAGTAAATATGTAACAAACACGAACAATTAAATTTGCCATTAGACTCCCTCCTGCAATATTTCAGAAGCTTCTAAGGATTTGTTAGTTTTTCTTTTTTTAGTCTAATTCGTCAAATTAGCAATTGTAATAAAAAATTTAAGTTTATTTTTTAGCTTAATTATATATTTTGAATTGGAGTGAAACGACTTGACTAATACTTTATTAGAAATAAAAAACTTATCAGTTAAATATGGAGTTGTTAGCGCACTTAACAATCTAAACTTAATTGTAAATGAGGGCGAAATTGTCACGCTAATTGGTGCTAACGGTGCGGGAAAAAGCACCACTCTCAGAACGATTTCTCGAATTGTTAATGCGCGTAGCGGTCAAATTTTTTATCGAGGACAAGATATTGCTAAATTAAGTCCCGATCGCGTGGTTAGTTTGGGTATCGCTCATAGTCCTGAAGGTAGAAGAGTTTTAGCCAGACAAACTGTTTTGACGAATTTAGAATTAGGTGCTTATATTCGTTCAGATCGCCTGGGTATCAAATCCGATCTCGAACGTCAGTTTATTACTTTTCCTCGTTTGGGGGAACGTCGCCATCAACTTGCAGGTACTCTTAGCGGTGGCGAACAACAAATGTTAGCGATCGCGCGCGCGTTGATGAGTCGTCCCAAATTATTATTATTAGATGAACCCAGTCTCGGTTTAGCGCCGCAAATCGTTCGAGAAATTTTTTCAGTTATTAAGCAATTAAATGAGTCTGGCGTGACAATTTTACTCGTCGAACAAAACGCTAATTTGGCTTTACAAACTGCCGATCGCGGTTATGTTTTGGAAGCTGGAGAATTGATTTTGTCTGGGGTTGCTTCTGAATTGCTAGACGACGAACGAATTAGAAAAGCTTATTTGGGTTAATCGAAATGCTGGCTTTTCGATCGAGCATAAATTAACCAAATTTTAAATGAAAAGAAGCCATTATTTCGAGCGAATCTAGCTAGAGTAGAGGAAATACCTATTCAGCAGTCAAAAATAATTACCCATTAGCGATCGCTCAGCACTCATTCTTTAATAATCATGACAACTTCAACTGAAACTGTTTCTGATTTTGCGGTTGGCGGAACAATCCGCGAATATACATGGAATTGGCAAGGTAAAGATTATCAAATAGTTTATGAGTTTTTAGGCTTGGGAAAACCAGTTCTATTGCTTCCTGCTTTTAGTACTGTTTCTACTCGTGCTGAAATGAAAGGAATTGCTCGATCGCTGGCTACTAACTTTCAAGTTGTTACTCTAGATTGGTTGGGTTTCGGTCAATCCGATCGCATCTCGATCGACTATCGTCCTGAAATATATCATCAATTGCTAAAAGATTTTATCGAATACGCTTTTAGTGCGCCCGTTACCATTATTGCTGCGGGGCATGCTGCTGGTTATGCCCTAAAAGTGGCAAAAAATTGTCCAAATATAGTTTCTAAGTTAATTTTAGTCGCTCCTACTTGGTTAGGGCCTTTGCGGGCGATGGGTGCGCCTCGATCGCTTGCTAGTCTCGTTTTAAACTTGGTACGCTCGCCTATAGTTGGACAAACCCTTTATTATTTAAACACAACGCCATCTTTTTTGCGCTGGATGTATCGCCGTCATGTTTATGTTGAAGATAGTTTGTTAACCAACGAATTCATCAAGCAAAAACGAAACATTAGTCAACAACAAGGCGCTAGATATGCCCCCGCTGCTTTTGTGACGGGAAGACTAGATCCGGTTAGCGATCGCGCTACTTTTTTGCACCCTTTTCAATCTCTATCTATACCCATCTCGATCGTTATTGCTGAAAACGCACCGCCAAAATCAAAAGCAGAAATGGAAGCGATCGCGCAGTTACCTAATGTTGAAACGGTTAGATTACCAGGTACGTTAGGGTTACATGAAGAATATTCAGATCGAGTAAGCGAAGCAATTTTACCTTTTTTAGTCAGATAATTTTGTCGTGACTACGCCAAACTTTCGCATCCGAAAACCAGAACTATTATAGGTTTTGCTTTGAAGTTCGCCGAAATAACTGGCTTATTCCCTAAAACGTCCCTACATTTTGGATACCGTTAAATTCCGAAATTTTATATTTTCTTTTGAATTTTTTTTGGCTCGATCGCTGCATAATAATGAGAACGCTTACGTAATTTAAACTATAAGCGAGAAAATAAACATTTTTTTCAAAGAGGTCTAGAAACAATGTCAAACAAATATGCTTGCGCGATTGCACTCCGTGCAGGCTTCGCGATCGCTACTATCGTTTTAACCTTTGCTCCCGTTGCTGCTTTTGCTCAGCAAACCCAAGTAAACAGCCAAAGTTCTAAAAACAATGCTGCTGCTGTTGGTCGTAATAATACAGTCATTCAAAACACCCAGCAAGACAGCATTCAAAATGGCATTGATGTAAATCAATATCTCCATGGTAATGGTGGCGATCCTCAAACTCAAATCAATAGACAAGATTCTGAGAATAGTGCTGCTGCTGTTGGTGATAGCAATCTTCTAATTCAAAAAACTATGCAAGAAAGCATGCAACAACAAGGACAAGTAGGTCGTTAAAATTTAGTAGGATGGGCTTTACCCATTTTACGACTCAGTAGATAGTAACATGAGCAAAATCCATCCTCCTCATTACTTGTCAATTACATAAACCCAATCTTGATAGTTTGGATCGCGATTTTCGGTAATTTCTATCAAATTTCGTTTTAGTTTTTCGGTAATTTCTCTATTACTTGATAGCTGATAGTTTTCAATTTTTTTGACTGGAGTAATTTTCGCAGCAGTACCGCATAAAAATACTTCATCAGCAATTAAAAGTTCTGACTTATCAACTGCTCTCTCGATAACTTCCATTCCTAAATTTTTAGCAATAGTAATTACACTGTCTCTAGTTATTCCTTCCAAAATATCTTGATCCAAGCCAGGGGTAATTAATTTACCATTTCTGACCAGAAAAATATTCATGCCAGAAGCTTCGCAAACCTTGCCTTGAGAATTGAGCAAAATAGCTTCATCAAAACCAGATTCAATCGCTTCAGTTTTGGCTAAAGAAGAAGTAATATATGCTCCACTAATTTTGCCTCGAAGGGGAAAACTACGATCTTCTTGTCTGTGCCAAGAACTAATTCTACAGTTAATACCTTCTGCTGGTAAATAATCATCTAATTCCAAACCGTAGACAAAAAAATCTTTCTCAATTTTGTGCAATCTTGGAGCAATTCCTAAATCGGAAGTGTAAATAAAAGGGCGAATGTAAAAAGATTTATTCGGCTGATTTTTTTTGACAAAATCAACAAGAACTTGCTGAATTTTATCGGCTGATAAATCATAATTGAGAAATTTGGCACTATAACTAAGTCTTTGACAATGACGGTCTAATCTAAATAATAAAATGCGATCGGCATTAGTCGGATCGGGAATACCTCGCATTCCACCAAAAGCACCAGTGCCATAATGCAAAGCGTGGGTAGCGATCGAAATTTTGGCATCCTCAAAAGGAATAAATTTATTTTGAAAATAAGCGATCGGTAAGAAGTTATGCATAAAAATTAGGGATTAGGGATTAGGGATTAGGGGTTAGGGAGTAGGGTATAGGGAATAGGGAATAGTTAGTTACTTTTGACTTTTAACTTTTGTACGGGTGGGTTTGGCAGATAAATTATTGGTTTCAACCGACAAATGAAGAACAAAACCCACCCCTACGACTGACTTTTGAATGAGTGACTCTGCCCGTTGCTCGTTGCCCCTCTCCCCTAGTTATTAAGCCAAGCTAATAAGTTTTGCGTTTGTCGTTCGTTCTGATTTTTAATTCGGACGACTTCATAACGACTGGGTAGGGGTGCTGCTAATTTTACAGCAAGATTGTGCAATCGATCTTGGTGAAATATGCTAACTTCTACAGTATCGCCGACTCGATAATCTTTGAGGCGATCGCTTAATTGTTCGGCACCTACTCTAATACCGTCGATCGCCAACAATTCATCATCGGGATCGATTCCTGCAATTGCGGCTGGTGAATTGGCTTCAGAAAATTTGACAATTTCTTTACCGTGTTCGGATTGTACGCGAATTCCTAAATAGGGAATCGTTTCATCTTCGCTAATGCTTTGCAAATGCAAACCAAACGGTTCGAGATATCGATCGAATGGTAATTCTTCTGTACCATCGAGATAGCGTTGGAAAAATTCGCTTAAATCTGTTTGGGCTACCGATTCAATAACTTCAAGCAATTGTTCGGGAGTAAAACCAATTTCTTCTTTGCCAAAACGCTGCCACATTTGCCGCATGACATCGTCAAGCGATCGTTGATTGTTATGGCGATCGCGAATTAACAAATCTAACAATAGCGAAACCATTTCTCCTTTTAAATAATAAGAAATTTGCGAATTATCACTATTGCTATCGCGTCGATATAGTTTGATCCAAGCATCAAAACTAGACTCGCTTAAAGGTTGTACTTTTCTGCCTGGTATATTTAAATATCTGGTAATCTCTTTGCCTAAATTATCTAAGAAAATTTTGCTATCGTAAATTTTTGCCCGCAAGGGTAGCAACATATCGTAATAGCTAGTTGTGCCTTCGGAAAACCATAGAGATGTAGTATAGTTTTCTGCTTCGTAATCAAATTGTTCTAAAGCTTTGGGACGAATGCGTTTGATATTCCACAAATGGAAAAATTCGTGCGCTACCAACTGCATGAAGCGCACATATTTATCTTTGGCGCGAAAACCCAAACGAGGATAATTTAGAGAACAAGAATCTTTATGTTCTAAACCACCAAAACCACTTGCAGATAAATGCAGCAAAAATAAGTATTTTTCGTAAGGTAAGCCGTCAAATAAGTTAGCTTCTACCTCGATAATTTTTTGAGTATCGGCAATTATTTTATCTGGATTGGCATTGCCTTCACCCCAAATTGCTAGCTGATGGGGTTTTCCTAAAACTTCAAAATCATAAATTCGTTGCGTGCCAATTTCAAAAGGACTATCGACTAAAGTGTCAAAATCCTTAGCTATATAAGTATGAGTTTTACCTGGTGCAGTTGGTAAAGTGCAAGAAACTTGCCAGTCCGATCGCGGCGGTATTATTTCAACCTCGATCGCGCCCTTTTCTAAACCTGGAATGAAAAAAAACAACGCAGCACCATTAAAATAGCCGTGAGTGGCATCTAAATGATTGGTACGTACCGAAAGTTCGTTAGCGAAGACGCGATAGCGTATGGTTATTTGGGAGATATTTTCTGTTTTGATTTGCCAGTGATTTTTGTTGAGTTTTTTAGCTGGTAAAGATTGTTTGCTATTACTAGCCTCGGCGCTAAAATTTTGTACGTGTTTGGCATACTCTCTTACCAAATAAGATCCTGGTGTCCAAACTGGCATTTTCAAGTCTAAACTTGCTGCTTGCCAATTGCTAACTTGCAAAGCTACCTCAAACAAATGAGATGTTGGTTGAGGCATAGCAACTCGATAAAAGATATTCGTTGTCGTTTGAGAAGTTCGAGAATCGAAGGTAGCTGTTGCTTTCGTCATAATTAATTAATAGCGTTTTAATTTCGCTGATGCCAGCAAAATGGTCGAGAGGTGTATATCTAAATCTTAAACCGCTCAAATAAATCTACTCAAATCTAACCATTGGATAGAGTAAGTCTATTTGTTCGTAGTGGATCGACCACTACAGGGTTAAACGGCAAACCCTTTATTCCTTGGTCAAAAACATCAGGAATTACTTTTCTAATTATATTCAGCGACCCATTAACATCAGCATTTAATAGTTTATTAGCTGCTGTTCTATACAATCCTCTTGCTACTCTCTTGCCACTAAAAACTGGTTTTTTCTCGCCATATTTAGGTAAAGGATCGTTGTCTATTGCACTAGCTTTACTGGTGTAAGCTTCTTCAGTAATGATTACCGATATGCCTTTTAATTGGGCTTTATAACTCAACATTTGAATTAATCTGTGATGGGGAATATTCACAAATTGTTGATTATTCTTTTTTCCTAGATTAATTTCTTGTTTCCAATTTGGGTTATGCCCAATGATGAGAATACCTACTTGATGAACCACACACCAATCGATTACTCTTTTACTGGCGGTATGTAGATAATTCTCTATTCGACAATTTCTTTTATGAGTTAGATTTTGTAATCTTTTAGATGTAAATAAATTACATTTAGTTTTTAGAGTTGATTGTAGATGAGAACGTTGTTTGTTGTAGAAGGTGTTAATCGCTTTTAAGGGTCTGCCTTTAATCAAAAGAGGAGAGATACCTGTTTGATTTGTAGTTACAGCTATTAAGTTATTAACTCCTAGATCTATTCCTGCGATTTGCTTATTATTGGTTATTTCTTCAGGTTTTTCATAAACTATTTCAATTAGATAGCAATTAGTTTTGGGGACAATTCTGGCTTCAATTATTACAGTTTGTGCTGTGGGAATTTTTAGATCACTTTTAGATAAGTGGCATATTCCTTGTTTTAATGCCGCTCGATATATTGATTCATGAGAATAGGGTAAGAGATTACGTCCTTTGGTTTGATGTTTGTATTTAGGTATTTTGGGTTTGCCCAAGAAAGGTTCGGGATATTTTTTCCAAGTAGAAATTGCCGCAAAATAACTACTCCAAGCAGAATCTAATCTTCGGATTATTTGTTTGCTTACTTTAGTAGGTAGAGCTTGATAATCAACGGTTTTAGATACTAGATGATAGAGCTGGTTAAAGTTTAATTTCTTTTGATGCTCAAAGAAATATTGACGGTAGTGATAGTTAGCTAAATTGAACAAATTTTTTGACAAAAAAGCGAGCCAGTCAAGTTTTTTCCAGAAAGGATGTTGTCGATTGATTATATGGCGTTCCACTAGTTTCATTTTGATATTATAGACAGAAAATGTGGGTAGGTAGCCACTTGAGGAGGCAAAAACTGGATCGCAATTCCAATTAATCTACTTATTTAAGTAGATTTAAAAAAATATGAAGAGATTTTACTCAACTGAATTTAGCCCAAATTAACTATGGAGAATTTGAGGGTGAACGGATAATTAAATCATCTAACTCTTCATAGTCGGGTAGGGTAGTATCGATCGATTTGCCATTACGCAAAACAATGCGATCGCGCTGCGATCGAGATAACAATTCACTAAAATATCTGGCTTTAAAAATAATTAAATCTGCTGGCAATCCCACGCCAATTCTGCCTAATTTTGACAATCCCATCATATCTGCTGGTGTTTTGGTCACAGAATCGATCCAATTGCTGTATGGTGTATCGACATGGGCGATTCTGACTGCTTGTTCGAATACTTCTAAAACATCATGATCGCCAAAACCGTAGAAGGGATCGCGACAGTTATCGCTAGCAAAAGCAACGGGAACACCTTTTTGTTTTAGTTCGTGGACTTTAGTAACTCCACGCCAAAAAGGAGTTAGAGAAGATTTTCTATCTTGTAAGTAAAGATTGCACATGGGTAAGCTGACTATACCGATGCCTGCTTGTTTGACGAGTTCTAAAGTTTCGGCAACTACTTCCTCTGATTGGACTGCCAAACTACAACAATGACCGCAAACTATTCTGCCTGTAAACTGATGGCGAATGGCAGTTTCTGCTATTTTTCGCAAACAGATTGAATTGGGATCGCCGTTTTCATCGGCATGAAAATCTAAATTTAAACCTCTTTTTTGCGCCAGAGAAAAGACTGTATCGAGTTGGCTATCTAAATCTGGGTTAACGTAAGCTACACCCCCCAAGATACCACCTACTTCTACAATTTTATCGGCTAGGGCGACACCTGCGTCGGTTTGATAATAATCGAGACTGACTAAAGTAACGGCTTGTAGGGTAACTCTATCTGCCCATTGTTTTTGCAAACTTTTAAATGCACCCAAACTAATCTCTGCTTGTTCGCCAAAAGAATCGATATGAGTGCGAAGCGCGATCGATCCGTGAGCGTAACTGCATTTGATGCCAAATTCCATCCGCCGCATGACATCTTCGTATTTCCAGTATTTTTGTGAGTCGGCGATCGCACCCTTTAAAGCACTATTGAATGTACCGTCTGGATTGGGCGTTCTTTCCCAAATATGACCTTTATCGAGATGGGCATGTAGATCGATGAAAGTGGGTAAGACTATTTTTTTTTTAAATCGATACTGACAGAATTTTGTTCTAGATTCGAACTGGGAACTAGATGAGCGATCGCACCTTCTCTTACATGTAAATCGATCGCGCACAATCCTTCTTTGGTTTCCGCAGCTAAATCGATTCCTTTTATGACAGAGACAGGAACACGAACATTTTTCAACCAATAATTATCCGAATTGGGTATTGTAAGCATTTTCTTATCTCAAGATTAGATTCTTTATTTGTATTATTTATTCAACCAAGAGACTTGTTAGCAAGAGTATATATAAATAAAACTTTTCACAAAAGCTTTATTTATTTAAACTTTGTCTGCTTAATTAAATTTAACTTTATTAGCAAATAAGAATAATTCCTATTTGTTTACGAAATTGCGTCATTTTAGGTGTACGATTGAATTTAATAATCAGGGTAAGTATAACCAAAATCGATCGCAAAAGGTTGAAAATACCGATGGCTTCGTCGTTTTTGCTCCAAAAAAGGGACTTGACAAAGACCAAAAATCGACTGTTCGATCGACTAATTTTTAAGTATTTTTACTTAGTTGCTAAAAAGCTGATTTGACAAAGATCGACATTTATGCATAACATTTTTAAGCTCGATCGTCGATCGGGCGCGCCTCGATTTGTGACCAGCACATCTGTGCAAGGCAGAGGGCAGAGGGCAGAAGGCGCATATGTTCATTTGTTGGCAAGATAAAAAGTTTGATGCCGTCTGAGAAAGTCTTGTCCAATCGGGTACAAGCCGAACCCGACACTCTTGGCGAGGTAGCTTCGCTCCTGTGGACGCGGGACCTCCAAATCTACAATTTGGAGGTCTACAATTGGTGGCTCAACTGAATCCAAGGGGCTGATTCTGTCGTTTTACGGCAGAACTCGTACGCCCCGCCCCACCAATTGCCAATCTTGTATCCAACCTTTCAATCAAACCTTCTGCCCTCTGCCTCCTGCCTACTGCCTTCTTCAATTTTAACTTTTGAGTTGAATGTTTATTAAAAATAAGACTATCTTATATTGTTCTTTGGGGTTAAATTTTAGTTTGTTATTATCTTTATTTTTGTTAGGTTCGCAACGAGATATTAATAAAATCATCAAACAAAAAATTGCCCGTGCGATCGCGAAAGAGCAAACAAAAGAGCGAACTCAACAACATCGCCATAGCTATAGAACTGGTTATTATCAAATGAAAAAAAATATGTTTGCAGAATTGCCTAATTCTCAAGAAAAAATTGTTTTTTTAGGGGATAGTCTCACCGACCAAGGAGAATGGGCAGAACTTTTTCAAAACGGTAATATTATTAACCGAGGTATTTCTGGAGATACTACCGATGGAGTTTTAAAGCGTCTCGATCGAATTGTTGCTTCAAAACCGCAAAAAATTTTTCTAATGATTGGAGTTAACGATGTTTGGAACGATCGCAAAACCATACCCGAAATCGTCAAAAATTATCAGCAAATTCTTGAATTTATCAAACTAAATTCTCCTTCAACTCAAGTATTCGTTCAAAGTCTTTTACCAATTAACGATCGATCTTTCCCCATTGCCATAGACAATCAAGATTTAGTTGCAGTTAATGAAGAAGTTAAAAAAATAACATTTAAATTTTCTTATAATTATTTAAATTTGCACAAAAATTTTTTAGATGATGCTCAACAATTAGATATTAAATATACAATGGATGGGGTTCATCTCAATGCCAAAGGTTACTTACACTGGAAAACGATTATCGAACCGTATATTAATACCGATCGTTAAACTGAACTAATTTAACCTAAGCTAAACTTTTTTATTCAAAGATTAAAGTTAGCCGTACCATTCACCAACCTCGCCTCTTTTAGGGACGAGGATTGAAACAGCCAATTGTGATGAGCGAAAAAACCTCAGACTATGGCGAATACATAGTACAAACTGCAAACTTGCTCGATTTATCGATTGCGCCAGAATACCTCGATCGCGTGGTCGATAATTTCGCAACGATCGCACAAATTGCTTCACTAGTAACGGAATTTCCTTTAACAGAGGAAATTGATTCTGCTTCAATTTTTGAACCATGAACAACGATCTTGATGCTATGGCAATTGCTTCTGCAATTCGCCGCAGCGAAATCAGTGCTAAAACTGTTGTCGAAAATACTTTAAAAGACATTACCGAACGCGATCGCCAACTAAACTGTTTCACTCAAATTCTCGATGCTTCCGCGATCGCCGCAGCCAATCGCATCGATGCAGATCTAGTTCAAAAGAAAAATTTAGGCACTCTAGCAGGTGTTCCTTTCGCGGTAAAAAACCTTTTTGATGTCGAAGGCATAACTACCCTAGCTGGTTCTAAAATCGAACGAGAAAAACCACCAGCAACTTGCGATGCTACAGTAGTATCTCGATTAAAACAAGCGGGTGCGATTTTGGTGGGAACGACTAACATGGATGAGTACGCCTATGGATTTGTTACCGAAAACAGTCACTATGGCACTACCCATAATCCCCATGACTTAAATTGTATCGCTGGCGGTTCTTCTGGTGGATCTGCTGCAGCAGTGGCGGCGGGATTAGTGCCGATCGCACTCGGTTCGGATACCAATGGTTCGGTGCGCGTACCCGCAGCACTGTGTGGAATTTACGGTTTTATCGCTACTTACGGTCGTCTTTCTCGGGCGGGAGCATATTTATTTGCCCACAGTCTCGATCGCGTGGGAATTTTTGCTCGATCGCTAAAAGATCTCGCTACAGTTTACGATCTTTTGCTAGAAGGCGATCCTCTCCAACCTAATTGTACCAAAGTTCCACATCAACCCTGTCTGCCAGAATTAAGTATAGGAATCGAAGGGTTGCGTATTGGAGTAGCTACAGGATATTTTAGTGAGAGAGCCGAGAAAGAAGCCATCGAAGCAGTGGAGTTAGCAGCTAAAACTTTAGGAGTGCAAACAAAAATAGACATCCCAGAAAGCGATCGCGCTAGGGCAGCAGCATATATTATTACAGCAGTGGAAGGAGCAAACTTACATTTGTCTGACTTGCAATCTCGTCTTCAAGATTTCGATCCCGCCACCAGAGATCGTTTTTTAGCTGGTGCGTTGATTCCTGCCTCTTGGTATGTCCAAGCGCAAAGATTTAGACGATGGTATCGCGATCGCTGGCATGAAATTTGGCAAAATTTCGATGTTGTCTTGACACCAACAACTCCTTGCTTTGCACCTTCGATCGGACAAGAAAAAATAACCATCGCCGGGGAAGAAATGCTAGTACGCCCTAATTTAGGAAGATTTACGCAACCAATTTCTTTTGTAGGTTTGCCAGTCTTATCTTTTCCCGTACTAACTCCAGGAAAATTACCCCTAGGAGTACAAATTATTGCTGCTGCATATAATGAAGCAGCGATTTTTAAAGTAGCTGCCACATTAGCCAAACAACTGCATTAAGAATTCATAACGGTGGAGACGGAGCGAAATGATTGTTTCTCAACTATTTATTTACCCAATTAAATCTTGTCGGGGAATCGAACTACAACAAGCAGAGGTAACCTCAAAAGGATTTGCTTGGGATCGGGAGTTTATGTTAGTCGATCGCAAGGGTCGATTTTTAACGCAAAGACAATATCCCCAACTTGCCAGAGTGCAAGTTCAAATTGTTGGAGAGACATTATTGCTATCTACGATCGACAATTGCATCGAACCAATTTCTTTTCATGCCGATCTCAGTGGTACAGAAATAGAAGTAGAAATATGGGGCGATCGTACTATGGCGATCGATCGAGGGGATGAAGTCGCCAATTGGTTCGATCGAGTCCTCAATTTGCAAGCACAATCCCGCTGCCGTCTAGTTAGACAATCACCCCGACACTTGCGATTGCGAAACCCGCACCAAATGCAATTTCACTTTAACCAAGACAAACCCGTCAGTTTTGCCGATAGTTCTCCATTTTTAATTACAGCAACCGCTTCTTTACACGAACTAAATCAAAGAATTAGAGAAACCTATTCGGGGCAAACTCAACAAGTGCCAATGAGTCGTTTTCGACCGAATATTGTCATTGCTACCGACGAACCTTTTGCAGAAGGAAATTGGAAATCGATTCAAATTGGCAAAGTCGAATTTGACTCAGTCAAACCTTGCAGTCGTTGTATCATCACTACCATCGATCAGACGACTGGCGAAAAAAATATCTTTAAAGAACCATTAAGAACCTTAAGCACTTTTCGACAATTTGGCGAACAAGGAGTCATGTTTGGCGAAAATATGTCTCCCAGAAATACAGGTACGATCGCAGTAGGCGATCGCCTGCAAGTTTTAGAAATTCGCGAAAAAGAACGCGCAATAGTCCCAGTTTATTATTAGAGGCAACACCAACAAGTCTGAAGGAAAAACTTCAGACTTTACTCTTTACTCTTCTTCTGCTGCTTCAGAAGCATCTGTAGAAGTTTCGCCTGTCGCTTCAGGAGGTTGGGGACTTTTAACTTTAAGAGTCATATAGCGAATCACTTCTTCGCTAAGACGCATCGCTCGTTCTAAAGGCGCTACTTGCTTGCCATCAGCTTCATAATTCATTTGAACATATACTCCATCCAAATGCCTTTGAATTGGATAGGCAAGTCTTCTTTTACCGCGATTCTGAACTTCCAGATTTGCTGCGCCAGCATCGACTAAAAAAGTCTGATATCTGTTAACAACTTCGTCAACTTGCTCGTTAGTCAAGTCTGGGCGAAGAATATACATCATTTCGTAGTTTTGCATTAATTTAATCTCCTTGTGGACAATAAGGCTTCTTGATTACACTCAGACAAAAAAGTATTGTTACTTTCGGTCTAAAACCAGATAAAGAAGCAAGGAATTTCGATCGTATCATTACTTACAACTCGATCGCTAGTGACTTAAGATAAAAAACGTTAATAAAAAAAAACTTATCGATTCGATCGAGCTAATTAATAAGTCTCAACCTTTCCAAATATATGGCACAACGCTACGTTCGAATTAAATCTAACACTGGACAGGTATACTACGGTTCTCTTTCACTAGACCGATCCGTTCGAGTTTTAGATGCTCCACCTTGGTTGGGAGGACAGCCAAGCGATACAATTTTAGAAGCTGAAACCTATCAAATTTTAGCTCCTTGCGCTCCTTCTAAAATTATTGCTGTTGGAAAAAACTACGCCAACCATGCTGCTGAAATGGGAACGGACGTTCCTGGGGAACCGCTTTTATTTCTCAAACCGCCAACTACGGCGATCGCTACAAATCAACCGATTCACTACCCCGTTCAATCTCAACGAGTAGACTATGAAGGAGAATTGGCTTTAGTAATTGGCGATCGCACGCGCAATGTTACTGTCGAACAAGCGCGTACTAAAATTTGGGGATATACGATCGCTAACGACGTAACTGCTAGAGACTTGCAAAAAAAAGACGGTCAGTGGACTAGAGCAAAGGGCTTTGATACTTTTTGTCCTCTAGGACCTTGGATCGTGCGAGAATTGAGTCCTGGCGCAATTTTACAAACTTTTTTAAACGATACTGTCAAACAATCTGCCTCAGTTTCTGAAATGGTTTTTTCTCCAGAACAGTTAGTTTCTTATATTTCCCAAATAATGACTTTGATGCCAGGAGATGTAATTTTAACGGGAACACCAGAAGGAATAGGTGCAATGCAAGCGGGCGATCGCATTCGCATTGAAATTGAAGGAATTGGTTTTTTAGAAAATCATGTCGCAGAATCTTGAAAAGTGGTTCATTGTTCATGGTTCATAGGGCAATGGGCAATGGGCATCGGGCAACAAAAGTTCGAAATTCGAAATTCGACGGCACTTGTATTCTGAGGTTTCCTCAGAATACGTGCCTTAAGTTCGAAGTTTAAAACTAACTCCGATTGGCTTCGCACTTCCGTCTCTGAAGCATTCCGAATTTTCAAATTCGAACTTCCCTATCCCCTATCTCACCTGCGAATAAGCAGCATCAGAAAGCGTGGGAATTTCTGCGTAACGTCCTAAAATCGACTGAACTATACTGTAGAAAGAAGCTGCTAGAGTTCCCAAGAAAACGACATTGTAAATAGTTTCGACAAAAATACCTCCTCCTAATGCAGGAAGTAATACTCCTAAAAGCAAATTGACTAATAAAATTAAAATATCAATTAAAATTGCTTGCATCGTGTTGAAACGAATGAAGTGATTAATTCTTTCGTTTCTAACCACTGCTAGAAATAATACGAAAAAAATGATAATTCCTGCCAAAGGAACTGTTCTATAAATCCAGATAAATGGAGCTAACGGTATTAAAATTGTGCTGAAAATGGGAAATTGTCTAAATAAATATTCGCCAAATTCTAAAGCGGATATTAAAGGTAGTACATAAACAAGTGCCGCAAAAAATCTATCTTTTGCATCGGTTGTTCCGCGCCAGGTCATTGAAACTATCTCCTCTTCGCAGTCAGTAAAAATTGAAGCGTGCTCAAATTCTAAGATAACGTAATTTTATCCAATCAATATTATTAATTACGATCGAGATCGAGCGAATTGTTCATTCAATTTCCGCAAGTCGAAAACCCATTTCGCACTCGTAAGTAGTTGGTTGGCTTTGGTTAGATTTTCCTAGAAGATGAGCGCAGCACAGCTTTCCCTGTCGCCTACGAGGTAATCCAGTACGGTCTGCCAACAAACAACCCTGACAAATTTGTTGTACTGAAAGAATTTGTTCTTCACAAAGAACAACTAACATAGCTATTTATTTTGTCGATCCCACGTGCTTATATATTTAATTTTAATTCTATTTTTAGCAATAGGAAAACATATTGCTACAGAGCTTAATATTACTCAAATTTTATTACTGCTATATTTAAAGAAAACTACGAGTACCAAAAAATTGACAGGAACGGGTGGCAATTTTTGATGCTTCCTCTAATGCTTTGGGGAAATTGTGCTGCAAAATGTAGTGACAAAAAGCTCCATGAAAAACATCACCAGCACCCAAAGTATCGATCGCCTCAACCTGAGAAACTTCGATTTGTCCTTGCTTTTCTTGAGTGAAATATTGAATTGGTTTAGCACCATTAGAAATAGCAATGTGGTCAATATTTTGAGCTAAAAGATAAGCAAATACATCCGAGCGATCGCGGCAATGAGGAGGATAAAAATCAGCCGAACAAACGGCATAATCGATATAAGGTAAAACATTTTCCCAACCAGGTTTCCAGCTACCACCATCGATCGCAGTAGGGATGTTTTTAGCTTTGGCAAGCGGGGCGATCGCCGCACCTATTTCCATTAAATGACCGTCAATCAAGACTATATCGATCTCTTCTAAAATATTAGAAGGAATGGAATCGAAACTTGTTTGCGCTTTGGTAGCATTAATGGAAACAACGGCACGTTCTCCTGTGTGTTTATTAACAATAATCGAAGAGATTGGCACAGAAAACGATTTATCTCGATCGAGATCGATAAGGTCGATCGAATAATTGTTCAAGTCGTCGCGAATAAGTTGAGCGCTCGGTCGTTCGCCTAAAATTGTTAGCAAAGAAGCTTGATTTTGTAATGAACTAAAAGTAATCGCCGCATTGGTAGCCGGTCCTCCAGCAGCAATTTGTTGTTCGCTAGCTACGATTTTTTCATTTTTTTCTGGATAGCGATCGCACAGATAAATTACATCTAAAGTTATTAATCCGACAAATAAGCCTTTCATAAATTTATTTTTATTTTCTATTACCTGTTTCCTTTTTTTTTTAAGTTTTAATGAAGAAACCGATCCGTAGAATTAGCTAACATTTTGAAGATTAAACTAAATTTTACTAAGATCGAAAACAAGTAATTGCGTAAAGATTTAACGATCGCTCGGCAAATGTAAACAATTGTGTTTGAAGAAACTAGTTTAATGTTAGTAAGATCTTGGAGTTAGTTGACCATTTTCTCGATTGCAATATGGCACAAATAGATGTTGTAGGTATTGGATTGAATGGTGCGGCTGGAATAACCGACAAAATAAAGCACATTATCGAACATGCGACATTTTTAATCGGTAGCGCTCGACATCTGAGTTATTTTCCAGGAAATCCCACAGTTCGTCTCGTTCTTAGCGATTTGAACCAAGCTATTGAAGAAATCGATCGACTTATTCACACTAACGAACGAATAGTTATCTTAGTTAGCGGCGATCCACTTTTTTTTGGATTGGGACGTTTATTACTAGAAAAATTACCCGCTCAAAATTTACGCTTTTATCCACATGTTACCAGCGTACAACTAGCTTTCAGTCAAATAAAAATTCCTTGGCAAGACGCTCGTATTGTAAGCGCACACGGACGTTCGCTAGACGAATTAACCAAACTATTGCAACAGGGAACAGAAAAAATTGCCGTACTTACAGACTTAACAAATAATCCTAGCGCGATCGCTCGTCTTTACCTATCGCTAGATCTCTGCGCCAAATATGACTTTTGGATTTGTGAAAATGTTGGCGACGAACAAGAGAAAATTTCCCATTTTCCTGATGAAAAAACCGCAAAATTAGCTTTTTTAGCAGAAAATGCCTTTTCTGCCCTTAATGTGCTTATTTTATTGCGTCAGGATCGTACTGAATTACAAGTTCTCAAAACTGAAAATTTACCAATTTTGGGGTTAAGCGATCGAACTTTTGTCTCTTCTGGCGATCGCTTTGAATTGATAACAACACGAGAAATTAGACCGATCGTTTTAGGCGAATTAGCATTGCAATCGAAACAAATAGTTTGGGATATCGGCGCGGGAATGGGAAAGGTTTCTATAGAAATTGCTCGTCTTTGTCCGACTGCTCGTGTTTATGCGATCGAAAAATCAGCCATGGGAAAAACTTCGATCGAACAAAATTGTCAGCGCTTGCAAGTAGATAACGTAGTCTCTGTGCATGGAACTGCTCCCGCTATCTTAAGTCATTTGCCCGTACCAAATCGTATTTTTCTTGGCGGTAGTGACGGTAATTTAGTCAAAATTTTAGATACTTGCGGAGAAAAACTCGCGCAGGAGGGGGTTATCGTCCTAGCTTTAACCACTTTAGAACATCTCAATCTCAGTCTGGATTGGTTTAACAGACATTCTTGGCATTACCGTTTATTACAAGTACAGATTTCTCGTTCTGTTTCCGTTGGCGATTTGATGCGTTTTTCTCCCCTCAATCCCGTCACGATCGTCACCGCTACCCGCCATCCTCAAGATTCTTTGGAAATTAGGGAGTAGGCGTAATCTCAACTATTACTCAGCTTTTAGCGAAAAAAAATCCTGTTGTTTCTGGACTGTTTGTTGTGTTTTGCAAAAGTTAGTGATTGCGCTGGGCGCAGGCGTTGCGATCGCAATCTCGATCGTTGTGTGACGCGTATCAATTTTTTGATTTGTACTGAGACTTATAAATGAATTAATGAAGCTTTTATAAAGAGCGAACAAATCAAGTAGATACACTAAACCAAGAATTACTAACACCAAAAACTTTATATCTGAATTTATTTAATTCAGTTTAACTTCATAAATTTAACCGTTAAATCACTCGTTTGTTGGTTAGCGATCGCTAACTACAAGGGACTTTTTATGCCAATTTTTAAGGCATTTTCAAGCTTGTAGAAACCTCTGGAAATTTTGTGGAGAAATCAGTCATGAATACTAACACCTACTTTACTGTTACCGATAGATGGGATTGGGGATTTACTGGATACGTTAATTTTACTAGTGTCGATCGAGATGTTAACGGCTGGACATTAGAATTTGAAGCGCCCTTTGAAATTTACGAAATTTGGGATGCAGAAATTATTAGCCACGAAGGTAATCGCTACATTGTCAAAAATGTCGATTGGAACCAAAATGTTGCTCCCAACGAAGGCATTTCAATTGGATTCAACGGTTATGCCCAGCAAAATACAGAAATCAACCAACCATTTAACTTTAACTTCAACAGCGCTAACTCTGATTCTATAAGCGCAGAAGTAGTCGTCGAAAATGCTGGCGAACCCAAAATGCCGATCGAATTGCTCAAATACGAAATTCTCAGCGAATGGGATGGCGGTTTTGTCTCAGAAATTACTCTCGAATATTACGATCGACCAGTTGACGATCTAGCTACTTTTGAATTTGTCGCACCTTTTGAAATTACCGAAATCTATGGTGCAGAAATTATCAGCCACGAAGGCGATCGCTACGTTATCAAAGATCTTTGGTGGAGTTCTGAAGAAAACATTGAAAAAACTTACTCTTTTGCTTTCAAAGCTGAAGGTAACAGCACAGAAGTTCCCTCCAGCTTTGTTTACAACAGTTTTGCTCTCGAAAATGGTGAAATGCAACTATTAGTTGAAGAAGCTATTGTCGAATCTGCACCTGTAGCCGAAACACCAATTGCTCAACCTGTAGTAGAGCAACCAATTGCTCAACCCGTAGCCGAGACACCAATTGCTCAACCCGTAGCCGAGACACCAATTGCTCAACCCGTAGCCGAAACACCAATTGCTCAACCCGTAGCCGAGACACCAATTGCTCAACCTCTCAACAATAGCAACTCGCAAGCAACTGGACAATTTAAATACGGCGAAGCACTACAAAAATCCTATTTATTCTACGAAACACAACGTTCTGGCGACTTACCAAATGATAACCGCATCGACTATCGTTCTGATACTGGTTTAAACGATGGTAAAGATGTTGGCAAAGATCTCAGTGGCGGTTACTACGATGCTGGCGATCATATGAAATTCGGTTTGCCCATGGCTTACTCGATGTCCATGTTAGCCTGGGGTGTAGAAGAAT
>JBOFLQ010000229.1:0-4294 GCA_051657945.1 Xenococcaceae cyanobacterium | reverse complement strand
GATTACATTTTGGAAGGATGGGAAAACAACGGCAAGAAATATTCAGCCCCATTAAATGTTTTGACTGCTGCCTATGCCATTCATTTAGATGTAAATGCCAACCTTCCTAAAAATCCCAACTGGGGCAGATTAACAGATTTGGCAAGAGATTTTGAAACTAGTCCTCTTTATGTTTTTAGCTATCTCAAAAAATATGCCCGTAACCAAAAACTAGACGCACCCAGTCTTAGCAAAATTAAACTCTATACCTATGAATTTTATCCCTGTTTCGATCCCAATACTGAATATAAAAATGAGGAATTAATTGTGAACGAATCATCTCCAATGCACCATCCCAAAAAATTGACCGAACTCTATCGAAAGTTTTATCGTGCCAAATATCGAAAAGGTAAACCAACTGCGGCTAATGCCATTCTCAAGCCGATCGATGAAGCAGCAGATGTCATTCTCAAAGCTGAATATAGTGCTTGTTATGGCGAAACTCTCGTCGATTACGTAGCAGCAAGAATCGCCAGTTTAATGAATCGAGTTCATAGTGCCACTGCTGAAGGACAGTGGGTATTTAAAAATAGCGATCGCGATCGCGAAAGAGAAGCAATTTTAGAATACTCTCGTTATTTTGTCTTAGAAGTATTTGAAGGAACATTCAAAGGCGATCGCGCCCGTCTTGCAGGAAGACAATTAAATCTAATCCGCGATACCTGTGAATTCTTATATCGCCTTGAGGAAGATAAATATTGGCGCGAACAGAAATCGAAAGAAGGAGGAGACAAAAAGAAAGATGCAAAGACAGAAGAAGAATGATTCAGTATCAGTCAGCCAGGGATTAAAATCCCTTTCTGATAACTAAAGTCCTCTCAAAGAGGACTAACAAAGGTAATTAGTCCATTTAAATGGACTTTCTCTATTAGGCAGCGATTTCAATCGCTGACGGTTAACAACCGTAATGCAAGATCTAAATTTGAAATACTACGAGACAAATTTCAATCGCTGACGGTTTTTGAAACCACTACACAAATTCAATTGAGGTAAAAATCATGGCTTTTCTAAAAACGATCGACCAAAAATTCTTTCATGGCGAAATTCCCTACAAACCAATGGGTAAATACGCTCATTTTCTTACCTTACGTGTAACTGAATCCTACCCATTATTTCAAACAGATCAAGAACTAAATAAAGCAAAAGTTCGTGCTGGAATTATGCTAGAAAATTCAGCCCCCATTAGCCGTCTGACCATGTTCAAACGCAAACAAACTACACCCGAAAGATTAGTAGGAAGAGAACTATTGAGGGCATACGGTTTAATGACAGCAGAAGAATGTGAATACAATGTTCGTTTTGCGATGGATAACCCCGACTGTATTATTTATGGATTTGCGATCGGCGATTCTGGTTCGGAAAAATCTAAAGTAATTGTCGATACTGCCTATTCAATTACTCCTTTCGATGACTCTCACGAAACATTTACACTCAACGCCCCCTATGAAAACGGTACTATGACAGGTAAAGGAGAGAAAAAAGAACTCGGAAAAGGTAAAGAAAAAGGCAAATTAGATGGTGAAATTGGTTCGACAACTTCTCGCATTAATCAACAAGATCACATTCGTCCTCAAGTCTTTTTTCCTAGCATTATTACTCTTAAAGATCCCACTGAAGCAGGTTTTCTTTACGTATTTAATAACATTTTGCGAACCAGTCGTTATGGCGCACAAACTACCCGTACTGGCGTTCTCAGAAATAAATTAATAGGTGTTGTTTTTGCCGATGGAGAAATAACTAGTAACCTGCGTTGGACACAAGGAATTTACGATTTATTCCCAGAAGAAACCATGCGATCGCTCGATCCTTTAAATGAAGACGATGTAATAACTATGGCTAATACTGCTATTAAAACTCTTCTAGATGAAGAATCAGTAGTAAAAACATCTATTCTCGATGAAAAATTCACTAATTTACTCAAAGAAGTTAAAACCTGGACAACTGATGAAGAGAAATTAAAGCAGATTTTGGCACAAGCTGACAAAGAAGCCAAAGATTACGCCGCCAAACATATCAAAGGCAAAGCAGAAGCAAAAGTATAGCAGAATAAAAATCATGACTCATATATATCGCTGTACGATCGAACTGCACGACAGTCTTTATTATGCCACCAGAGAAATTGGCAGACTCTACGAAACAGAACCAATCTTACACAACTACGGACTCTGTTACGCCTTGGGATTAGTAGATAGCGATCGCTACTCTACAACGGTTACAGAAGAACATTCTTACAACTATTTTTGTCCCGAACAAATTCCCAAATATCAAGAACATCTAACCCCACTCAACCAACAAGGTATTTACGTAACTCCAGCTAAAACAAATAACTATGCTGCTGTTTTAAACACTTGGAAATACGCTAACAATAACTATCACGTCGAAATGGAAAAAACTCAAAAAAATATTCCTAGTTTTGGACGAACCAAAGAAATTGCACCCGAAAGTCAATTTGAGTGTTTTGTGATTAGCGATCGCCTTTTAAATCTACCAAAATGGATTCGTTTGGGTAAATGGATGAGTAAAGCAGAAGTTAAAATCGAACCTTTGCAATTCAAGCTTAACCGCGAGAATAATTTTATTTGTTCTCATCCATTGAATCCTTTAGATGTCATGTTTGCAAATCAAGTTTTCAGCTATGACACGATAAATATGCCTCCTGTCAGTTTGATTCGTAATGTCAGAATGACAGGTGAATATTACACTTTTGAAGGATTAAAGGATCTGCAAATTCCCGCAAGGATGCAATATAGATTTGAGTGATGCTGAATTGCATTAATACGATCCCCCCTAACCCCCCTTGATAAGGGGGGAACAAAAACAAGCTCAAAATCATGCTAAGTAAGAAATATGTCTAAAGCCCCCTTTTTAAGGGGGTTGGGGGATCTAAATTCCATAAATCCTAAGAATCTCCATCAATTTATGCCCCACAGTTTAATTATTAACCTCATCCCTCGATCGCCCATCTCTCCCAACTACTCCACAGGTAAACACCTCCACGCCTTATTCCTTAACTTAGTTAGTTCTGTCGATCGCGATTTAGGCGATCGCTTACACGAACAAAAAACCGACAAGGCTTTTACCATCAGTCCATTACAAATTCAAGGGAACAGGCAACAGGGGACAGGGGATAGGAGAAATTCAATTTTGCAATACCAACATACCAAACCCATTCCTGCTAATATTCCTTGTTGGTGGCGCATTTCTCTATTAGACGATCGCCTGTTTGCCAATCTCAGCAAACTCTGGCTGAATCTCAATCCATCCCAACCTTGGCATCTAGGCGCAGCAGATTTAGAAATTACCAGTGTTTTAGGAACACCCCAACCCAACCAACCTTGGGCGAATTTTATTCCCTACGATCGATTGTACGAACAGGCAAGCGATCGCGACCCTGAAATTATTTTCAATTTCTATACTCCAACCGTCTTCAGACAAGGTAAATATGATTCTGCTTTACCTACTAGAGAATGCATTTTTAATAGTCTACTAGGTCGTTGGAATCGTTATAGTAACATTCCCTTCGAGAACTTAAATATAGAATCTCTTTTCCCTAGTTTTTTCGATCTTCGTACCGAATTAATGATAAATCCAGACGGTAAATGTGCGGGATGTGTCGGCGCGATCGCTTATCGCATTCTGGGAAATGTAGATTTACAAACGATTAAACAGATTAATACCTTGGCAGATTTTGCTTTGTATTCAGGAATTGGGCGTAAAACAACTATGGGCATGGGTATCACGAAAAGAATTTTCAAAATGTAGGGACGTTCCATGGAACGTCCCTACAGTAATCGATCGCTATAAATAAATAAAAAAATGAATAAAAACGAATACATACAAATTGCAGCACTCAATCAATACAATTATTGCCCACATCGTTGCTGGCAAATGTTTTGTGCGGGTGGATTTGTCGATAACCATTACACGATCGAAGGTACATCATTACACGATCGCGTTCATACTCTCGGAGAAGGACAACGAGAAGAAATCAAACAAGTTAGGGCAATTTGGCTCAAATCCGAACTTTATAAATTAATTGGCAAATCAGATCTTATTGAATCGATCGATGAACATTGGTATCCCGTCGAATATAAACGAGGAAAACGAGGTGAATTCGATAACGATGAATTACAAGTTTGCGCCCAAGCATTATGTTTGGAAGAAATGACGGGCAAATCTATCTCGCAAGGATATATCTACTATGCACAATCCCATCAAAGACAATTAGTAGAAATAAATGACGAACTAAGACAAC
>JBOFLQ010000228.1:0-27187 GCA_051657945.1 Xenococcaceae cyanobacterium | reverse complement strand
GACCACCACGGCCGCCGCCGCCGCTGTAATATCCTCGACCGCCTGCAACTTCATCTAACTGTTCGTCGGATAATTCGATCGCACTGTTGTTGGTGTTGACTTGTTCGTTACTCATGATTAGATCTTCCTTTGTGTTTGTAGTAGGTGATGTTTTTTTCGTTGCCAACAGCTTCGGTTGAATCAAACGCCCCGATCGGATTGGTTGGTTTGTATTCGGTTGTCATCGCAACTATATTCATAGTAGAAATTTTCAACTCAATAAACATGTGAAAAATGTCATGAATCTCGCCTCAACGAAATAGTGAAACTTACTCAGACTAAAGTCTTGCTTTAAGCATATATACTTAATACTAAAGTCGGATAAATAGCTTTCTGATGTTTTTTGCTAGATCCCGAATAAGTAAAATGTAGTATAGCGCTACGCTTCGCGGGAACACTTCGGCAAGTGGAACAGTGAGCAGTTCGACCCTTCGACCCTTCGACCCTTCGACAAGCTCAGGGCAACGCAAGCTCAGGGCAACGCAAGCTCAGGGCAACGCAAGCTCAGGGCAACGCAAGCTCAGGGCAACGCAGGAAATAAGCAATAGTAAGGTGCGTCCAGGACGAGGTAACCTCGGAATGGCAGGAGCGCGCCGTAAGCTATAAATGGGTTTCGAGATTTAGAAATGTCCTAACCATAAAGCTTAGTGCTATACATAGATGCAGGCGATCGCGACCCGGCAAAATTCGTTCGCCGATTTGAGCGCTCAATAGTTAAAAAAGCGACTCGAGATTTAATTGGGCAAAAAAAAGGTCGAGTGACTATAAATTAATCGATCGACCTTTCCAAACACAACTACAAACAATTCGCTTTGAGGAGATAAAAACGTATCAGCTAGACTTTGCTTCAAAAGATTTATTTTTTAGATATCGAACATTACACTCTGTTTTTGCACTTCAGAACCAAAACACGGAGGATGCAATAGACTCTTCAGAAATTTTAGGAGACGTTTCACACGACAGTGTCAACCGCTTGAGGTTGAGAGAGATATATGAGCCACAAGAAATAATCAACATGGTTAAAGACACAATCAACTTGAGAGGGGGAATTTTAAGTGTTGACGATACCGTAGTAGAAAAGCTATATAGCAACCCGAAACATGCTGAATTAATCGGATATTTTTGGTCGGGAAAATACCATAAAAGTATTAAAGGGTTGAATTTAATAACTCTTTATTATAGTGATATTCAGGTAAATTCAGTACCAATAAATTACATAATTTATGACAAACAGGAGGGGAAAACTAAAAACGATTATTTTCGAGAAATGTTAAATGAAACAATCGCTTGGGGTTTAAAACCAAGCATGGTAACAGGAGATAGTTGGTATTTAGGAGTAGAAAACCTGGAATTTCTAAGAAACCAGAAATTAGGTTTTTTATTCGGTGTTGAAAAAAATAGAACTGTTTCAAATTCTCCAGGCAAGTACTCTCAAGTAGGCAATTTAGAGTCATAATTGACTGTTTTTGTCAATGTGTAAGTCCTAATATCCTTTACCGTTGCCCATAATTACATAAGAGTTTGAGTCGCCACTAGACTCTATGGATATATAAGAACTATTGCCAATACTCGATAAGATAAAAGAGCTATCGTCGCTACTCGAAGAAACCTCCGACGTGTGCCCCTCCTCTGGAGGCGCGGGTTCGGAATCTGCGTCCGAACGAGAAGCGCCGTGGCAGAAGGAACAGCCAAGTATGCAATTTTTCTTTGCACAACAGCTTAGTTCGAGTAAATTTTGGCGATCGCGCCTGGTAAGATGGGCGAAGCCCATCCTACTTATTTGTGGTAAGTGATGTTATGTAAGTTAGATTAATTGATAACCGCATTGTTACGGCTATTAGCATTGCCACGGACAGCAACAGCGTTGCTGTTTTGGTTGACATTAACGTTTCTGCGACCACCACGAGAGCTGTAACCTCTTGCGCCGCCAGCGATTCCATCTAATTGTTCGTCGGATAATTCGATCGCACTTTCGTCGGATAATTCGATCGCACTTTCGTTGGTGTTGACTTGTTCGTTACTCATGATTAGATCTTCTTTTGTGTTTGTGGTAAGTGATGTTATGTAAGTTGCCAACAGCTTCCGTTGAATCAAACGCCCCGATCGGATTGGTTGGTTTGTATTCGGTTGTCATCGCAACTATATTCATAGTAGAAATTTTCAACTCAATAAACATGTGAGAAATGTCATGAATCTCGCCTCAACGAAATAGTGAAACTTACTCAGACTAAAGTCTTGCTTTAAGCATATATACTTAATACTAAGGTCTGATAAATAGCTTTTAAAAGTAGAGGCGATCGCGACCCGGCAAAATTCGTTCGCCGATTTGAGCGCTCAATAGTTAAAAGAGCGACTCGAGATTTAATTGGGCAAAAAAAAGGTCGAGTGACTATAAATTAATCGATCGACCTTTCCAAACACAACTACAAACAATTCGCTTTGAGGAGATAAAAACGTATCGGCTAGACTTCGCCTCAAAAGATTTATTTTTTAGATACAGCTTAGTTCGAGTAAATTTTGGCGATCGCGCCTGGTAAGATGGGCTTCGCCCATCCTATTTATTTGTGGTAAGTGATGTTACGTAAGTTAAATTAATTGATAACCGCATTGTTGCCGCTCGACGCATTGCCACCGAAAGCAACAGCGTTGCTGTTTTGGTTGACAATAACGTTGCTGCGACCACCACGGGATCTGTAACCTCTTGCGCCGCCAGCGATTCCATCTAATTGTTCGTCGGATAATTCAATCGCTTTGTTGAAAATCATACCCTAATTTACCAACGCCTTTGTTTGTATTAGTTCTTTGAGTCCGATCGAACTGATGGTGTCTGGGTAATAGATTTTATTTATCCTAATAATGCCAACTATCGCGATCGGGGTTGGGTTTACCAACAATTTTAAGATTGAGCGATTCTAAGTAGTTTAGTCCTTTGCGAATTTGTTCGATCGTTCCTCGAAGTTCGAGATCGAGTTTTCCTCCCCATTCGCAATGTATTCCCAATCTCGCTCCAGTAATATTAAAGGTTAATGCACAATCAGAAACTAACCTAGATAAAACGGGCTGCTGTTGGTAGTAATGGGGAAAAAAGATTTGCAATCGTATTTGAGTAACGCTATTCATTATCTCAGCTTGCTAGTTTAACTTCGGAAACAACTTTGCGATCGTTTGCTAAAGATTTTGGAAACAACTTAGTATTTCTCGGTTTGATAAAAACTGTTTGGTTATTTTGTAAGTCAAGTTGAGTAAATTTGTCTCGACTCAAATGAGCGATCGCATCTAAATCTTCTGGTAAAGCTAACTCTACTCGCACTTCCCAACCCAAAGAAATGATGCGTTTGACAATTGCTTTGGTACTTTGTCCATCATTGGCAAGTTGTATTTCTAAATCGTGAGGGCGTATATAAACATCGGATGCTTCTAAACGACGAGTGCGGAATAAGTGGGCGGTACTGGGTAAAACATTAACTTCGCCCACAAAATTCATCACAAAAGGCGTAGCAGGGCGATCGTAAATTTCACTAGGCGTTCCAATTTGTTCGATCCGTCCTTTATTCATAATTACAATTTCGTCTGCTACTTCCATCGCTTCTTCTTGGTCGTGGGTGACGAAAACGCTGGTAAGATGAACTTCTTCGTGTAATCTTCTCAACCAAGCGCGCAATTCTTTTCTAACTTTGGCATCTAGTGCGCCAAAAGGTTCATCTAGAAGTAATACTTGAGGCTGTACTGCTAAGGCGCGGGCGAGGGCGACTCGTTGGCGTTGTCCTCCAGAAAGTTGGGCGGGATAGCGATCGCCTAGTCCTTCTAGTTGAATTAAGTTTAGTAATTCTCCGACTTTTTGCCCGATCAAGCCACGATTTTGTTTGCGAATTTCTAAACCAAAGGCGATGTTTTGTTTGACTGTTAAGTGTTTGAACAGGGCGTAGTGTTGGAAGACAAAACCGATGTTGCGTCTTTTAACATCTAAGTGAGTGGTGTCTTTTCCGTTAATAATAATTGAGCCTTTATCGGGTATTTCTAAGCCCGCGATCGCTCTAAGTAAGGTAGATTTTCCCGAACCAGAAGGGCCGAGTAAAGCTACTAAAGTTCCTGGTTTTACTTCTAAGCTTACTTTGTCTAGTGCTTTGAAGTTACCGAAGTTTTTGGAGATGTTATTAATAGTTATGCTCATGGTTTATTCCTTTGATTTTTTGTTTCGCGCAGAGAAGGCACGGATTCGGGAGGCGGGATTTTCGGAGGTTTCCTCCGAAAAGCTTACCCGCCGTTAGGTTTCCTCCGAATACAAAGTGCCGTACGCAGAGGCGCAGAGGAGGACGCAAAGGTTAGTTATCCGCGTTCATCTGCACGGCGTGCAAAGACTAATCGGAGGAAGCCTAACGGCGGGTAAACAAATCCGAGGAAACCTCGGATTTTCCCGCCTCCCAATTAGCACGCCTTGTTCATCTGTGGACTGTTTTTCTTTCTAAAATCTCTTTGAGAATTAAAGTGACTGCTGCAAGTAAACCTAAAATTACTGCTGCGCCGAAGGCTGCTTCGGTTTGATAGTTTTTGTAGGCTTGTTCGACGAAGATGGGTAGGGTTGAGGTTTTGCCGAGTACGCTACCAGAAACGACGGAAACTGCACCGAATTCTCCCATTGCTCTTGCGTTGGTTAGTAGGACTCCATATAATAATCCCCAGCGAATGTTAGGTAGGGTTACTTTTGAAAATATTTGCCAGTCGTTTGCGCCTAATGTTCTGGCTGCTTGTTCTTGTTCGGGGCCGATTTCTTCTAAGACTGGGATGACTTCTCGCGCTACGAAGGGAAGGGTAACAAACATGGTGGCTAGTATCATTCCTGGTAAGGAGAAAATAATTTTGACTCCAATATTTTCTAAGAAATGACCGAACCAGCCGTTGCGTCCGTAAAGTAATACAATCATTAATCCAGCTACTACTGGTGAGATGGAAAAGGGAAGGTCGATAATACTCATTAGTAAAGCGCGCCCTTTAAATTGATTTCGAGCAATTACCCAGGCGGCGCATAAGCCGAAAATTGTGTTTAAAGGAACGGCGATCGCGGCAATAATTAGAGTAAGTTTTACTGCTTGTAAAAAGTTTTTAGAATTTGCTGCTGCAATAAATTCGGCAATTCCTTTGTGAAAGGCTTCGTAAAATACTGCTATGGCAGGAATAAATATAATTAAAAATAAATAAATAATTACTACACTAATTAACAGTGGTTTGTAAGACCTATCTAACAGCATAACGACGACTCCACTGTTGTAATAAATTGATTAAAAGTAATAAGATTAGAGAGATTAATAATAAGACAGTTCCGATCGCTGTCGCTCCTGCATAATCGTATTGTTCTAGTCTTTGAAAGATTAAAACGGGAGCAATTAAGTCTTTAAAGGGAATATTAGAAGCAACAATTACTACCGAACCATATTCACCGATCGCTCTGGAAAAACCGAGGGCAATTCCTGTAATAATTGAGGGAATTAATGGCGGTAAAATTACTCTAGTAAAACTTTGAAAACTAGATGCACCGAGTAATAAAGCGGCTTCTTCTACTTCTTTTTCCATTTCTTGTAAAACTGGTTGTAAGGTTCTAACGACAAATGGCAAAGAAATAAACAGCATGGCAATAAAAACACCCACACGAGTGAAAGCAATTCTAATGCCAAACGGTGCAAATAATTGACCGATCCAACCTTTAGGACTATATACCGTTGCTAATACTAATCCCGCTACCGATGTTGGTAAGGCAAAGGGTAAATCGACGGCAGCATCGATAATTTTTTTACCAGGAAATTGATAGCGAACTAACACCCACGCTACTAAAGTTCCCATCAATCCATTAATCGCGCCAGCAAGAAAAGCAGTAATAAAACTAACTTGATAGGCAGAAATAGCCACAGGATTAGTAACAATTCGCCAAAAATCCGACCAACTAAGGGTGAGGGATTTAGTGATTAATGCGGCTGTAGGTAAGAAAAGAATTAAGACTAGATACGATATAGTTATCGTCCAAGGCAATGAAAATGGAAGTGAAAATTTATTAGTTTTATTAGCTTTAATTACCCGTGAATAATTTAATGATTTAATCATCAAAAAAACCATATCGATATTTATCCGCGTTTATCTGTGTTTATCTGTGGACTCTCTATTATTTTCTTAAGAATTTGCTAAACACCAAAGATACCAAACTCTATTTTTTACTACTAACTTCTCTAACTACCATCCATCAGTTTCTTCTGTTTTAGATCCATTCCAAACCTCAATATTCAAATCAGATAAATAAATTAAAGCACTATCAATTTGTTGAGAATCACCGCGCAATTGTAAATCGAACCATCCGTCACCCTCTGCATTTTTCCCTAAAATTGCAGCAAGAATATTTACTTCTAAATTATGACGAGAAGCAAGTTGAGAAATAACTGGTTCTTGATGAAAATTGCGAGGAATTCTAAGAGCAATTCGAACTTCTGTTGGACGGATATCGTGAAGATTATTCATGGTTTTTTCTCTTCATTTTGTTTTTTTGTAGAGACGCGACATGTCGCGTCTCTACATTTTGATTTTTGTGGGGACGAATCATCGTAGGGGCGCGCTTGCCATTCGCCCCTACATACGCGTTAAAATTTTCCTGCTTTGGCTAGAATTTTGTCGAAATCTGCACCATCATCAAAAAATTTGCTTTGAACGGTATCCCAACCACCCAAATCTTTGACGGTAAACAAATTATTGATTTTGGGATATTGCGAGGCAAACTCTTGCGCTACAGTTGCATCGACTGGACGAAAACCAACTTTGGCAAATTCTCTTTGCGCTTCGGGAGTAAATAGGTATTTGGCAAAAGCTTCTGCTACTTCGCGAGTACCATGTTTATCAACATTGGCATCAACAACAGTGATGGGATTGTCGATCGAAATGTTGTAGTCAGTTGGCACAAAATAAGGCGAAGTGTCTCCTTTCTGTTTTGCCAAAATTACTTCATTTTCGTAATTAATTAAAACGTTACCTTGACCCTGTTTATAAAAGACATCGCTAGCTTCGCGGGCATCTTTAGGCAAGACTGGCGTATTTTTTAAGACCGACTGAACAAAAGTTTGTGCTTTTTGTTCGTCTCCTCCTGCTTGCGTCACTGCACCCCACATAGCAAGAAAATTCCAACGCGCGCCACCAGAAGTTTTAGGATTAGCTGTAATCACCTGAACACCATCATTAGTAAGATCCGACCATTTTGCAACTCGAATTTTATCGTCCCGCTTGACTAAAGCTGCAACAGATTTATGGACGATCGAGTTGTTAGGCAATTCTTGTTCCCAACCCGATTGAATTAATCCTGCTTTTTCAATCTTTTTGGTATCTAAAGCAAGGGCGAGGGCAACGACATCTGCTTCTAAACCATCAATCACAGCGCGTGTTTGCGAACCAGATCCCCCATAACTTTGCTCGAAGTTAACTGTTTGTCCCGTTTTTTCCTGCCATTGTTTGACGAATTGGGGAATGATTTTTTCGTAAGCGCTTTGAGTAACGGCGTAAGATACCAGCGTTACTGTTGGCGAATTACGATCGGCAGCGTTGCTTGTCTCCGAAGAACAGGAGGCGATCGCCCAATTAAACATCACCCCCACTAGCATCAAAGCTAAGAAGCGCATGTATTTTGGCATTTAATTCGATCCTCCTGTAAGTCTTGATTGTGTTGTCAAACAATTATATGTATATTCTAATTGAATTGCAATACATTTTTAATTCATTTTTGATGTAAGTTTGTGCGAATCAAGCTGTGTAATGATTGAGGTAAGGGCAAGTTGTTGGTAAAACCGTGGTTAACAAAGCAAAGACTAATCCTCTAAAGCTGTTGATTGAGAAAAACTATTTGTTTAGAGAACTAAATGAAGCAGAGTTGGAAAAATATTTTTCCGTTGACGAACTTAAAGTAGAAAAACTTTTTTCCAATCGCCCGATCTACACAGCTTTTTTGCCAGATGAAAATCTCGACGTACTTTATGCAATTTTGGATGAGGGTTTAGTCATCATTCGCAGCGCGCCCCTCGATCGCATTATTGCCATTACCTATCCAGGTAGTTGTTTTGGGATGAGGAATTTACCTTTTAGTTACGGTTTGGCAACTCGGGCGTATCCGAGTTTGGTAGAAGCTTACAAAACCACTCACGTAATTAAAATTCCTTTGCCATCGCTGCGATCGCTTTACGAAGAAAACGAAATTTTTCGCGATCGCTATCGATTACTATTTGAGTTGCGAGAAAAGTTTCAATATCACCTACTTAATTGCAGCGCCTATCCACCCCAAGCTGTAGCAGCATTGTTGAGGGCTTTAATTTATCAAGAAAGAGAGTTGGGCAATCAACCGAAAACAAACGAAGTTTATGAATTCGATTTACCAGTAGATTTAATTGCCCGCGCCTGTCAACTCAATCAACGTACTGTCGAACAGGTACTTAAGGGAATGCAAAAAGTAGATTTAATCGAACTGTCAAAAGATAGCGATGCTTCTGACGATTTAATTAAAGTACTCAACCCCGAAGCACTTAAAGAAGTTTATAGTGCGACTAGAGAAAAAGTTTCTTGGTGGCCATTGCGTTAGGGGATAGGGGCAAAGTCAAAAGTTGTAGAGACGCGAAATTTCGCGTCTCTACGGACTATTTCCCTAAACTAACTATTCCCGACCACTGTACGTTTTTTTGATTGCTACGACGATAGGAAAAGAAATACTCTGTATCTTGATAGGTGCAGTAAGGCGCGATCGCGATTTGTTCTTGTTCGATACCCAATTGTTTTAGCTGCCAAAAATTTATTTTTCTGACATCTAAACGCATTTTTCCAGGTTGGGAATCTTCTAAAATGGGTGAATCGGGAAATTGTAGCAGTAAATCTAGAATTGCTTCTGTGGTGTTTGCTTTATCTTGGGGTACGATCGTCATGCCAACTTCGGCGGCAACTTCTGCGTTAACTTGATAGACTTCTCCCGCGATCGCAGGGCCGATCGCCACTCGTAAATTCTCTTTCAAACTCCCAAAAGCGACAAAACGGGCGATCGCTTCTGGCACGATTTTTAATGCTGTTCCCCGCCATCCTGCATGTATTGCGGCAACTCTACCGTTGCTAACATCGCCAATTAAAACAGGATTGCAATCAGCGCTAGCTACCCAGACTGATTGTTGTTCTGTTTCTGAAATAATTCCATCTCCAGCAGTTAAATTGTTTTCTTCATCCTGCTGAGTGATGATTTCTGAAGGAGTAAGAACTTTTTCACCGTGTACTTGTCTGACTCGATATACCTTTGCTTGAGGTTGTAAAACTCGGCTTAATTCTTCTGGGATTTTTGGTGCAAACTGTTGCGTAAAAAAGCCATGTTGCCAATCTGCTAATAAACTACAAGTTAAATATGGTAAACCTTCCCAACTACGCCATTGCCAAGCGCGATCGTTCGTTTTAACTTCAGAAATTACCGAAGGAGATGTCACAAATAATCCTCAAAGAAAGCCAAACATTTCTCAACCATAGTAGTCTGAAAAAATTTTGGTTGTTGGTTGTTTGGTGTAATTTGTTCTGCCTATGGCGATCGCCGATCGCCAACCAGATATTACGTATAATTTTACGTATAATTATTTAAAATAAATACTAATAAATATAAACAACAGAAGTTGCTATGGTTAACCAAATTCTTGCTAGCGTTTTCAGTGACGATTTATTTACTGCAACGGACTTAAATCGGCGGGCTGGATATGTCTTAGATCGAGCGATCGAGCATCCTGTCACAATAACCCGTAACGAACAAGCTTTTGCTTTGTTACGTCGAGAAGAAATGTCTAATTTAACTGCAACAACTCAACAAATGAAAACTTTGCTTGAGATATTTAATGTTGCTTATCGCTTAGATCGAGGACGGGATATCGGTTTAGAACATCCTTATAGTTGGGTTAAAGCTTTTGATTCAGAAGAATTAAACGAGTTAATCATCGAACTTTTAGATGCCTATCGCTGCGGAATAGATACGGGAAATTGGAATTTTCTCAATGCGACGATTCATGAGTGGAAAGAAAGCGCGATCGCTATTAATAGTCAAGAATTAGCTGTTGCTTTTAGCGAGCAATCCGAAGAAATACCAATAACTAAACCTAATCTCGATTAAAATTTTTTAAAATTGCGAGAACTAGACTTACAGCCCCAAAACCTGACGGGCGCGATCGCAAACTTGGGTAAGCGCACCAGGTACAAAAGGAGAAACTAAGTTAGCCGATCGCACTAATTCTTGAAAAGGTGCTGCGCCTCCTCTTTGACATAATGCAATGTAGTCAGTTAGCGCCCCTTGAAAATCTCGTTCCGATTTAACCCAAAACTGAAGGGCGCAACATAGCGCTAGGGTATAGTCGATATAGTAAAAGGGGGAACAGTAAATATGTTGTTTTTCTTGCCATAATCCACCTTGGGCGGGATGGGTTAAATCGCCATAATTGCTCCAGGGAAGAAAACGCGCTTCTACTTGCTGCCACATTTGATGACGTTCGTCAGGAGTGGCATCGGGATGGGCATATACTAAATGTTGGAAGCGATCGACGGCAACGCCATAGGGTAGAAACATGAGGGAATTTGCTAAATGATGCTGACGAAAACGTTGAGCATCTTTTTCAAAAAATCTTTCCATTTCGCCCCAAGTGAGAAATTCTAAACTCATTGAGTGAATTTCTGCCGATTCCATTGTCGGCCAAAGATAATCAAAAACGGGTAAGTTACGACTCTGCCAGCTTTGAAAAGCATGTCCCATTTCGTGGGTGAAAACTTCGACATCGGCTTGAGTGCCGTTAAAATTGGCGAAAATGAAGGGAACTTCGTAATTTGGGAAACTAGTACAAAAACCGCCGCCAGCTTTGCCAGCACGAGTTTTTAAGTCGAGTAGGTGACGATCGCGCATCATGGCAAAGAAATCACCTAATTCGGGATGCATTGCCTCAAACATTTCTTGCGCTTTTACCAACATCCAATCGTGTTCGCCTTTTGGTGTGGGGTTTCCTTGCAGATCTAATACTGCTTCATCCCAAACGAAAATCTTATCTAAGTTTAATTTTTGAGTTTTTCTTTGAATTAATTGGTTTGCTATGGGGACTACTTCTTCAGCGACGCGATCGCAATAGGCAGCAACTTCTGCTTGTCCGTAATCGATCCGTCTCATGTTTTGGTAACCCAGACCGATATAATTTTCATAGCCTAGTTTTTTCGCCATTTGATGGCGTAGCTGTACTAGTTCGTGAAAGTTGCGATCGAGTTTTTCTTTGTTATCGCTGAAAAACTGCCAACGAACTTTTAGCGCTTCGTGACGCACTTGGCGATCGCGATCTTGAGTATATTTTTTAATTCCTGAAAGGTTGAGTATTTCACCTTTAAATTCTAGTTTGGCAGAGGCTAATAGTTCGGTGTATTCGGCAACTAGTTTTGATTCTCGAACTAATTCGGTTTCGATCGAAGGATCGAATGTGGTGATGTCTGCTTGCCAAAGTGCAAATGCATGTTTGCCAATTAATTCTTCTAAGTGCGATCGCTGCGGACTATTTAATAATTGTCTTTTTAAATTTATTTCTAGGGCGGTTAATTTGGGCGTTAATTCGTCGCAGTAGTCTCGCGCTTTTTTATATTCTTCGTTTTGGGTATCTTGATGGAAATGGAGATAGGTTAGTTGACTCCAAGTATTGAGTTGACGGCGTAAATCTTCCCATTGACGCAAAGCAATTTCTCTGTCTTGTTGAGTTTGTGCTGAGGTTAAAGAGGTAGCGATCGTCTGATATTTTTCTGTTACTTTTTCTAATACTGGAGATTCAGCTAAAATTTCCGAAAAATCTACTGTGCTTGTCACAATTTACTCCCAAAAAATTTTACTACCCGTTTTTTATTGTAGAAAATTTAGAAGGCGTGACGTACTTCGTTTGAGTTTTGAGTTTCGCGCAGAGGCGCAGAGGCGCAGAGGAGAGAAACAGAGAAAGGTATCGATTATTAATTACTGCATTGCTAGCATTGATTACAATGCAAGTATAAAGTACGCTCAAAATACTATGGCTAGCTTAACTATCCGTAATCTGGAAGAATCAATTAAAGCTCTGTTGCGTATACGTGCTGCTCATCACGGTCATTCAATGGAAGAAGAAGCACGGCAAATTTTACGAAATGCTCTACTTGAAGATGCTCGATCGCCTCAAAATCTAGCTGAAGCAATTCAGAAACGCTTTGCCCAACTTGGTGGAGTTGACGATCTTCCCTCCTTGCCACGGCAACCAATGCGCGAACCACCTCAGATCGAGCAATGATAGTCCTTGATACGAATGTTTTATCCGAACTAATGCGATCGCAACCCAACGAATATGTGTTGCAATGGATAGCAAAACATACAGCAACAACTCTATTTATTACTGTCTTAACTCAAGCTGAAATTCTCTACGGCTTGGAATTATTGCCAGAGGGGAAACGGCGCAATGCTCTACTTGAAGCGGCTCAATCTATGTTTGATTTGGATTTTGCTGGACGGATTCTTCCCTTTGATTGCGCTGCTGCTCAACAATTTGCGGCGATCGCTGCCAAGAGAAGAACGATCGGTCGTCCTATTTCTCAAATTGATGCTCAGATTGCTGCAATCGCTCTTTCTCACAATGCTACTCTTGCTACCAGAAATATATCTGATTTTGAGGAGTGCGGGATAATTATAATCAATCCTTGGGCAGAAGAATCTTGAGCAATAAACCCATGCATAAATAGAAAGAGCGATCGCGTTATTTTTTTCGCTGTGATTTTGTTAGATCGATAATATTTCTAGCTACTTACTTAAAAATTGTCTTCGATCGCTCAAATGAATTTTTAAATTTGGTGTTGTTACTGCCAGATCTCGCAATCTTCCTACCTATTTGGGGCGTATTTCGAATATTAGTTGCGAACGATAGAAACAAACATCAAATTCCAGAAAAAAGTTCATCCGACCTAATAGTAAAGGTGTGTCATCAGATAAACTCCACGCAAATACTAAACGAACAGGATCGAAATCACTAATTTGGGCAATAACTAGTAAACCCCTAGCCTCTGTTGAAGCGAGATTACCAGCTAGCGTCACAGAGGTTGTCTGTTCTTCCCAAACAGCACCAAGTTGAATTCCGAAGCTATATGGCAAGACATTAACACTAGCGCCTGTATCCAACAGCGCGGAAGTCTCTACGGATGAATCTTGGTATTTAAGGGATAAAGGCAATAAAGGAAGTGCATCTGGAACACCAAACGTATCGAATGCTTCTGTAAAATTGAATCTTTGAGCATTACGCATTATGCGTTGATTGTTCCGATTCTAAGAGTCGAGCGAGTTGGTGAGCAGCGTCATGAGAATTGAGGGGCGACCAAACTGAGTAAGTAGCCCCTGGTTGTAAGGCTGGTTCTTCTTCTCTGGCAAGTTCTGCAACCAAAAACTGCATCACTCTTAATTTATCTGCACGAGGCAAACTTTTCAAGGTAGGAAATAGCTCTGATAAAGTCATAGAGTTTAACAAGGACGCTCTACTCTTTCATTGTCACACAATATGCTCTAGCTAGGTCTATTTTATTTTTTGAATTTTAAATCGAGCGCTCTTTATATTTCAATGCTTTTTTCGTTTTGGAGGGTAAAATTTACCACTCATACTTCTTTCAACTTCTGCTTGCAGTTTTGCATTTGTCATCGGCTCAAGATACTCAGCAATATCTGGAAAACCATTATACTTGGCATAGTATAGAGGACATTCAAAATATCCGTCCACTACGTTTACGTCTGCGCCCAATTCTACTAATAACTTTACCATCTCTAAATTTCCAACACGCACTGCTGCTATTAGAGGGGTACAATCTTCAGCTTCTCGTATATTAACGTCGCAACCATTCTCTATCATCTTGCGAACCTTATTAAAATCTTGTTGTTCTTCGATTGCATCAAATAGCTCTTCTATCCAATTTAAATAGTTTTCAGACATATGATTGGCAAATTTGTGTTGGTTGTTGTTTATTATTTATTCAACATATTTAGCCTACTGCATCATTAATTTCCATTGTTTTTGCCCAATTTCTGTTTGTAATATTTTGCCAGTCAATTTAACAGAGATACTATAAAAATTGTAGGCATTTATTTTAGCAAGACATGCAACTCGAAGACTACTTTGATTTTTTAGATCTTAATGACATTCGGTTAAAAAAATTATAACTTCTGACCTGTTTTAATGTTTTCGATCGGTTCATATTTTTTTTGATTAAATCATTAGCTTTTTGGCAAAAATTTTAATTTTATAAATGAGTCCACAGATGAACGCGGATAAACGCAGATAAAATTTAGATGCGACTGATTTATGTAAGAGATCTACTGTTAAAGTAAAATTGCTGCCCTTTCTGCTAATGCCGATCGCTCGCCTTTCATTAAGGTAATATGTCCTGCTAGAGATTCGTTTTTGAATCTTTCTACTACATAGGTAAGACCGTTACTCGCTGCATCTACATAGGGATTGTCAATTTGATCGGGATCGCCTGTAAGTATTACTTTTGTTCCTTCTCCTGCCCGTGTTAGAATTGTTTTGACTTCATGAGGGGTAAGGTTTTGCGCTTCATCGACGACGAGAAACTGTTTGGGGATAGTACGTCCGCGAATGTAGGTAAGTGGTTCGATTTGCAATAAACCCATTTCGATTAATTCTTCGTGTCCTCTGCGCCAATGAGCGGGTTTGTCTTTGACATCTTGTGTACCGAAAATTAGGTCAAAATTATCGTAGAGTGGTTGCATCCAGGGGGTAAGTTTTTCTTCGATATCTCCTGGCAAATAGCCGATATCTTTGCCCATCGGTACGACTGGACGAGAAATTAATAGACGACTGTAGAGTTTTTCTTCGACGACTTTGTGTAATCCTGCTGCGATCGCTAAAAGTGTTTTTCCCGTTCCTGCTTGACCTACTAAAGTTACTAATTTAATTGAATCGCGCATTAATAATTCAAAGGCAAAAGTTTGTTCGCGATTGCGTGAGTAAATGCGAGAGATACCAACGTGGGGTAATTTGACTAAAGGAACGATGCGATCGCCATTGCCTTCAACTATGGCGAGGGCGGTATGATGGGGGTTGAATGAATCGACTAAAGTAAGTGCTTGATTGGGAAAAAATTTTTCTGTTAGGGTAATACTGCCTTCTCGGAAAAGGCGATCGATTCGATCGGCTTCTACCATTACTTCAGCCATACCAGTATAAAGCCCTTCTAAGCTAACTTTATCTGTTTCGTAATCTTGAGCAAATAGCCCCAGTGCATCGGCTTTAATACGCAAGTTAGAGTCTTTAGAGACTATTACTACCAAACAATCACACTGCTGTTTGAGTTCTAGCGATACTGCTAAAATTGCATTGTCGCCGTTGTGTTCTTTTAATTCTACGGGCAATGCTTGCAAGGTTTCTCTATGGCACAAGGCTACTCGCAAACTACCGCTGTCATTAATGGTAATTCCTTCGGTAAGACAACCTCGTTGGCGTAATTCGTCTAAATTGCGGGAAACTTGACGCGCATTGCGACCGATCATTTCTGGTTGTTTTTTGAAGCGATCGAGTTCTTCGATAACTGTAATTGGTAAAATTACGTCATTATCCTCGAATCTGAATAGAGCAGATGGATCGTGTAAGAGTACGTTGGTATCGAGGACGTATGACTTTTTCATAGACGGTTCAAAAAAACTTTTAGCGGATCGATGTTATTGAGTATCGTAGATAGCAGCAATGTCAATGAGTATCGTAGGCGACATGAGTCTACACGCTTAATGTATCTCTCTTGAAGCGACTTTAGGCGATCGCGTTACAAAAATGAAATCAAAAAAATTTTCAGATAGCTCTGCATAAAAAAATTTTTCTTTAATATCTAGAAAATGTAAGCAATCAATTCACTATAAAAAAAAATAAAGAGGTCTAGGAACATGAAAAAATATTTTGGTTTAATCGCGCTACTGCTGCTTTATTTTTCTCTCCCGTTGCTGCTGCAAGAGAAGTGAAACTCAAGTAAGTTCTCAAAAAGCTGGTAACTCTAGTGTTGCTTCAGGTGCTGGTAACGTTGTCATTCAAAACACCGACCAAGACAACCATCAAAATCAACTTAATGTAGACGGATATCTTCAAGATGCTGGCGCTCAAACTCAAATTAGCAAGCAAGATGCTGTCAATTCTGGTGCTGCTGTTGGCACTGGTAATGTCAACGTTCAAAACGTAGACCAATTAAACGATCGATTTCAAACAGATTTCAGTCATTAAGCAATTAAAACCCCTAGTCAATCTCGGCTAGGGGTTTTAACTATAAACCTCAAACGTTTCGTCGTAACGTCTCTACTGCCACAAAATTATGCAGTAACGGGATAAACGCTGATTTTTTGACGACCTTTGGTTCTATATTCGAAGGTAACTACACCATCAACTAAGGCAAACAAAGTATAATCGCTACCGCAACCGACATTGTTTCCAGGGTGGAATTTAGTACCGCGCTGACGTACTAAAATGTTGCCAGCTCGAACTACTTGACCGCCATAACGTTTTACGCCTAGTCTTTTGGCGTTTGAGTCGCGTCCGTTTCTTGTACTACCAGTACCTTTCTTATGAGCCATTCCTATCTCCTTATCTTTGCTGAGTTATAAACTTAGTTAATTCTATATTTATTCGGATTTAGCAGCGACGACAGCACCTTGTAAACTAATGGAGTTAACCATTAAACGGGTAATTTCTTGACGATGACCGCGTTTTTTGCGAGTTTTCTTCTTGGGCTGCATCTTATAAACTATTACTTTAGGTGCGCGCCAGTGCTTCATTACCGTAGTTTCTACAGTAGCGCCCTCAACCAAAGGTTGACCGACAGTAACTTGGTCTTCGTGGTTGACTAGTAAAACTTTGTCAATTATATAGGTTGCGTCTGGATCTTCGTGGATAAGTTCTACGTCGTAAAAACGACCTGGTTCGACGCGAATTTGCTTGCCGCCAGTTTCAATAATTGCGTAACTCATGAATTTTTTTAATTAAGTTGCCGTACAGGTAGCTGAAGCAAATTTTTTAGTAAATAAATTTCTTCAGCTTTTGTTATGCCTTAACCCGATCCGAGCAGATAGATTTGGACACACAATCTCTCATGATATTTCATTACTTGAAATTTTTCAATTAGGGATTGATTTGAGTGTTGAAAAAATTATGCCAGCGATCGCGATAATTTGCTTTTTCTGATTCGGGTAAAAAAGTTGCTTCTAGTGTATTGAGATTGAGTTGCCAAAGTTCTTCCCAAGTGAAACCTTGTCTTGCAAGTGTCAAATATTCATTGTTGAGGTTGGTAGAAAACATGGCAGGATCGTCAGAGTTGAGGGTGCAGAAAACGCCGCGATCGATCATTTGACGAATGGGATGGGGTCGATCGCCATCGATAATTCCCAGACAATAGTTACTTTGGGGAGAAACTTCAACGGGAATTTGATTTTGTTTGAGAAATTCAACTAATTTTGGATCGTCTAGACATCTAATTCCGTGTCCGATCCGTTGGGCGTTAAGCTGTTCGATCGCGCCCCAAATACTGGTTGCGCCTTCGACTTCTCCCGCATGGGCGACAACTTTTAATCCTTGTTGGCGTGCGATCGCGAAGGTATCGATAAATAATTCTGGAGGAAAACCATTTTCAATTCCGCCCAAACCGATACCGATAAATAATCCTCGTTGTTTGCCTTTGAGTACGAATTCTAATACTCTTGTTTGCGAGTCGGGAATTTCGCGAGAAATGTCTGGAATTAATTTTATTTGAGTGCCATATTTGTTTTCACCCAATCGAATTCCTGTAGCGATCGCGTCTAAAATATCTTCTTCATCAAATTTTTCGGTTAAAAAATACGTAAACTTCAATAAAATGGGCGAAGTTACGAAATTGAAAAAAAGATTGCCATTCTTCTAGAGATGAAACAGGTAAATCGATTTTGTTTTTTTGCGCGATTTGATAATATGTTTCTGCGCTGGTAGCACCTTCAATATGAACGTGAATTTCTGCTTTTGGCATTGCCCTCAACCGATCGGCGAGTTGGGGAGAAACCTCGTTAAAAATATTAATTGATTGCATTAATTCAATTTTTTGGCGCTCGATTGCGATCGATCTTGACAAAGTTTTTCTCTACTAAGCAAGTAGATCGATAACTTGCGATTGCGATTGCTGACAATTTTGACAACAAGTCACAGGTTGCAGATAGAAAATAAATCGATCGCCTTGCAACCTGTTTTTGAAAATTGACCTTTTTTAAACTTGTAAGGTCATAATTTTCTGCACGGCTTCAACAATTTTTTCTGGTTGAACGATCGTCAGTCTTTCTAATGTTCCGTTGTAAGGTGTGGGAATATCTTGAGAAGATAATCTAATTACTGGTGCATCTAATTCGTCAAACAATTGCTCGTTAATTAAAGCTACTAATTCCGCACCAATACCGCCAGTTTTCATACATTCTTCGACGATGATGACTTTGTGGGTTTTGCGAACTGAATCACCGATCGTCTTCATGTCAAAGGGTTTTAGTGAAATTAAATCGATGATTTCGGGGTCGTAACCGAGTTTTTCGATTTGTTTTACTGCTTGAATGCAATGGTAGCGCATCCGCGAATAAGTCAAAATGGTTACGTCTTTGCCCGATCGCACCGTTTCGGCTTTATCTAAAGGTAATACGTATTCTCCCTCTGGTAAATCTTCTTTGCGATTGTAAAGTAAGACGTGTTCGAAAAAGAGGACGGGGTTGTCGTCTCGAATCGCTGCTTTGAGTAAACCTTTAGCATTATAAGGAGTCGAACAAGCGACGATTTTTAAGCCAGGAACGGCATGAAAATAAGCTTCTAGCCTTTGGGAGTGTTCTGCACCTAGTTGGCTGCCAACGCCACCTGGGCCACGAATTACCATTGGTATTTTAAAATTACCACCAGAAGTATAGCGCAGCATACCTGCATTGTTGGCAATTTGGTTGAAGGCGAGGAGGAGAAACCCCATATTCATTCCTTCAATAATCGGACGCAAACCAGTCATCGCCGCCCCTACCGCTAAACCAGAAAAGCTATTTTCTGCGATCGGCGTGTCTAATACTCTTAAGTCGCCGTATTTTTTGTAAAGATCTTTGGTAACCTTATAAGAGCCGCCGTAGTGACCGACATCTTCACCAAGGACGAATACAGTCTTATCGCGAGCCATTTCTTCATCGGTCGCTTCGCGTAGTGCATTAAATAATAGAGTTTCTGCCATAATTTCTTCTAGCTCGGCAAATGTAATCGTATCATCTGCGATGCTTTTATGGCTTCATATTCTGCGATCGTACTATGAAATTACTAAACTTTAACTGAGACAGGGGTTCGATTTTGTTTGTTGGTGTCTGCGATCGCTTAAGTTAATTGAGTTGGAATTATTTACTTTTATGTTAGTAATTTTCAAGATTAATTATGCTCTTGGTCGATCGATTGTCGATTAAATTATTACTAGGAATATCGATAATTCATTAGTTACTTGTATAGCTTTAAAAGTCAATATTTTTAAGACATTAAGACCGTAATTAGAGCTAAAATAAACGGTTAAAAATACAAATTGTCAAAAAAAGAACAAGTAGCAAAAAGCAGCTTGAAAAAATGCCGCTACTTTCGATCGAGTAGTTAGACTATAAATACCAAAATCAAACAAAAAGCGGGCGTAGATGTGCGCGATCTTTCTTTTTATGCCACAACTAGAACAATTACCTCATATTACTAAAGTCAATCGTCTCCGTCGTTTGTCTCAGTTACTCGACAACGCTATCCCTATTCCAGGAACAGGATATCGAGTCGGAATAGACCCCATTTTAGGATTACTCCCAGGTGGAGGCGATACCCTAACGGGAGCATTGGGAGCTTATATTATCATCGAAGCTGCGCGAATGGGAATACCCCGAAAAGTTGTCGGACAAATGGTGAGAAATATTATATTTGATTCAATAATTGGTATCGTGCCAGTCTTAGGCGATCTCTTCGATGTTGGTTGGAAGGCTAATGTCAGAAATATTGCTTTATTAGAAAAGCATTTGCACCTAACCCAACATAATCGTTCCAGCGATCGCCTATTTTTAATTGGTTTAATTATTCTTTTAACAGCAATAATAATTGGATTTACTTTCTTGACAATTGTAATAATTCGTTGGTTATGGAATACACTTTTTTAACTTAAATCCAAGCATTACTTTACAAATAATACAAACTTTATCGATCGACTCAATCAAATTTTTAAAGTATTAATAGTTTTCTCGGCATATACTTACCAACAATGGGCAAATTCATTCACTTGCAAACAGAGCGAACGGCATTATTTTTTTGAGGATTTAACTGTATGACTTCTGTGGGAATTTACACCCTAGCAAACGATGTAGTATACGACCAATTAATTGCTTTAGTTAACAGTATTGAAGTCAATATTAGTCCAGAAATTCCGATTTGTATCATTCCCTATGACGATCGCCTCGATCGAGTTAGCAAAGAAATCAATAAGCGCTCGAATTTAACTCTATTTGATAACCGAGAATCGCTGCAACGTTGGGATAATTTTGCTGACAAAGTTTGGACGGCTCATTCTAGAAATAGCGAACCAAAAACATCGCGTCCGAGATGGTACAAAGGTAAATTACAAAGAAAATTTGCTAGTTTTGATGGTGCGTTCGATCGCTTTGTTTTCTACGATGCCGATAGTTTAGCAATGAAATCTCTCGAGCGAGTGTTTACTAAATTAGATGACTATGATTTTATTTTTGATGATTGGGAGCATCGCAAATCAAACTCTGTTGCAGCTTTAAATATTTCTCTTATTGAAGCAACAAGAAAATATCGAGAGAATCAAATCATTTCCAAACTTCATTGTGGTAGTTTTTTTGCTTCTAAAAAAGGTTTTTTTGCTTCTGAAGAATTAGCCAATCTCGAACAACTTTTAATTAACCAAAAAGAAGTTGACTGGATTAACGGACATGGTTGGTGGGACGATGTTTATTTGTTTAATTACATGACACTTAGATGCGATCGACCCTTATTTAACTATACTCTCAGTTCCAACCCACAAGAACGAACTGGTAATTGTGCCGATGCCGATCCTTTTATTAATATTGACAACGTACTCTACAACGAACAAGGATTAAAACCAATTCATCGTCTTCATTACATGAACTATTCTTCTGCCGATTTTGCTCGTTTGTGTCGGGGAGAAGATGTCGATATTCGCTACAAAGATATCTTTTTATACTATCGTTTTCTTAAAAACCCCGACCAAAAACCAAAACACTTAAAAAATCCTAATTTGTTGGCAAAAACTAATCGTAATTTTCAAAAAGCGATCTACAAATTAAAAAGAGTAATTGCATGAATCTATAAATTAACAGTCTAGATTGGAGAGGCACGGATTCGCCTACGGAATCCCTGCCTTCAAAAATCGCACCTTCGCAATCCAGAGTGCCGTAGTCGTTATGAGTTCACTTTAAAAACTGTTGCGTTAAAAATATAATTTTTTAAAGAGATCGCGATACGCGCCGATATTATGATGAGTAGTAAACTACTCTAACAACCGAGCAATAGTTTATGAGCCAGTCTGCTTCTTATCTTAAAAATCAGCAAAGCTTACAACAACTGATGCAACAAGTCCAAATTCCCAATCTAGAAAAGTTCAGTCAAAGCGCGGGTATTTCTCAACTGCAACTATTTCGCTTGCAAAATGGTTTGATTGAGAAGATGTCACTGGAAACTTTAATCAAAATTGCCACCACTTTGCAAATTTCGCTCGATCGCCTAGTTAATACATTTTCAGATGAATTATCACTTCCTGAAAATGCGTCATCACAACCAACAGATAACGAAACAACAAATAAATTAACTACTCTGCAACAAGAATATCAAAGACTGCAGGTTCAACTAGAAGAACAACGAATTGCTTTAAGTGAAGAATTTCAGCGATCGAGCCTCCACATTTTAGAATCTTGGTTGCTACAATGGCCGACAGCCGAAGCTGCCGTACAGAGAAATCCGCAATTACCAGCAGAAAGATTATTAAAATTAGTTCAACCCGTCGAAAACTTGATCGCTCAATGGCAAGTTGAAACAATTTGTACTGTCGGCGCAGAAATTCCTTTCGATCCTCAGTTGCATGAATTAATGGAAGGAAATGTCGAACCTGGAGAGTTAGTTAAAGTTCGTTATGTTGGCTATCGCCAGGGAGACTCGCTTCTTTATCGCGCTAAAGTCAGTCCGATCGCAGAAACCGAATCAGAAACGACAGAAGCGAATTTCAATTAAAGCAGCTATCCTCATCACCGATTCTAAGTCTGTGGTCGATCGCGATACCCGTCCGCCTTTTGATTTATGATTGATAGATTATTGTGTTTAGCCGCCGTCGCGATCTGATGCGATCGCGCCATTAATTGAGTAGCATAGTCAATATTGGACTGTGTTATCTGCACCCATGAACCTAGACAAACAACTCCAAGAACTAATTGAAGAGTCCGATCGATATGGTATTGCCCCCGTGGTAATGCAACAAGGAATTGCACCCATACTCAAGCTATTTGCAGAACAACTAAAACATCAAGAATACTTTATTTTACAAAACTTAGACCAAGACTGGATTTTAACGACTATAGGCAACACGCAACAGCCAGAACAACAAAAAAAAGTAATTTACGCTTTTTCAACAGTTAAAGATGCTGCTAGTTTTCAAGGTAGTTCGGATGTCAGTATTTTTGCTGCGCCTTTATCAGTAACGAATATTTTGTTTCAAATACTAGCAATATCAGAATTAGACAGCATTATTTTTTTAGACACCCCTGGTAATTTAAATGCAGGTACGGAAATTCGCACAGATCGCATTCATGAAATTATTCAGGAGAGATTGCAACAATTGGATGAATATATTCAATCTAAAAACGACAATATTCCGAACGATATTGCCTGAATTTAGCAACAATTCAAACAGGGTAAAATAGAAATGGCGATCGCTATCAATCCAGATTTAAATAGTGCTTGTAAAAGCGATCGAGCAGAGAAATTCCATGTCTCAGAAAAATGAAACCATACCTTTACTGCTAGCACTCCTAATTACAGGAATTATTCTTGGCGGTGGTTTTTGGTGGTTTAGTGGCAAATTTAACAGTAATTCAGGTAGTTTGCCATCCAAAGACAATTCACAACAGTCTGCCAATAATAGCGAACCGACAAATCCACAAAACTCTACAACCAACAAGACTGATTTTGCTCCTCCGACTAACGTTCCCGATCGAACCACGGTCAGAATTAATGGTTCTACAAGTATGGTAGTCCTTAATAAAATTCTCAAAAATAGCTTCGAGCAGAAATTTCCAGGCGCTACAGTCATTACCAACGCAGGTGGTACAGATCGAGGCATTCAAGACCTTTTGCAGGGTAAAGTAGATGTAGCAGCCATTTCTCGTCCTCTCAACGCCCAAGAACGAGGAAAAGGTTTAGCAGCAGTCGCGATCGCGTCTGATTCGATCGCCCTAGTTGTCGGTACTAACAATCCTTTCCGTAGAGGGTTAACTTCACAACAAGTAGAAGATATTTTTCTGGGACAAATTAATAATTGGTCGGCATTAGGAGGAGACTCAACAACTATTCGCGTTATCAATCGACCTGCAATTAGTGGTACTTATCAAGTTTTCAAGCAAACAGTATTAAAAGGAAATAACTTTGCTACCTCGCCTAATTTTACCGTAATGCAGGAAGATGCTACCACGCCCCTACTAAGACTTTTAGGAAATGATGGCATCGGTTATGCAACTTACGCCCAAATAGCCAATCAGAGAACGGTTAGAACAGTCGCCATTGATGGTTTGACACCAGAATCTCCCAACTATCCCTATCAAAGAACTTTATACTATGCCTACAAACAACCAGCTAGTCCACAAGTTAAATCTTTTTTAGGATACGCGCTTTCTCCCCAAGGGCGACAAATAGTTGTTAATGCAAAATAATTAGCACAAACGCGATCGGCATTTAGCTTTCAACCAGTTCTTTGCTATCCCCTATTCCCTATTCCCTATTCCCTATTCCCTATTCCCTATTCCCTATCCCCTACTCCTGTAAGCAAGATATAATTTCATAGATAAAGCCAATAAGTATAAATCCTATGAATAATCCAGTAATTCAAGCCTTTTTTTTGGGTCGAGCCGTAGCGGAAGTTCTCAAAGAAAGAGTTGAAGATTCTCTCACCAACGCCCTCAGCGAACTAGGTAAATTCGACGCTGAAGCAAGAGAAAATTTAAGACAATTTACCGAAGAAGTACGCGCCAGAGCAGAACGAGAAGCAGCTAAAGAAAGTCAAACTAGTACGATTTCCGTAGGTGCAACGGGGAGACAGTCTCCTGTAGACTTACAAGAGACGATCGACGAACTTAGAGCAGAAATCGCTCGTTTGCGATCGGAGTTAAAAAGCTATCGTTCTGATGTCAATTAATTGGATTTTAAATGTAGTCGAGCCAACAAAGGTGCGCTAATTTGTGAAAGTTGGATACACAACAGCTCATTTATTTGTCAAAATCCTTATAGAGCCGTCAGAAAAAATCTTTAATAAAAACTAACTTAAAAAATCGAGTGTCTGCTGTCTCTTACAATTCTCAAAATTCCTCGCCATCAAGTCCTAAATCTGTGTCTACAACCTCTGTAGCTAAGTTGGAAGCTGTTAAAAATAACTACCGTTGGAATCGCAAAAACTACTCTAGAGCGCGCCGACGCTTTGATATTTGGGTTTTTGTGTTGACTCTACTCTACAAATTGTGGAGCAATGGCAAAAAATGGACTTATTTTGGTAACTATAGCGAAGAAAAACAGGCTCTTAGGCGTAAATCGCAAGCAGCTTGGATTCGCCAAAGTTTACTGGAGTTAGGCCCTACCTTTATTAAAGTAGGTCAATTATTTTCTACTCGTGCCGATTTATTTTCTGCTGAATACGTAGAAGAACTATCCAAACTGCAAGATCGCGTACCAGCCTTTAGTTACGAGCAATCGGTAGAAATTATCGAAAATGACTTAAATAAACCGATTTCCGAGCTATTTCGCAGTTTCGATCCAATTCCTCTAGCTGCTGCCAGCTTGGGGCAAGTTCACAAAGCACAACTGCATAACGGTGAAGAAGTAGTCGTTAAAGTCCAAAGACCGGGACTAAAACAATTATTTACAATCGATCTATCAATTCTCAAACGCATTGCCTTATACTTCCAAAATCATCCCCGTTGGGGTAAAGGTAGAGATTGGTCTGGTATTTACGAAGAGTGCTGTCGCATTCTTTGGGAAGAAACAGATTATCTTAATGAAGGACGCAATGCCGATACTTTCCGCCGTAATTTTCGAGGTGAAAGTTGGGTAAGTGTACCTCGCGTTTACTGGCGCTACTCTTCCCCTAGAGTTCTAGCTTTAGAATATTTACCAGGCATTAAAATTAGCCACTACGAAGCCATAGAAGCGGCTGGATTAGACCGGAAAGTTTTAGCTAGACTAGGAGCAAAAGCTTATTTGCAGCAACTGCTCAATGATGGCTTTTTTCATGCCGATCCCCATCCAGGTAATTTAGCAGTTAATTCTGAAGGGGCATTGATTTTTTATGATTTCGGCATGATGGGCAAAATTAAAAGCAATGTCCGCGAAGGTTTGATGAATACCCTTTACGGCGTTGCCGATAAAAACGCCGATCGCGTCGTCAAATCTTTAATCGAACTAGGTGCTTTAGCCCCTAGCGAAGATCTTTCTCCCGTCAGGCGATCGATTCAGTACATGTTGGATCACTTCATGGATAAACCCTTTGAAGATCAGTCCATGACGGCGATCGGCGAAGATCTATACGAAATCGCTTACGACCAACCATTCCGCTTTCCCGCTACCTTTACTTTTGTCATGAGAGCATTCTCTACACTAGAAGGAGTGGGTAAAGGTTTAGACCCGGAATTTAATTTTATGGAAGTCGCCCAACCATTCGCTTTACAGCTTATGACTAGTAGTAACGGCACAAACAGCAACACAATTTTAGACGAACTGGGAAGACAAGCAATTCAAGTCAGTAGTAGCGCCCTCGGACTTCCTCGACGAATTGAGGATACTATAGATAAGTTAGAAAGGGGCGATCTTAGGGTGCGGGTTCGCTCTACTGAATCCGAAAGAGCATTGCGCCGTCTGGGAGCGATTCAATTAGGAACTAATTACACATTAATATTTTGTACATTTTTTATCGCAGCGACCATATTATTTGTTACAAACAAAGTGACAATTGCGGCTGTTATTGCTTTAATAGCAATGATACCTGCCTTCGCCGCTTTTAAGGTTTTTAGGCGGATCGAACGCTCGGATAGAATGTTTTAATCTTTTGTTAATTTCTTGAATTTTTTGTTTATGGAACGTCGCTTTTGGGGACTTACTGACACGGGACTGGTGCGATCGGTCAATCAAGACAGTTATTACATCGACGATCCCAAAGGACGCTTTTTTATCGTCGCTGACGGCATGGGAGGACATGCAGGCGGACAAGAAGCATCCCAAATAGCCACCAAACAAATTCAATCCTATTTAGAAGAAAATTGGGAGTCAGACCAATCTTCTCAATTTTTGTTGCAAGAGGCGATCGATCTTGCCAATCAAAGTATCTTAGAAGATCAAAGCGCTCACCCAGAACGTGCCGATATGGGTACGACAGTAGTGATTTTGATGTTTCGCGAACGAGTTTGTTGCGCTCATATCGGCGATTCTCGTCTCTATCGTCTGAGAGAATCAAAACTCGAGCAAATTACAGAAGATCATACCTGGGTAGGATTGGCACTGCGATCGGGAGAGATTAATAAAGAACAGGCAAAAGTTCATCCTTGGAGACACGTATTGTCTCAATGTTTGGGACGCAAAGAACTTTTAGGTGTCGATTTCCAAGAAATAGACATTCAATCTGGCGATCGCTTTGTTCTCTGTAGTGATGGCTTAACCGAAGAAGTCGCCGACGATCTGATCGATACTTTTCTGGGTGAAAGCGAAACCTGTGAAGAAGCAGCGATCGAACTCGTAGAAGCAGCTAAAAAAGCTGGTGGTTCGGATAACGTTACTGTGATTATAGTCGAGCAGAATTAGGGAATAGGGAA
>JBOFLQ010000227.1:0-25385 GCA_051657945.1 Xenococcaceae cyanobacterium | reverse complement strand
GATTTTTATATTGTCGATACGATTTCCGATGTTATTACCGAAAATGCCCAAAATACTGACAAGAATATAGAAGATATTGAAGATAGCGATACTGTTATTTCTAGTGTTGATTATTCTTTAGTTGCTAATTCTAACTTAGAAAATCTCGTTCTTACTGGCAATAATGCGATTAACGCTACAGGTAATGAGTTTGCCAACGTAATTAAAGGAAACAGTGCCAATAATAATCTTAATGGCGGAGAGGGACATGATGCTCTTGATGGTGGTGATGGTATAGATAATCTCGCTGGTGGTAATGGAGATGATGTCTATATAGTGGATACAACTACCGATACAATTACTGAAAATGACAATGAAGGAATGGATACTGTTGCTTCAAGTGCTACTTATACTCTAGCTACTAGTCCTAATTTAGAAAATATTACTCTTACTGGCAATGCTCCTATTAACGCTACAGGTAATTATGTTCACAATCAACTAGAAGGTAACAGTGGTAATAATATTCTTAATGGTGGAGGTGGAAGAGATTATCTTGTTGGTGGCGAGGGAGTAGATACTCTTATTGGTGGTGTTGATGATGATTTTTATATTGTCGATAATATTAACGATCTCATCATTGAGAAAATAAATGAAGGTATAGATTTTGTTACTTCTGTTGTTTCTTATACTCTAAGCGATAATACCGAAAATCTAGGATTAGAAGAAAGGGGAAACATTAGAGGTATCGGCAATAGTCTTAACAATAATATTGTCGGTAACAGGGGTAATAATATTCTTGATGGTAAAGCTGGTGACGATACTATAAATAGTAACTCTGGCAATGACACGATCGCTGGTGGTAAAGGTGGCGATCGCTTTATTTATAAAAACGATGATACAGATAGGGCTTTGGATTTAGATACAATTACTGACTTTACAAGCGGTATCGATCGAATTGTTCTGTCAAAAAATATTTTTACCGCACTTAAAAGTTTAGCTGGTGATGATTTTAGTGAGAGGAGTGAGTTTGCTGTTGTAGCTGACGATCGCGCAGTAGCTACCAGTAAAGCATTTATTGTTTACAGTGTTGCTAGTAAACATCTCTTCTACAACCAAAATGGTTCTAGTCCTGGTTTGGGTTCGGGAAAACAATTTGTGATTTTAAATGGGGTTACTAGCTTAAGTGCCAAGGATTTTATAATTGAAAAGTAAATCCACGATTGCGTAGCACTTCCTTCGGAAGATCGCGCGCGCGATCGCCATAGGGTGTAAACAAAGTTTGAGATTGAAGAAACTAAATAATTTTAATTTTTTCTTAAACCTTCTGCTTTTATAGTTGTGACTTCTCCCAACGGTAAATGCTCCTCACGTCGCATTATACCGTGGGCTTCTCAACTCGGTGCCAGCCGATCGCCTTCGTGCCGCCGCAGAAATTTTAGAATGAAATATTTCATTTTGAGTCCGGTAAAAATGCTCCTCATCTTTGCCAACATCTAAGATAAATTCTTAATTGCTGAGGTTGTTCTGGACTTAGAATTTTAACAAAGCTTAGAGGACTATAATTATTTTACTTATAGTTAGTTGTTGATGCGCCATCAAATTTCAATTTATGCGATCGCTAAGTCAAAGATCGAACGACATCTTAGCGATCGCGAATGGATCTGGGTTATCGGACTTTTTTTAGCTGCAATACTTTTATTTGGTTTTAATTTAGGTAATTTACCAATACGGGATTGGGATGAAGGAACGATCGCTCAAGTAGCTAAAGAAATTTGGCGTTCTAGTCCAGATTCTCTTAATTGGCTTTTTCCTACTTTGGGGGGAAAATCTTATTTTAATAAACCGCCACTAATACATTCACTAATAGCTGTTTCCTATCATTTATTTGGTATTAGCGAGTGGAGTACGCGCTTTCCAGTAGCAATGCTAACGGCTGGATCTGTTCCATTAATCTATCTAATTTGTCGAGAATTATTTCCTCAAAAAAGTACTGCTCACTTGAGTGCTTTTGTTTATTTAACCTTATTGCCAGTTGTTCGTCACGGTCGTTTGGCAATGTTAGATGGAGCGTTAATTTCTTTTTTTCTAGTATTAATTTTAGCCGTTTTGCGATCGCGTCGGGATCGATTTGCTTTAGGAGGAATAAGTATCGGACTAACGTTAATTTGCCTGACTAAAGGCATTATGATGGGGTTATTATTAGCAGCGATCGCCATCTTGTTTTTAGTTTGGGATAGTCCAAAAATGCTCGCCGATCGCTCGTTTTGGCTGGCGATGTCGATCGGTCTTACGCCCGTTTTACTCTGGTATGGTCTTCAATATCTTCACTACGGCGGAGAATTTATTAACACCAATCTAGTCGATCAAACATTCAGTCGGGTTTGGGTATCGGTAGATAAAAAAACTGGCGCGCCTTGGTTTTATTTATTGGAAATTTTTAAATATACGATGCCGTGGTTAATGTTTGTTCCAGGCGCTTTTGTGTTGGCTTGGCGCAATCGCAACTTTAGTTGGGCAAAACTCATTTTAGTTTGGAGTGGGGTTTATTTTTTAGCAATTTCTCTGATGACGACTAAATTACCTTGGTATGTTTTGCCAGTTTATCCAGCCATGGCGATCGCGATCGGGGCATATTTCGATCTTCATGTGCAATCGCATAATTTTATTTATCCTCGAATCTGGGCTATTTTATTTGGTTCGATCGCTGTAATTAGTTTTGCTGCGAGTATTTATTATGGCTTTTTTAGTCCAACTTCTGAATTAGATATACAAATAACTTTAGTCATAGTTGCTTTGACTATGACCGTAAATACTATATTTTTGTTAAAAAATAATCGTTACTTTATTATTATCGCGATCGCTGGTTTATATCTAGGTTTATTATTCTTTTTTAAGACAAATAACTGGGTTTGGGAATTGGCTGAAGCCTATCCAGTCAAACCAGTAGCAGAATTATTACAAAAACAAACTTTGCCCAAACAAATTATTTATACTTCTTATCCTTATAATCGTCCTTCTCTAAACTTTTATAGCGATCGCCTGGTTATTTCTACTTCAAAAGAAGATTTAAAAAATATTTGGTTAAAGGAGAAAAATATTTATTTATTAGTAGAATCAACTCTCGATCGAGAATTAAATTTAAACAACAGCAAAATTTTAGGCGTTACAGAAGAATGGCAACTAATAACTAGAGATACGTAATTGTGTTGACAATCCATAAAACAATGAATATTCATCAACATCTGTCAAAAAAATGATTGTTAATTAGGACAGACACAACAAACATAGATGGCGAAGAAGCCTGTGGCTGAATTCGGAGGAAACGGAAACCTCCGAATAGTCAAGCCCGATCGCCATGTCGATTGTCATGGCACTGCCCTGCTTATTATTTTTGTTTTCGTTTAATCGATCGCTGCTTGCATCCATTGTTTAATAGTAGACACAACAACTTCAAGCCCAATTTCTTGAGACTCTTTAGTTGCCCTGGTAACTACTTCTACTTTGCCATTAGCTAGCGATCGCCCCGTAACAATGCGATAGGGAATGCCAATTAATTCAGCATCTTTAAACTTAACGCCAGCCCGTTCGTTACGATCGTCTAAAAGAGTTTCTACTCCCGCTTGATTTAAATCTTGATAGAGCTTTTCGGCAACTTCTACTTGCTGAGTATCGGAAGTATTGGGAATAACGACTATGGCATGATAGGGCGCGATCGCCACAGGCCAAATAATGCCATTTTCATCGTAAGATTGTTCTACGGCGGCTTGTGCCATGCGAGATACCCCCACACCATAACAACCCATCCACAAAGGCACTTCTTCCCCCGACTCACTGGTATAATTTGCGCCCATTGCTTGAGAATACTCAGTTCCCAATTGAAAAATATGACCGACTTCAATCCCTCTAGCAGTATTTAAAACTTGACTGGGGTCGTGAATGGCGCGATCGCCTTTAACTGCTTTTTGAATGTCTACTACTAACTCTGGTAACTCCAATTCTTTACCCCAGTTCGCCCCGACAACGTGAAAACCAGATTCATTCGCACCCGTGACAAAATTTTCTAACTCTACGACACCTCGATCGACAAAACGAACAAATTTAGCAGCAAATTCTTTGTCAGATTTAATATAACTATCTTCTAGATTGGGAGCAATATAACCCAGAGGTAAAGGTTTTGCTGCCCATTTTGCTTGTGCGTTTGCATCTGGTACTCTCAACGCGATTACTGTTTTAGCCTTATATCGATCGGCTAATTTAACCAATTCGTTTTGCAATTTCACTTCATTGACATCGCGATCGCCTCGAATATTTACCAGTACCAACACAGTTATGCCACTGTCGTAAACTGCTTCGTAGAGAACGTTTTTAACGATTGCTGTAGGAGAACATTTTAAAAATTGGCATAGTTTTTCGATCGTCTCAGTTCCTGGAGTTTCTACTTTTTCGTAACTGGTAAAGTTAGAAGCAACGCGATCGGGGGGAAGAGATACTGCTTTTTCTACGTTGGCGGCATACTTTCCATCTTCAGTGTAGAGAATTTCGTCTTCGCCAGCATCTGCCAACACCATAAACTCTTGCGAACCAGAACCGCCGATCGCGCCCGAATCGGCTTCAACAGCCCGATATCTCAAACCACAACGAGTTAACATATTACGATAGGCTCGATCCATATCTCGATAAGTTTCTTTGAGACTTTCTTCATCGATATGGAACGAATAGCCATCCTTCATGATAAATTCCCTTCCTCGCATCAAACCAAAACGAGGGCGAATTTCATCACGAAACTTGGTCTGAATTTGATACAAGTGTAAAGGTAGCTGACGATAAGAACGAATCGTATCTTTGGCGATCGTAGTGATTACTTCCTCATGAGTCGGCCCCAATCCCATTTCTCGCTCTTGTCGATCGACCAGAGAAAACATAATTCCCTCTGCCTTTGTATATGTATCCCAACGCCCAGATTCTCGCCACAGTTCGGCAGGTTGCAACTGCGGTAGCAAACATTCTTGAGCGCCCGTTGCATCCATTTCTTCTCTGACAATTTGCGAAACTTTTTTGAGTACGCGCCACATCAAAGGTAAATAAGCATAAATACCGCTACCAATCCGACGAATATAACCCGCCCGCAACAAAAGTTTGTGACTGGGAATTTCTGCCTCGGCTGGATTTTCGCGTAACGTGACAAACAGCATCTTCGACAATCGCATCGTTAGTTTTCCTATACAGACCGACAGAATATTATCGCATCACACGAGAAAGAGGGGTTAGGGATGAGGGATTAGGAATTAGATAATTGCAAATTCATTATATTAGCTATTTGTCAAATACTTTTTACAATCGATTTACAATCATCTAAAAAATAATCGATCGAGAGCCTTTTTTGATTCTCAATAATTTGCTAAAAAATTCAATAATTTACGAAGCGATCGGGCGTTCACGTAGCTTGGGGCAAATTTTAGACACACTGTCCCCTCAAACCCTTTTTCCTATAATAGCCTCTAAACCAAATTTTTGCGTTAAATTTTTTTTAGATAAAGTTGTGTAAAGCTGCCAAAGGTATTGAAATATTAAAAGCGATTCAAGTTAAATGAAAAGTTTTACTTATCTATTCGCAATCCCGATCGTAATTTAAAACTCAGATCGAATTAGCACTAGTTGTACTTACTTATAAATTTTCACTTCGATTTTAAAGCTAATCTTAACTGTAAGAGTTTTTACGTAAATTTTAGATGAAATTAACTTATTTTCGCAAGATTGACGAGGTCAAAATCAAATTTATTGCCTATAACTGAATTAACTATATTTTCTAGCTTCTTAACACGAGCGAAACTGGGAAAATGATTACAGAAAAAACCAATCAAACTTACAAAAACGCGATGGAATTATTGGTTGCTGAAGAAATTAGCAAGCAAATTCAGCGCCTTCCCGAACATCTCAGTAAATATATCAATAGAGTTGAAGTAGCAACTTACGCACTCAATCGTTTACCCCCTTTATATGCTTCTTGCGAAGAAGGATTAGCAAGACAAAAAGTAAGAGGAAGAAACGAATTTCAAAAGCAAATTACCGAATCGGTCAAACAATCTTTTGCCGCGATCCAAAGAGATGTATTAAGAACTTCTAAACCTTTAATTGTCGATTCTGAAGATAGCGATATTATCGACGCAAGAAATGCGCTGCAAGAATTAGCTGATTTCTTACCCCACCGCGAATTTTCTTGGCATCATTTAGTCAAACTAATTAAACCATTGTTAGTCCAACTAGCCAATCGCGAACTAACTCAAGAAGAAATGGATCGACTTTCTTCTCAACTTAGTTATAGTTGGAACGATCCTCGCTATATGCGATAGATAACAGATCGAGTTTGTAGAGCAAGAGAAAAATTGATAGTTATTTGTTTTTGACAATAAGTGTAGTATTGTGAGATTTCTTTTTCCTAGCGATTACTTAAATCCAAAAAAAGTAGATACAGCATACCAAGAACAATTTACTTGTTTGAAAAATGCAGGTTTTGCAGCATCTATTATTTCTTTGGAGTCGCTAGGATCTCGATCGTCAAAAATTATTCCAGTTCCCGATCCAGATTCGACAGTAGTTTATCGAGGTTGGATGCTGTCGCCATCAGATTACGAACTATTGGTTGGTATCGTAGAAAGTACGGGTGCAAGAGTCTTAACTTCTAAAGCCGAGTATTTAGCCACGCACTATCTACCGAATTGGTACGCTTCGATCGCCGATTTAACTCCAGAAACTAAATTTTACTCTGTCGATGATGACTTAGAAAGTGAATTGAATGAGCTTGGTTGGAGCAGATTTTTTATTAAAGATTACGTTAAATCTCTCAAAACCTCAGTCGGTTCGATAATCGATCGACCTTCAAAAATTGGAGAAGTAGTTACTCAAATGAAGAAGTTTCGAGGCAGCATTGAAGGAGGTATTTGTGTGCGGCGGGTTGAAGATTTTGTGTCTGACACCGAGAGGCGTTATTTCATCTTACATAGCAAACCTTTTGCTGCTTTACCAAATGAAAAAATTCCAGAGATTGTTGAAGATTGTGCTAAACGAATTGAAAGTCAATTTTTTTCTGTAGATGTAATAGAGCGTAGAGACGGTAAAAAGAGGATTGTCGAAATTGGTGACGGGCAGGTGTCAGATCTTGTTGGCTGGACGGTCGAACGTTTTTCTCAACTATGGATGGAGTAACGGCGAAAAATACGATTTTAATCTTATAGGGACTACGCCAAACTTTTTTTGAGGTTTCCTCAAAAAAACAACTGGCTTGTTCCATGGAACGTCCCTACATTATGAGTAGTTGGACGAACATAGTATTACTTAAGATCGCTTGACAATTTAAAACCCGAAGCGATCGCAGGTGCTTTAATATCTAAAAAATAATCGCGATCGGCTAATTTTTGTTTATTGAAAAGATTTGGGATTATAGTTTTTGGCTGCGATTGCCTTTTAATTTGTTGTTTGAGATTGCTTGAAACTGGTTCTAAAACTTTAGCTGTTTGCATTTCTTGTTGCAATTGCTCGGTGGAAGATACTAAATTTCCCAATCCGTTCACCAAATTACGGACATTATCACGAAAAGCAGGATCTCCAGTTAAATCATCTAAATCTGAAGTAATTTTCTGAGCGTTTTCAAAAGTAACTCGCGCCGAGTCGAGAGTTTGTTGCAGAACGGTTACGTTCTGAGGATTGTTGAGATTGGTAGAAATATCTCGTAAATTTTTAGAAGCTACTGCTGCATTATCAGTTAAAGTTTCTAGATTTTTTACCAGCTTTTTCGTATCTGTAGCATCGATCGAAGAATTTACTTTACCAACAGTAGTATTTAAGCTAACTAACAATGTTTGTAGTTGGTCGCTAGTAGTGCCAATATTGGCTAAAGTTTTGTTCAAACTAGTTCGATTTTGTGCGACTAATTGATTGACATTAGTAGTCAGTTCGTTAATTTTGTCAGCAGTAGTGTTATATTTTGCTGCCGTTGTAGTTAGTTGAGCAGAACTAGTATTTGCTAATTTAGTAACTGCATTAGCAGTATTTCTAAAAGTAGCAATTTCAGAGCGAGCATCTTTCATCAAGCTAGATGTATTTCGACTCAATTGAGCAAATTCATCAGCAGCAACGCCAGTATTTTTGAGAGTCGTGTTGAGATTTTTATAGAATTCTGGACTGGTATAGAGAGTAGAAAGACGCGCCATAATCGGTAGTAGATCGTCGATGGTAATTCCAGGTTCACCTTTGATGCGATCGCCATCGCAAACGATTGCATTGGGATTACAGTTTTCGATCGGACTAAATGCTTGGGCGTTTTTGGGTAATTTTTCTTCTGGGTTGATATCGATGGATTTTTCGCCAATTAATCCCGAACTATTTGCCTGTAGCGTCACTTGTTTGGGTATAACTAGTTCCGAAGAAGCAATTTCGATAATAACATCAATTCCGTTAGCGCCTGGTTTTATGTCCTTAACTTTGCCCACTTTCAAGCCGCGATAACGAACTGATTCGCCTACTTGCATACCGTTCACTTCGTCAAACTCGGCAATAATTTTATAGCTGCTCGTGCCAAAATTGATTCCGCGCAACCAAAGGGCTATAGTACCAAACACACCCAATCCTAATAGGACTAGTAAGCCAACAGAACCTTCTCTAAGTGTCCGCGATTGTAACATTTTGAAAAAGGGAATAGGGAGTAGGGAACAGGGAATAACGGCACTAATAATCTGAGGAAACCTCAGCCGATCGTGCCTTGGGAATAGGGGCTAGGGGTTAGAGTGTGGGACGGCAACGGCTTTTTGTATAGCGAGGAAACCTCGCTATCCGTGCCTTAGGTGTGGGAGGTGTCCAGCAATGCCCGTTGCAGCGATGAACCATCAACCATGAACTATGAACCATTGATAACTAAGTATTAAAATGCTTAATCTATAATGTGAATTGGACCATTAACGCTAGCGCTAAAAAATTGTCTGACCATTGGGTGATCTGTAGTGTCAATCTCGTCAACTGTACCTTGCCATTGAATTTTGCCACCATACAAGAATACAACTCGATCGCCAGTACGTCGAATGGTACTGTCTTGGTGGCTTACCATAACATAAGTACCACAGTCTCTAGCAGTGCATTGTAATTCGCGTACTAAGTCTTCAATAACTGTTGAGGCGATCGGATCTAATCCTGCGGTTGGTTCGTCGTAAAGAATTACTTCGGGCTTATCTTGAGGATTGTCTGGATTGGACATAATCGCACGAGCAAAACTAACTCGTTTACGCATACCTCCCGACAATTGAGCTGGATAGCTATCGCCTGTTCCCGCCAAACCGACCATTTCTAATTTTTCTTGTACCAAATCCCTAATTTTGTGACGGGGTAGCTTTGAGTGTTGGTAGAGAATAAAACCGACATTCTCCTCTACTGTTAGTGAGTCAAATAAAGCGGATTGCTGAAAAACCATACTTACTACCAAGGGATCTTCGCCATCTTCGATCGAACCGCGTCTGAGTTTTCCTTTGATATATACTTCCCCTGCATCGAGGGTAAGCAAGCCAGCAATTATTCTTAGAATTGTTGATTTGCCAGTTCCCGAAGGACCGATCGCCACAAGTGCATCGCCTCGATAAATTTGCAAGTCAACACCGTCGAGAATAACATTATTGCCGAAGGATTTACAAGCTCCTTTCAATTCGATTAGAGGTTCTCCGAGATCTTTTTTTCCATTCGTCATTGGCAATCAGATAGTTGGAGAATACTAAATTCTAAGTGTAATTCAAACAATTGAGAATTCAGATTCCCCGTCTAAGATAGTTGGTCGATCGATTTCTATTGTATTCTTTTTATTCAGAGACTTCTAATCCAAACACTCGACCAAAAGTTTTTTCGACTTTGTAACCAGAATCGATCGATTCGAGGGGATCTTTACGAAGTCGGTGACGCAAGCACAGAGTAATGACGCGACGAATATCGTCTACTGTCACCTCAGTACGTCCTTCATAGGCAGCTAAAGCTTGAGCTGCTCTATTAGTAACAATATCACCGCGCAAACCATCGACATCGAGTTCGGAACATACTTCAGAAATTTTTATTTTTAAATCTTTGGTAAGCGTTACTGATGATAGTAATTTTTGAGCGCCAACTAATTTCTTTTGCAGTGCTTCTTGTTCGATTTGATATTTTTCAAGGAATTGTTCCGAATCTCGATCGAACTCAGCTCTTTGTTCGACGATTTCTACTCTTAAGGCTGGTTCTTTAACCGTGTGAATTTCTGCGTGCATACCAAAGCGATCGAGCAATTGGGGACGCAATTCACCTTCTTCTGGGTTGCCCGAACCAACTAAAACAAAACGGGCGGGGTGGCGAATGGAAATGCCCTCTCTTTCCACAGTATTCCAGCCGCTAGCAGCCGAATCGAGAAGAACGTCTACTAAGTGGTCATCAAGCAAATTGACCTCGTCTACGTAAAGAATACCGCGATTGGCTTTAGCGAGCAATCCGGGTTCGAAAGCTTTTACACCTTCTGAAAGTGCTTTTTCGATGTCGATCGTGCCGCAAACTCGATCTTCTGTCGCACCGAGAGGTAAATCTACCATCGGTACTTTTTTCTTGGCAATTGCGATCGCTCTTTGTTGTTCGAGTTGTTCTTTAACGCGATCGCTCATCAAGTCGGGATCGTTAGGATCGGAGTTAAAGGGATCGCCATCAACTACGTCAATTTCTGGTAATAAATCTGCTAAAGCACGAATAGTTGTCGATTTACCAGTACCGCGATCGCCCATAATCATCACTCCGCCAATTTTTGGATCGATGACATTGAGTAGTAAAGATAGTTTCATTTCATCTTGACCGACGATCGCCGTGAAAGGAAAGACGACGCGACGAGTTTTGGGAGGAGCTTGCATTGCTAGGGTCATAATTCGTTTTTTTTTTGAGACTTTTTTGGTTTTTTGGCGATCGCGATCGCTAACTATTAATCACTTTACAATTTAGTGTTAACAAAATTTTTAGAAACGTTTTTCATTTTGCCATATCGCTCGATGCAAAAAAACAATCGAGAGTTACTATTTATCGATCGCGCTACAGCAAACACAACTAGTTTGATTTTGTCTTTCTCTAGTATTTTCTCTGATTCTCGATCGAATCCTTATCTTGTAGATGAAATTTATGAATAGATTTCAAGATGAGCAAAGACAATCGATTACTGAATTTAGAAATAAATTCTTAGTGCGTTGTCCGCGTTGTAATTCTTGTGCGACAATCGTGCCAGCTAACCCTGAATATTTAGTGTTATTTGCCAATGTAAAAGCAAAATTTTCATGTATCTCATGTGGTGCTGCTAAGTACGATTATTATATGCGTTATCATTTGTGGCTTCAGGCTTCATGCTGGGATCGAATTTTATGGGCGTATAACTTAGAACATTTAGATTTTATTGAGAGATTTGTTTCGGCTAAACTTAGAGAACAAAGACATCATGAATTATATGGATGGTCGAATAGCAGTTTATTTTCTCGTTTACCAAAGTGGATGCAATCGAAAAAAAATAGAGAAGAGATTTTAAAAACGATCGAAAAAATGCGAAAAACATTGTGTTAGTTAGATTGGGCGAATGCAAAAAAACAATCGACAACCAATATTTATCGATCGCGCTACAGCAAATACAACAGCGTCGATTTTACCCTGTCCTCCCATTCTTTCTAGCGTCAAAGCAGGTTGGGAAAATCTTTTTTTGGAATATCACTATCAACCGGATGGAGAACATAAAGAGGTTGCTGCTGCTGGACATAGCATCGCTATTTTTACTAAAGTTGAAGCCGAAGGATTGGCAGAACGAACTTTAGATGGGCGCATCTACAAGCATTCTGTAAAAACGGGAGATATAATTTTGATTCCAGCGATGGCGGGTGTTAAAGCTAGTTGGAAAGGAAGCAGTGAATTTATTTTATTGGGATTTCACCCTCAAATTTTTCCCCGCGTAGTAGACGAATCGATTCAATTTAACCCAATTCCTCAAATGGGAATTTCCGATCCTTTAATTCTGCAAATGGGATTGGCACTCAAACAAGTTTTAGAAAATAATGTCGATAATCGTCTTTATGTCGAGACAATGGCAAATGCTTTATTCGTTCATTTAAGCCAAAATTATTCGACAAATAAACCTGTTTGGCAAGAATATGAAAAAGGTTTAGGACAACGTAAATTACAACAAGTAATCGATTATATTTATACGCATTTAAATCGCGATTTAAGTTTACTTGAATTAGCCGAGCTAGTTCAAATAAGTCCTCATTATTTTTCTTTACTATTCAAACTATCGACTGGTTTAACTCCCCATCAATATGTAATTAAAATTAGGGTCGATCGAGCTAAATATTTATTATTACAAGGAAAAAATTCTATTGCTGATATTGCTCAAATTGTTGGTTTTGCCAATCAAAGTCATTTGAATTTACATTTTAAGCGTTTGGTTGGGGTAACGCCAAAACAATTTAGTCAACAATAATTTTTCTACCTCAGCCGTAGAAGTTGAAAGTTATTATCGAGCAACACTCAAATAGAATCCAAGTTTTCGATCGCCACAAAATACAAAAAAGAAGAAATTGATATATTTGATAAAGCTTTAGCCTTTCACACGGTGATTTACTATGTCTCAGTATTCGATCGATGAATTCCTCAACGCCACATCACAGAAAGAGCGCGGGCAAGGTAAATTTGAACTAGAAAGCCCACACCTGCTTGAAGTGAAATTAAACGGCAGAATTTGGACGAAAGTGGGAGCGATGATTGGATACTTGGGTAATGTAACGTTCAAGCGTGAAGGTATCCTCGAACATGGGCTAGGAAATTTGATGAAGAAGATGGTGTCAGGTGAAGGAATGTCCCTCATGAAAATGGATGGCATGGGACGAGTTTATTTAGCTGACAGAGGCAAGCGTATCCATATTTTGAATCTTAATAATGAAACAATTTTTGTCAATGGTAACGACGTGTTAGCAATGGAAGACACTATTAAGTGGGAGATAAAGCTAATGCGGCGTGTTGCAGGTATGCTAGCTGGTGGACTATTCAACATCCGTTTGTCAGGTACGGGAATGGTTGCGATCTCAACACATTACGAGCCATTAGCATTAGGAGTTAAACCCGATACGCCCGTATTTTCAGATCCTAATGCAACTGTAGCTTGGTCTGGCTCGCTTCAACCTGAAATTGTGACAAACTTTACTTTGGGTACTTTTTTAGGTCGCGGTAGTGGAGAAGCTATTCAATTAAAGTTTCAGGGCAACGGTTGGGTTATTTTGCAGCCTTATGAGGAAGTTTACCTGCAAGAGGCAAGTAGCTAAAAAACTTATAACCTTCGCTCTTTATTGAGTTTTAAATAACCAAAACTTACAAAAAATCGGTTGAATCTGCAAGACAGTAAACTATTGATTTTCTATCCTTATAGGTGAGTAGCTATGCAAATTTCTCACTTACAAATTTATAGATAATCGTAATTTACTATGACTACCATAATTTCATCTCAAAACAAATCCAAATTACCCAATATATGTAGAGTCCCTACTTTTATCCAAACATTTCAAGTAATGTTCGATCAGTTTGGAGTGTTAGAAAGATATCATCAAAAATATGGAGATATTTTTTATACTCCTAAATCGTTTTCATTTCCGCCCTTTGTTATTTTTAATGACCCCAAGGCGATCGAAAAAGTTTTTACCGCCGATCCCAATTTGTTTGAAGTGGGAAAACAAACTTCTCTAGCTGTCAGAGTATTATTAGGTGATAAATCTTTAGTGGCATTGTCTGGAGTTCAACACCAAAGACATCGCAAATTGTTAATGCCTCCTTTTCATGGTGAGAGAATGAAAAGTTATGGCGAGACGATCTTCGATATTACTAAAAAAGTTATTTCTCGATGGGAAGTAGGTAAACCTTTTTCTATTCGCGACTATACCCAAAAAATTTCTTTGCGGGTTATTTTAGAAACTATTTTTGGTTTGGATAAAGGGGAAAGATTCGATCGCCTCAGACAAGTTTTGATTGAATGGTTGGATATTTTTAATTCTCCTCTAAAATCTAGTTTGCTCTTTTTTCCTTTACTACAAAAAGATTTGGGTGCTTGGAGTCCTTGGGGACAATTTGTCAGACAAAAGCGGATTATTCATGAAATTTTAAATACAGAGATCGATCGCCGCAGAAACGAGCCAGATTTTCTCGGGGAAGATATTCTTAGTTTAATGCTGGCTGCTCGTTATGAAGATGGTAAACCCATGAGTGATGAGGAAATAAGAGATGAGTTAATGACGATGTTGTTTGCTGGTCATGAAACTACGGCTAATAGTTTAGCTTGGGCTTTTTATTGGATTCATTATCTTCCAGAAGTGGGTGAAAAATTAAAGTTGGAATTGAATTCTCTAGATGATAATTTAGATTTTAATACTATTAATAAATTACCCTATCTTAATGCTGTCGTTTCGGAAACTCTCAGACTTCATCCCGTAGTTGCTTTCGTCGGTCGTCAGTTAAAAAAACCTTTTGAGATAATGGGATATACCTTTGAAGCTGGCACTTCTTTATTTCCTTCGATTTATTTAACTCATCAACGAGAAGATATCTATCCCGAACCGAAAAAATTTAAACCAGAAAGATTTCTAGAAAAACAATTTTCTCCTTACGAATATCTACCTTTTGGTGGTGGAAATCGTCGTTGTTTGGGTTATGCTTTTGCTTTATTTGAAATGAAAGTAGTATTAGCAACTATTTTATCTAAAGTGAAATTAGAATTACTCGATAAGCGTCCCCTTAAAACCGTGCGTCGTGGTATTACTTTTACTCCCTCTGGTGGGGTGAAGATGATGGTTAAAAGCTAGTGCAGGCTACGTCATAAAATTGGGAGAAAAAAATTAGTGTCATGAAGAAGGAGTCTGTTGCGATCGCTTAACAGAAGCACGATCTAAATTCATGTTCTCAGCATCACGAATAAATTAGCCGTTGACGAGATCGTCTACTTGGCTTTTATAGTAGTGCGATCGGAATGGTAAACTTCTTTTCTGCTGCGATCGTTACCAAAAACCTTTTTTGCCTTTAGGAAGAATGGTCATCCAATTGGTTTTAGCTTCCTCGATCTGTGCCTCGGTTACATTTGCGCCAGTGAGGTTAGCACCACAAAGGTTAGCTCCCTTCAAATTAGTATTTTGGAGATTGGCAAAACTGAGATCGGCACCGCGAAGATCGGCATCTTCTAAATTAGCTTCGTTTAAATAAGCTCTACCAAAATTTGTCTTACGTAAAATCGCCTGACGCAAATTAGCGCCACCCAAGTTAGCGCCCGATAAATTCGCTTCTTGAAGGTTAATTTTAATCATTTTTGAGAGATTAAAATTAGCGCCAGACAAATCAGCTTTTTCTAATGTCAACAAATTTAAATCTTTTTCGTTAAAGTTTCGTCTACCTTGATTGTAAAGATTGAGTAGAGTCGAAGAATCTAGTTTTTTTCCTTCTTTGGCTTTGTTATGTATGGTGGTGTTGGCGTTTTGAATTTGGGTTTTTGGCGAATTAAAAATAGTCGTCATCGATGGATTTTTACGATCGCGATTAGCGCGAATGCTCATCGCTAATTTCGACATTGCTGTCGATGCTGGCATATCATCGGCGCGATCGAATCGATTGCCCCCCGTTTCTTTTGATTTGTCGCTGGTGGGTTTGGAAACCATTCCTTGCGATAAAGAACCTAAATGAGATTCGAGATCGAGTTCTTTGAGAACTTCTTCGGCTGTTTTGTAGCGATGTTTGACGGAAACTTCCAACATTTTGCTCAAAATATTGGCAAAGTTGTCGCTAATGCTGACGTATTTGCGCCAGTTCATTTCTCCAGTGATTGGATCGCAATCTAGGTTTTTTGGCGCTTTACCTGTCAGTAAATAGATACTAGTAATGCCAAGCGCATAAATATCGCTAGCATAAACGGGACGCATTGCCAACTGCTCTGGCGGAGCGAAACCGGGCGTACCGACGGCAAATGCTGTCAGGGTTGTTTGTTCGGTATTTTTTTGAGAGCCTACTGTATTAACTTGGTTTTTGACAACGCCAAAATCAATCAATACCAGTTTATTATCTATTTCGCGACGAATAATATTAGCTGGTTTGATATCGCGGTGAATGACTTTTTGAATGTGAATGTCTCTAAGAATAATTGAAATTTCTTGAACTACTTGTCTGACTTTTGACTCGCTCAAAGGGCCTTGTTTTTTAATTTCTTGTTGAAGATTATCGCCTTTGACGAATTCTTGAATCAAATAAAATTGTTTGGAATTTTCAAAGTAGTCTAACAGTCGTGGGATTTGAGGGTGATTGCCAATTTTTCCTAATGTTTCCGCTTCTCTCTCAAACAACTCTTTTGCCATCGAAAAAAACTGAGGATTGTCCGTAGCGGGGCGCAATTGTTTGATGACGCAAAGAGGTTTTCCTGGAAGTGAAAGATCGGCAGCTAGAAAAGTTGCCCCAAAACCTCCTTTTCCCAATCCTTTTACCAACAGGTAGCGATTGCGTAGCAATAAACTACTGCCACAAGCTTGGCAAACTTTGCTGCCGGGTGGATTAACTGGTTTGGGACATTGTGGATTCAGACAATAACTCATTAAGTTTTACCAATATGGCTTAATCTCTGTTGTTACCCAAAATTATTTGAAAATTTGACCGAGTCAACTCGAATTTTTGTCTAATTCGATCGCTTTAATAAATTTCTACTTTTTGTTAAACAATTAAAATGATTAGCGAACAATAAGTAATTTTATTATTGACCATAAACTATATAATGTCAGCATTTAACTCGAAGATTGTTGGAAGTTTTAATGATACGAGCGAGGTGGATTTTTAATTAAAAATACTTAGTAGTTTTTACTGAGTCAAAATTTATTTAAGCAGTCAATTAGGTATTCTTTCGATCGCTACCAACAAAAATCGACTTAATTCTCTTGCCGTCCTCGGTCTAGAATCGAGTTAAAATATTCAAGCTGATAGCTAAAAACAGAAAGTAGATGCGGATCTCGTTAAAGTGGCTCAATGAATTAGTAGCGATTGGCGATCGCCCTGAAGAGTTAGCGAGAACGCTAACCATAGCAGGATTTGAAGTAGAAAGCATTGAAGACTTAGGTACATTTGCTGATGGCGTAGTCATAGGTAAAGTTATCGATCGCCAACCCCATCCCAATGCCGATAAACTTAGCGTTTGTCAAGTGGATGTCGGTGGTGAAGCCCCCCTCAATATTGTTTGCGGTGCGTCCAACGTTCGCGCCGATATTTACGTTCCCGTAGCTACAATAGGAACTTATTTGCCCGCGATCGACCTCAAATTAAAGCGAACTAAGTTGCGCGGTGTTTCTTCAGAGGGAATGATTTGTTCTCTCGCTGAATTGGGCTTAGAAAAAGACTCCGAAGGCATTTACATTTTTCCAGAGGATAAAGTAAAAACGGGCGAAGATGTCCGTCCTCTGCTGGGTTTAGACGATGTCATTCTCGATTTAACAGCTACCGCCAACCGCGCCGATGCTTTGAGTATGGTGGGTGTAGCTAGAGAAGTCGCAGCACTTACTGGTGCATCTGTCAAGCTTCCCCAAGTTCCTAAGTTAGAAATTGGCGATCGCACCGACGCTTTATCTTTAAATATTAGCGACGATCGAGCTTGTCCCATTTATATCGGTACTGTGGTAGAAAGCTTAAAAATAGCACCTTCTCCCGATTGGCTCAAAAGTCGCTTACAAGCTGCTGGCATTCGCTCGATTAACAACGTCGTCGATATTACTAATTATATACTCATAGAATGGGGTCAACCCCTTCACGCCTTCGATCGCGATCGCCTAATTACCGTAGCAGGTAGCGATCGTCTTACCATTGGCGTTCGTTTTGCGACTGAAGGCGAAAGCTTTCAAACTCTAGACGGACAAACTCGCAACCTCGTCGATCGCAATTTATTAATTACCGCCAACGATCGCCCAGTTGCCCTAGCAGGGGTAATGGGTGGCGAAGAAACAGAAGTTTATGAAGATACCACCAGTATCGTTCTAGAAGCTGCTATCTTCGATCCCGTAGCGATTCGTCGTTCTTCCCGCGCCCAAGGTTTGCGTACAGAAGCCTCCACTCGCTACGAACGAGGTGTTAATTTAGTTGAATTAGATCTTGCCCATCAAAGAGCGATCGCTTTAATCGTCGAACTAGCTGAAGGTAAGGTTGTTACAAGCGCGATCGCCGACGCTCGTCCCGATTCTAACCATCGTAATTCGATCGAACTGCGTTTACAACGTCTCAACGAAATTTTAGGCTCGATCGAACGCGGCGATGGTACTGACAACATTCAAGCAGAAGAAGTCGAAAAAATTCTGACTGCATTGGGATGTCAGCTAGAAAAAATTACAGATACCCCAACTGTTTGGAAAGTCACCGTCCCTCCCTACCGCTATCGCGATTTAGAGCGAGAAATCGACTTAATTGAAGAAGTGGCACGTCTTTACGGCTACGATCGCTTTTGCAATACTCTCCCCAACATTACCGAAGCTGGTTATCTCTCGCAGGAATATATAGTCACCAATCAAATTAGAAAAGCTTTTTGTGGGACAGGTTTAACCGAAGTCGTCCAATATTCTCTAGTCAAACCAGAATTAGCAGAAGTTACGATCGCAAATCCTCTGTTGGCTGAATATTCAGCGCTGCGAAAAGATTTAGTGACAGGTTTGATTGAGGCATTTGAATACAATCAATCTCAAGGAAACGGCGCACTAAATGCATTTGAAATCGGTCGTATTTTTCGTAAAAAAGGAGACGATATAGAAGAAGCAGACGCGATCGCAGGAATTCTCGGCGGCGATCGTCAACCTTACGGTATTTGGACTAGAAGCGGTAAAGAATCTCCCCTGACTTGGTACGAAGCAAAAGGAATTTTAGAAAGCGCCCTCAAACATCTCGGCGTGACAGTAGAATATCAAAGCGACAACGAAGATGTCAGATTGCACCCAGGGCGAACAGCTTCTTTATGGATTCCACCCTTTGAAAAGGGGGTTAGGGGGGATCGAAAATCTACTGAGTCTCAGCGATTGGGAATTTTTGGACAATTACACCCCGAACTAAGACAGCAAAAAGATTTTCCCGATGAAGTTTACGTTTTTGAATTATCTTTCGATGTTTTGCTAGCAGCGCTCGATCGAGAAGATTTAATCGTTCCCAAATTCCAAGTTTATTCTACTTATCCAGGTACAAACAGAGACTTAGCTTTCTTTGCACCAGTCAGCATATCCGTAGCTGAAATTATTCGGGCAATGAAAAGTGCAGGAGGTATTTTATTAGATCGAGTAGAAATGTTCGATCGCTACCTGGGTGCAAACGTTCCCGAAGGACAGCACAGTTTAGCTTTCAGTCTAAAATATCGAGCCAGCGATCGCACCCTCACCGACGAAGAAGTCGAACCAGTGCATCAAAAAATTAGAAATGCTTTAGTCGAGCAATTTCAAGTTACTCCGAGAAGTTAAATTACCTTGGTTCATTGTTCATTACTTCATTGAAGCGTGGCTGTTTACTCATTACTTATTACTTATTACTCATTACTCCCTAATCCCTATGCCAAAATTTATAATGTGGGGCAGCTATTGCGAGGATGTCCTCGAAAAACGCGCCCCCTATCGTCAAGAGCATTTAGATGGTCTTAGCGCTCAAAAAAATAGTGGTGTATTGCTTACTATTGGCCCTACCAAAGACCTCACCAAAGTTTTTGCTATCTATGAAGTTGACAGTGAAGACGCTGTCAGAAAATTAGTAGAAGCCGATCCTTATTGGCAGCAGGGAATTTGGACAGAATACGAAATCAAAGAGTGGACTCAGGTTTTTTGAAAAGCTCGAACTTCTGTATGTAACATAATATTAAGCCCTCAAATTAAAAAAAGTTACATGCAGCAAACAGCTTTAAATTTAATCGCGATCGGGGTCTTTATTATGACCCTTACCTGTCTTCTCGGCCCAATTTTGAACATTTCGCCCACAATTCCCGCCGTCGCCACTCTCGGAATTATGGGATTAGCTACCATTGATACACTTAGTTTGCAAAACCGAGGTGCAACGCTGCTACTGGATGTATTTTCATCAAAGCAACATCGCGAAAGAGTAATTCATCACGAAGCGGGACATTTTCTTGCTGCTTATTTTCTCAGTATTCCGATCGCGGGCTATACCTTAACAGCTTGGGAAGCTTTCAAACAGAAACAAGCGGGGTTTGGAGGAGTCATTTTTGATACTGATGTTTTTTCTCGGCAAATCGATCCCAAAGAAATGCCATTGATTGTAGAAAGACTAGCTACTGTTTGGATGGCAGGGATTGCAGCAGAAACTTTAATCTATGGCAACGTCGAAGGCGCACAAGACGATTTGCAAACACTTAGAACGATTTTAAATTCATCAGGTATTCCCAAACAACAATTTTCTCAAAAAGAAAACTGGGCAAAACTACAAGCAAGCAATTTAATCAAAAAATATAATAAATCTTACGATGCTTTAGTGGAAGCAATGACAGCCAGAGCAACCTTAGAAGAATGCTATAAAGTTATTCAGCAGCATCTCGATTTCAGTGCCGAGTAAAAAGTGCGCTCGTGCCCAGTATTTATTATTCCCTATTCCCTATTCCCTATTCCCTATTCCCTATCCCCTAACCCCTATCCCCTATTCCCTAACCCCTAACCCCTATCCCCTAACCCCTATCCCCTAACCCCTAACCCCTATCCCCTACTCCCTTTCTAAAGTTAAATTTCAAAATGTTAATTAACTACAAATTTGGGGAATCCTAAGATTAAGCATATTTTCTAAGTTAAAAATGACTGCGAAAGACAAGATTCATAATACTCGCGTTCAAATTCAGCAGTTCACTGCTACCAAGCAGGCTGAGTTTTTTGAATCCTTAAAGCAGGCTCGCTTCAGTGGACAACTTTTGATGACATCATCAAAGGGAACCACCTGGGTGTTTTATTTATATTTAGGTCGTATCATGTATGCCACTGGCGGGATTCATCCAGTCAGAAGGTGGCGTAGAAATGTGACAGCATACAGTCCCCAGATGATTGCTCAATTTTCCGAAATTAGATCGGAATTAGCCAGCATTGCTGCCGAACAATCAACAAAGATATCTTGGGAATATAAACTGCTCTCGCTTTGGATCGACGAACAAAAAATCACCCGCGAACAAGCAACTAGTCTGATTAAGGCATCTATTGTTGAAATAATGTTTGATGTTACTCAGGCAATGCAAGTTACCTGTGAAATCCTTCAAGATAACTTGCTTTCGACAAGACTTGTCTTGATCGATGCCGAACAAGTCATTGGTGAAGCCCATCGACTCTATCAAGGCTGGCAAGATGCCAAAATTGCCGATCGCTCGCCCGACTTAGCACCAGTAATCAAACAAGCAGAAGAACTGGAAAAACGAACTAATGAAAAAGTATATCAAAATCTCAAGCAACTTTTAGACGGCAATCAAACTTTACGTGACTTAGCTGTTCGCATGAAGCGAGATGTGGTTACCGTTACTCGATCGCTACTACCCTACATACAAATGGGATTAGTCCAATTAGTAGAAATTGAAGACATACCGCCGCCAGTGTCTACGCCAGTAGCGGAGATTTTGTCTAAATCGGTAATTCCGCAAAGAACATTGGTTGCATGTATTGATGATAGTCCGACTATCTGTCAACAAATGGAAAAAATTATTACAGGGGGTGGATATCAATTTGTCTCAGAAAGCGATGGACTGCGCGCACTAGCCGTTTTGCTCTCTCGCAAGCCAGACATCATCTTTCTAGATTTGATCATGCCAAATACCAATGGCTATGAAATCTGTTCGCAGTTACGCAAACTGTCTTTTTTCCGTCAAACCCCAATTATTATCCTAACTGGTAACGACGGCATCATCGATCGCGTTAGGGCGAAAATGATCGGTTCGACCGAATTTATCAGCAAACCAGTCGATCCAGAAATCGTTCTCGAAACGATCGTCAAATATGTCAGACAAAAAGTTTGAAACTAAGTAAATACTCTAAATTGAAACTTAAAGTTTTTCCAAAGCACCTGTAATTTTGGTGGCAATTTCGGGAATCCTGTTAAGTGTCTGTTCTAAATACAATTCGAGCTAAGGTAAAAGAAATGGGAAATGCTCTAATCGTTGATGACTCCTCTACTGAAAGAGAAATTATTAAAAGCTGTCTGCAACAAGCAGGAATTAGCGTTGTTATTGCTACTAGTGGCGAAGAAGCGATCGAAAAAATCAACAGCACTAAGCCCGATCTAATTATTTTAGATGTAGTTTTACCAGGACGTAGTGGTTTTGAAATTTGTCGGGAGTTAAAAGGCGAAGAAAAAACTAGTACAATTCCCATTATCCTCTGCTCTACCAAGGGTAGTGAAATGGATAAATTTTGGGGTATGAAACAAGGTGCTGATGCCTACATATCCAAACCGATCGACCAAGAACAATTAGTTCGTACTGCCAAAGAACTGATTAAAAACTAAACTCTTGCAACACAGGTCGATTAATTCTAACTTTTAGTTTACCTAACTATGGTGTCAGATTTTTTGCCACAACCAGACTACCTATTATCGCTAACAGACAAGCAAAAACGCGGTTCGCAAGAACAATTTTTAAAGTTTAATCTCGAACCCGATACAAAAGTAATGTTACCGATCGCCCAGCTTACGGAAGTATTAAAACTGCCTATGGGTAAAATCGTGCCGATTCCTCATATGCCAGCTTGGGTGATGGGAGTCTATAATTGGCGCGGCGAAATTCTGTGGATGTTGGATTTAGGACATTTAGTTGGATTGACTCCCTGGCATCAGCAGATTAAGAATTTTTCTTATTACAATGCTCTAGTTTTATCGGGTTCGCAAAAACTAGCAGACTCAAGAGGAATTCAACGGCAACATGTCGGATTGATTGTCAATCAAATTGAGGACATTGAATGGTGCGATCCAGATTTAATTCAATCTCCTCCCGGTGCTGTGATCACGCCAGAACTAGCACCATTTTTACATGGATATTGGGTTAAGTCGGATGGCGAAATATTTTTGACACTCAGTGGCGATGCCATTATCGCTGGTATGCCAAAATCCTAGGCCGATCTTTTTTTTTGAATCAAAGTTATTAAAGCAGTTAGTTGTTCATTGTTCATTGTTCATTGGCTGTTTGTTGTTGTTCCCTATTCCCTATCCCCTATCCCCTAACCCCTATCCCCTAACCCCTATCCCCTATTTTTCTTTTTATTTAAACTTTTTGAGGTTAATTAAATGACTGAGATTCCTCCTAACCATGATAAGCGCGACATGAATGAAGAAACCGAATCGCAGAGGTTGCTTTCTAGTTTGCATGAAACGGAGAACGCGATTTCTGAGGAAGCCGATCGTATTTCGACTGTCCGTTCTCTACAACAAAATAACTGGTTTCAAAATCTAAGTTTAAAAACCAAGACAACAGTTTTAGCGATCGCGCTGGGAACGATTCCTGTAGTAGCGATCGGTGCGATTGCCTATCAAGTAGCTAGTAACTCGATTACCGACCAAGTATCAAAAGCCGAACAAACCCGCGCTGTGGGGATGTCAGACAAAGTTAGTCGTTTCTTAGTAGAGCGTTTTGGCGACATTAAAGTATTGTCCAAACAAGCTGTGTTTGCTAATTCCAAGTTGCAAGCATCGGTTAGTTTTGCTGAGAAAAACCAAATTTTAGATGAATATATTAAGGCATACAGAGTTTACGATAGCATTGCCGTTTTCGATCTCCAAGGGAATCTTATCGCCAAATCCAAAGGTGAATTAAAAGGAAATCATGCCAATCGACCTTATTTTCAAGAAGCATTAAAGACAGGACAAGCTGTAGCAACCAATCCAGAAATTTCTAAATCGACTGGAAAAGAAGTAATGCACTTTGCCGCGCCAATTAAAGATTATTTTAGCGGTCAAATCGTTGGAGTAGTTCGGACGCGGATGCCTCTAGAGTATCTTGAAGCGGTAATTAGTAACTTTGGTGTTAACGGTGAAGAATATCACGTTGCCGACTCTGAAGGCAAAATGTTTGCTGCTTCGGAAAAAGAACAGGTAGGCAGAAATCTCGATGCCGACTTTCCTAACCTAGCATCAATCAAACAGACTGGAAAAGCTAATTACACCACAAGTATCGATAAATTTGACAACGCCAAACAATTAATCGCCTATTCACCTTTTACCCAATTAGAAGGTTTGCCCGATTTGGGTTGGCAGAGTGTTATTGCTATCGACACCCATATCGCTTTTGCTGCCAGACAAAATCTACTAATTACCTTCTTATTAGGTACTGGTGTAGCTGCTGCTGCGGTAGCCGCACTTTCTGTCTTTATTGCCGATCGCGCCACTCGTCCCGTTTTAGAAGCAGCAGATGCGGTTAACAAAATTGGTCGAGGACTATTGGATACGCGTTTAGAAATTGCTGGTGAAGACGAACTAGCTCAATTAGGTTCTAACATTAACTCTATGGCCAGTCAGCTAGAAACCTTGTTAACCGAACAACAATTAGCTGCCGAACGAGCGGGCATAGTCAAAAACATTATTATTAAACTAGTTAGTGCTTCAAATTTAGACGAAATTTTAAATCTGGCTACCTATGAAAGTAGACTGGCGCTAGCAGCCGATCGCGTTGTTTATTTTAGCTTTAAAGATAGCTCAAACTCTGAAGGCAAAATTATCACTGAGTCGATCGCCGACGGCTGGATGACAATGTTAGATACCGAATTTAACAATGCTTTTCCCGAAGCAGACTTAGAATTTTATAGACAAGGACGCGTTCGGGCGATCGAAAACATCTACAAAGCAGGCTTGCCAGACTACCAACTCAAACAACTTGAAGTTTTGCAAGTCAAAGCCAATCTCATCGCACCCGTACAAGCACAAGGTCAACTTGCTGGTTTACTAATCGTCCATCAATGCTCGACACATCGTACTTGGCAAGCAGCAGAAATCGAACTTTTATCGCAAGTAGTTAACCAAGTCAGCAATTCTCTAGAAAGAGAAAACTTCTTGAAACAACAAAAATTAGCTGAAGTAAAAGAAAGACAAGAACGGGAAAATTTGCAAAGACGAGCGTTAGAGTTACTGATGGAGGTAGATCCAGTCAGTAGAGGCGACTTAACGGTACGCGCTAGAGTACTAGAAGATGAAATCGGTACGATCGCCGACTCTTATAATGCCACCATTGAAAACTTAAGAAAGATTGTAACTCAAGTACAAACTGCTGCAACGCAAGTAGCTAATACCACTTCTGAAAAAGACGCTTCCGTTCAACAACTATCAGTCGAAGCGATCGAGCAATCCGAAGAAATTTTAGTCGCATTGCAATCGATCGAAGGCATGGCACAGACAAG
>JBOFLQ010000226.1:0-15405 GCA_051657945.1 Xenococcaceae cyanobacterium | reverse complement strand
GTAATGCAGCCATTAACATCAAACACAGGGCGGTGGGTCATCCCGTTCTTAAAGCTCAGGTAACGTCCTATGCTTTCTTCAGGAGTCACTGAGAAGCCTACACTGTATGCGATAGCATCAGTGTAGGAGTATGTCACTAACCCACTCGCTATCGGTGCTGAGCTTACATCAGAATAATAATTATGGAAATCATTTCTTCTGAAGAATTTGATTCAATAGTTGCTCCACTTTTTAACAAAGGATTAACAACACTTGTGAAAACAGGAGAATACTATCAAAGATTTGTTTCTCAAAGATTTGATTACTTAAAGGTCATCTCAAATTATTATTTTGAAGATTCTAGTTGGTATAATATCCAACCAATGGAGTTACAACAGGCACTGATAAACGCTTCTTCTCGAATGGGGGACAAATTTATCTACTTATCATTCGTGGGTTACGATGAAGTTGTTGAGCCGAATACTCCATTAAATTTTAAATTTCCCATTGAAGATTTGCTAAAGGAAGAGATATATTTTCTTAAAATGCGAGCAGAAAAACTTGTCGATCTAAGTTTTTGTAATGTCTTAGTATATTCTCCTCAAGGATTATGGGCTGCTTTAACAGAAATGGATTATTATGGGACACTGGGAATGACCAAAGACTTTCTGTATCTGGTCAGAAGTATTTATCCCCAGTTAGATGAAGAATTAGACCGACAGTTATTTGATTTTATTAGGTGGTATAATGACGACCCTCGTGTTCCTGATGAATGGGAATACATACCAGGAGATACTAAAGCTTGCAGTGGTTGGTGTAAAGGTTTAATAGAATATTTATGTAGAAGAGATATTACTAACGATCCTGACAATTTAAATAATGATGTTGACTTGATTGAAATTTATAGAAATATACAAGTTTAAGATTGAGAGATATTTTTTTAGTGCGATCGCATTGTATTTTGATTGCTGCTGCATCGGAGTTGAGAGAGCAAAACTGCTATTTAACAAATTTTTTTCGATACAAATACACAATGAATCAAGTATCTTTTTAATTCGATCGCTCTCTACCTAACACTGGGCAAAATACCATATTTGTCAAGCACTTGTTTACAATCGATTTACACTCGCTAAAAAATTAGTCAATCGAGCGTCTTTTAAATCTCTACCAAAATCTTCAATAATTTAAAAATTTTAATGACTTATTAGGGGTTTACAGGAATTGAAGCTAATTTTAGACACACTGTCCCCCAAAAGCTACATCTTTTAGTATAGACCTAAACTCAAGTTTTTCGTTAAAAATTTTTGTAGATTAAGCTATGTAAACAAGAAAAATATATTTAAATTTTAAAAGCGATCGCATCTAGCCTAAAGATTTTGCTTATCAATGAAACAAGTGGCATAAGATTTATCAATTTTGATTAAAATAACTTTTTGTTTTTGTGCCGATCGCGCTTGTTTTTTTATTAGTAGCATTGAAGCGCAACAACAAAGTATGATTTTTAATGCCCAAATTTTTATGTTGCTATGGATGAAATTTCAGCACAGACTGCTAACACCTCAGAATCTGGGTTCGAACGAGACAGTAGCTCCACCGACTCTATCTCTACCGATGATGTAGCGGCAGCATTAGAAACGCCGATCGATTTTAATTTTCAACTTCCCGATCCAGAAGATGAGGGCATTCAAGAACACGAATTTCAACAGCAATTAGATGAAATTTGGCAAATTTGCGATCGCTTCGACTTGCAAACCGATATTTGGCGGGGTCGAATTTTACGGGCAGTACGCGATCGCGAAAAAAAAGGCGGTGATGGTAGAGGAACTGGTTTTATCAATTGGCTAAAAGAAAGAGAAATTACTAAATCGCAAGCTTACGCATTAATTCAATTAGCCAATAGCGCCGATACGCTTTTGGCAGAGGGACAACTCGATCCAGATAGTATTAATAATTTCAGCAAAAGAGCCTTCGTTGAAACTGCTAAAGCCGCACCAGAAGTACAACAATTAGTTGGTGAAGCTGCTGCCAAAGGCGATCGCATTACTCGCAGGGAAGTCAAACAACTAACCGATGAATGGACGGCGATGAGTTCGGAATTGCTGCCAGATGAAGTCAAAGAAAAAGCTCAAGAAGGCGCACTTCCTGCCCGTCATCTCGCTCCTTTGGTCAAAGAATTAGAAAAACTACCTAACGCTCATCTCGAACCGATTCAAAAGGAAATAGCAGAAAATCCCGATATCGATACGGTCAAAAACTTAACTTCCTCTGCCAGAAATTTGGCTAAATATCTCGATGCTGCCGCCCAGGTACAAACCCTTAAAAAGTCTCCCATCGACCTAGAAATGGCACTAGAAGAAGCCTTACGCCTCGATTGCCTCAACACTGCTGCCGACTTAGTCAAACAGTCAATCAACCTCGAACAACTGGTAGCTAAACTTTATACAACCTGGAAGCGAATTGGCAGCTTGTCCGATCGCCTCTACGTCGATACGGGGGCAAGTAATCCTCACCTGCGATCGATGCTTGCTTCTTTAGAATCTCTCAGTAGCGAAGTTATTGAGGTACAACTAGACGACAGCGGCGATCGAACTGTCAGGTTGAGAGTGATGACTGACGAGGGATGAAAGCAGAGGGCAGAGGGATGAGGAATTAAGTCACAAGTAATTATTTCTCCCCTGCTTCCCTGCACCGAAAGCTCCTGTCAACCCTTCACCATTAAGTATTGACCGTTTCCGTTATATTCACCATCACAACTTGCAAAATTGCGGATAAACCAAATCAAATAAAACCTCCACATGCGGAGGAATTTAGCGTAGTCCATTCATATAAGCTTCTGCCACTACCAGTTGAAAGGTATTGACGACAATAGGGGCTTTACGAGTTACCAGGGTAAGCGAATGGACTTTTGTTATTAATATTTCCAACTACAGGAACATACTTTTGAAAATCGTCTAGGCTGGAAACAGAAGTCATAAAAATTGCCTCCATTCAGTCTAAAATTGGTTCTACTTATTGGACTAAAAAAAATCTAGAGCTTGCTTTACCTTTAATTTCAGCAATCTTGTGGCGTTTTTATCTAAAAATATAGGTTTTAGATTTCTTATTTTTAAAGCAAGCAAATCTTAAAAGTCATTAAAGATTTTGTTAGTTCTAGATTAATTTTTTAGATAACAAAATTATAGCCAATCTAATTTAGAGCAAAATCTCACAAATTTTAAATTTATCTAAATTTTTTAATGACAATGAACGACTTTACAATTACTTTTCTAGCTGTTGTTTGTTTAGAAACCCTTCTGATTTTAGGACTGACATTATTATCGCGACTTGGTGAGAGCGGCAAAAATATTTCCCAAGCATTTATTAAAGCTCCTTTGCTTGACTTAATCATATCAACCATTTTGTGTGTTCCCTGGTTAATTGGCGGACTGCTCGCAGGATGGCTAGGTATTGTCGCGGCTATTATCGCTCAAATCACGGTAATGCAAATTTGGAGTTTTATGCACGAATTGGCTCATCGTCAAGAGGTCAAAAAAGGTTCGCGAATTTATCGCTTTATGAATCAACGTTTTGGCTGGTGGCGCAATAACATAGCATTATGGGCAACAACTTTAGCAGTACCAGTTTTTTTCGTGATTCGTTTTGCCGAAGTTTTTGTCTATCCAATTTTAGTTTGGGTGCTTGAATTTCCTAATTACAAACATAGTGATTGGGTCAATATCAGCCGTCACAAATTTCAAGGATTAGTCGGACAAGATTTGATTTGGTGTTTGTACTGCGACTGGATGACTGGAGTATATTCGCTAGGCGCAGAAATGTTGCGGAATGTCGAATCATTTTGGTGTCCGATTCGTTTCTATGATGGGAAAAAATGTGAAAATTGCAAGCTCGACTTTCCCGATTTAGAAAATGGTTGGGTTGCTACGAATGAAACCATGGATGATGTCGAAGGCTTGCTCGAAAAAATGTATGGCGATCGTCATCGCTCGTGGTTCGGGCATCAAGATAGGAAACAGGATTGACACTACGCACGGTTACGCTCTCTTTTCGTCATTCGGGAACGGGCGAACCGCCGCTTTCTTGTGATTTTTATCACTAAATGTAAAGTTCGATGTATTTTTGGGGAACTTTGTAAATATCAATCCTCAAAATTTACTTTCGATCGGGAGCAATTGTATGAAGCGCATAATCTGTGCGTTAGTTTGCTTGACAGGAGTTACCTCGATCGCCTCCGTCACACAAGCTCAAGAAGTAGATGGCTGTTTTTTTCTCGACGATCGAGGACAACCAGTTAATATTAGTAGTCTTTGTCCTGTAAGCAGACAGGAAAAAAGTTCTCTCCAACAAAAAATTTTGGAAGAAGGAGTTTTTTCCGTGCCAATCAAGCGCCGCCTACACGGTATTCCTGTAATTGATGTAGTTTTTAATAACACCTACGAATTTGAGATGATGCTTGATACTGGTGCATCATCGATTGTGATAACCAAAGACATGGCGAAAAAGCTTGATTTTGAGCCACAAGGAATTATGATTGTCAGTACTCCTAGCGATAATAATGTTCCTGTACCCAAAGGTTACGTTGATTCTGTCTCGGCAGGAGGAGCAGTAAGTCGAGATGTAATGGTAGCGGTTTCCTCCGTACTCGATTTAGGACTTTTAGGACAAGATTTTTTCAGTCATTACGATATTTTAATTAAAAAAAATGTAGTTGAATTTCGGTCTAGATAAAAAGTAGGAAGAGAAAAGAATTCAAAAAGTAGGTCGATAATTTATAGGGCATCGGGCAGAATTAATAAGTAATAAGTAATAAGTAATAAGTAATAACTTGCTACGCGGCACACTATTCCCTACTCCCTACTCCCTACTCCCTATTCTTTGCTAATAATCCATGTTTGGGAGCAAAAATCATTGCTGTAAGAAATAGTAAAGTTTGTAATACGACAATACAGCCTCCCGTAGAAGCATCGAAGTGATAGCTAATATAAGTTCCGATGACGCTGGCAAATACACCAGAAGCGATCGCGAGTAACATCATGCGATCGAAGCGATCTGTTAATAAATAGGCGGTTGCACCTGGCGTTATTAACATGGCTACAACTAGAATAATTCCTACCGTTTGCAATCCCGCTACAGCCGTTAGAGATAATAAAGAAAGCAAAATATAATATAGCGCTCCAGTGTTTAAACCGATCGAACGAGCGTGAGTGGGGTCGAAGCAAAACAATAATAAATCTTTACGTAAAATCGCGATCGCACTTAAGGTAACAACCACGATAATTATTGTTTGAATTAAGTCCGATTGAGAAATTCCGAGAACGTTACCAAATAAAATATGAGTTAAATCGACACTACTTCTAACTTTGGAAATTATTACCAAACCAAAAGCAAAGAAGCCAGTAAATACCACACCGATAACTGTATCTTCTTTGATTCTGGTGCTTGCTTTAATAAAACCGATCGCTACTACCGAACCTACACCGAAAACAAATGCACCCACAGTAAAAGGAATATTTAAAAGATAGGCGATCGCGACTCCAGGGAGGACAGCATGAGAAACTGCATCGCCCATCAACGCCCAACCTTTTAGCGTCATATAGCAAGAGAGAACGGCACAAACCAATCCAACCATTGCACTTACCCAAATTGCCTTAACCATGAATTCATATTGCAAGGGTTGGGTAAACCATTCTAAGATCGCCACTAGGCAACCTCCCGATTGTTCCTCGTTAATAAACTTTTATTTAAGGATAGATCGTTTAAAGAACCTCCAAAAGTACGAGAAAGATTTTCTTCGGTAAAGACTTCAGAGGTATCGCCATAAGCTAAAACGGTGCGATTAATTAAAATGACGCGATCGCAGAAGGTAGTAATTGAAGCTAAATCGTGAGTGGAAATTAGGATGGTATAACCCATTTGTCGCAATTCCAATAAAAGATCGATGATGCTTTTTTCCGTTTTGATATCGACCCCTGCAAAAGGTTCGTCTAGTAGCAAAATTTTGCCTTGTTGCGCCAATGCGCGTGCAAAAAAAGTACGTTTCTTTTGTCCGCCAGAGAGTTCCCCAATTTGGCGCGATTGCATCTCCCACATTTGTACTCGTTCTAAACTTTCTTTGACGATTCTGCGATCCTCAAAACTAGGAATTCTGAGAATGTTCATGTATCCATATCGTCCCATCATCACAACGTCGCGAACGCTGACGGGAAAATTCCAATCTACTTCTTCTAGCTGAGGTACATAAGCAACTAAATTTTGCTTTTGTACGAGTCTAATCGGCAAACCGTTAACTAAAACTCTTCCTGTTGTTGGTTTGACAAAGCCCATAATCGCTTTAAACAAGGTCGATTTTCCCGCACCGTTCATTCCCACCAAGCCGCAGATCGAACCCCCTTGCAGTTGCAAAGAAACGCCATGTATAGCCACTTTACCGTGATAGGTAACTGTTAAGTTTTCGATATCGATATAATTGTTCATTGTTTATTACTCATTACTCATTACTCATTACTCATTACTCATTACTCATTACTCATTACTCATTACTCCCTATTCCCTCGATCAAAGTCGTCACATTGTGTTCCATTAACTCCAGATAAGTCGGTGCAGCACCATCGGGAGGAGAAAGAGAATCGACAAAGAAAATGCCACCAAAGTTCGCACCTGTTTCTCTAGCCACCTGAAGCTGCGTTTGATTATTGACAGTACTTTCACAAAAAACGGCTGGTATTTGATTTTCTCTAACCGTGTTAATTACTTTTTCTGTTTGTTTGGGAGTAGCTTGACGTTCGGCGTTTACCGCCCACAGATAAACTTCTTGCAAATCGTAATCGCGAGCGAGGTAAGAAAAAGCACCTTCGCAACTAACGATAAATCGCTTTTGTTTGGGTACGGCGGCGATCGCCTGACGCAGTTTTTTATCTATTGCTTCAATCTTTTGGCTGTATGCTTTGGCATTAGCGTTATAAATTGTGCTATTTGCTGGATCTAGATCGACCAATGCTTTACGAATATTTTCGACGTAAATCAGGGCGTTTTGCGGCGACATCCAAGCATGGGGATTTGGTTTACCTCGATAGCTATCTTCGGCAATAGCTACTGGTTTGATTCCCTCAGCGATCGTAATATGAGCAACTTTGGGAACACTGTTATAAAATTTTTGCGCCCAAAGTTCTAAATTTAAACCGTTATCTAAAATTAGATCGGCTTTTTGCGCCCTGACTAAATCGCTAGGAGTTGGTTCGTAACCGTGAATTTCCGAACCTAATTTGGTAATAGATTCGACAACTGCTTTATCTCCAGCCACGTTTTTCGCCATATCGGCAATGACTGTAAAAGTGGTTAAGATAACTTTTTTTTCTTGTCCTGTTACCTCAGTTTTGTCTTGTAGTTGTTTTTGTCGATCGCGATCGCGTTCGGCTGTCAAATTACAACCACTCAGGCATAATCCCAACATTACTGTTAGGACTACAGCCCGTTTTTGCTGTTTTTTTCTGCATTTGACGCGAGCGCTACTGTTCAATTTCATTTATTGATGAGATTTTCATAATTTTCTCATTTTTATCAATCTACTACAGACTCGGCAGAAAATGAAAGAATTATGAGATAGATTTTTTATCTCATTCGAAAGAAAGAGCGATAACTAATTTTTTATTTCTAAATAGGTAACCAAACGATAAAAGTTGTGCCGGGTAAGGAAGAATCGTTTTGAGAACGAGCGGGACTAATTACTTCAATTTTTCCTTGCATTTTCTCAAGTAATTCTTTGGCGATCGCTAGTCCCAAACCAGTACCAGGAATGTCTCCTTCAGCTTGTGCGCCTCGATAGTGACGTTCGAATAAATGTTGTCGATCTTCAAGGGGAATGCCATAACCCGTATCACCGATCGCAATACCCTGATAATTTCCAGTTGGGGTATTGGATTCGATTCCAGCAATAATTTCAACCCTGCCCCCTGGTGGGGTATATTTAATCGCATTGTCGATTAAATTGCTGAAAATTTCGCGTAGTGCTTTGGCATTGGCTCGAACTGCACTTAAATTGGCAGGAAGTTGAGAAATTAACTCAATTTGCTTTTCTTGGGCGATCGCCTCAAAAGAAGGTAATAAGGGCAATAATACTTCGACAACTAATAAATATTCTGATTCAAAAAAAGAACTTGGCAAAAGAAAGTTAGATGTAGAGACAGAATTAGCTTCGGGTAGGATGAGGGGCGATCGCTCGAGCGATCGCAATTCGATTTCTTCGTTGAATTGCTTGAGCAAATCTTCAACGCGATCGCTCTCTCTGAGAATACCTTGAGCGACAGAGCGATCGCGATCGCTTGGTAGCAACCTCTTGAGCAGTAGCTTGCTAAAAGTACGCAAGGCGGTTATGGGATTGCGAAGTTGATGGACAAATGTATCGAGGCGATCGTGTTCGATGGTACGTAAATTTTCCTGTCGATCTAATTGTTGTTTGTACCATAACTGACGGCGATCTAAATAACAGGCGATCGCTAGAGTATTGGCGATTTGTTCGACTTGTGCTAATTCGGTTTGATTCCACTGTCTGTCTTCGCGAATGGCAATTAAAAAACCCATCACCGTATCTTGATAAACTAACGGCAAGACAGTCTGTTGTCTGGTACTCAAAGATTTTTTCTCTTTTTTTCTTTTTCCCTCTCCAAAACGTCTAGGTTGAGTTTCCTCACCCAACATATTTGTAGAATTTAAACTGGGAAGGAATCGCGGCTGTTGGGTTTCAAGCCATCTAGTTTCAAGAATATCTTGCGGAAGAAATTTACCTTGGTTGGGGTAGCTTACTACAGGAATTAATTGTTTGTGTCGATCTTCTGCCGACTCTTGGGTTAAATAAACAGCACTCCAAACAGCACCCAATCCTTGATTTAACAGGATAGTTTGCGATTTACACAGGGCAATAAATTCTGCCGAAGCAGTGGGAAAAATATAGTCGGAATTAGACATCGAACAGTTTTTTTCAGCCAAACAAACTCAGATCTTGACTTTTACAGTAAATTACTCGTTTAAACTACTATCTCTATTTACAAATTGTACAGATTAATTTTTTTTTAAGCTTTGTAAAGGAAAATTGCGATTATTTTAACGTTGTAAATGGCTTGCTTGCTGCTTTTCATCTCTGCGATCGCCCTGGCACGAAAACTATTGATTTTTTTTGCCTGACAGGATACAATTTGCTCGGTTTTTGTAACTACGATTACAGCTAGTAGAGAAAACAGGAGGTAACTGGGTTGGCAAGAAAACGCAAGCGGAAAAGTCGTCGTCGCCAAGAGGGTCGTAAAATTTTAGAATTAGTACCCCAATACAGTATAGAAAGTGGTGAGGACAAGCCAGTAACAGCAGCAAGAAAGTTTATTGCTTCATTGGGGATTGCACCTCCGGCATTGTTAGTAGTTAAAAGAAACGAACACACGACCGACCGATATTTCTGGGCAGAAAAAGGACTGTTTGGCGCTCAATATGTGGAAGAGAATCACTTTCTCTTTCCTAGCCTACAATCCTTAATTATAAAAGATAGAAGCCCCGTAGCAGCAGCGAGTATTCGTTGAAAGTTTCTCGGGAGATTGCGCTCCGCACACAGCGATGCGATCGAAAATTTCCCAAACAGACAACAAGAACAATTCCCACTTCCAAATGTTTGGAAGTGGGGATTAGTTTTTATTTATCATTCTTCACCTTTGCTAGTCGGTGAGGAATTGAATTAGTTATCGTAGACGACTACTTCAGAAGAAAAAACTTGTTGGAGTTGAGCTAGTTCGTCTCGATGGGCGGTTATGGCAATCGCTTCACGATCGCAATTGTCATTCTTTGGCTCGTCTTGTTTTTGCTGAAGTTTTTCTACTTTTAAAGAAACTTTTTCCAAACGTCCCGCTTTTTGCCAATAAAAGATGCCAGCTATTGGTGATAGTAAAACCACTAATAAAAACAACTTACCGATACTGGGAAAAAGTAAAGATAAAACCAGCGCCAAACATAAAAAGCCAATTCCAGCCAAAAATGAGAGAAAAACAGCTAAAAATAAACTGGGGCTGACAAAACCTTGAAAAACAAGTCTATTTTCGATTGGTTCGACTTCAGTTAGTCGATAGGCGCGCTCTTCAAAATATGTTTTTAACTTTTCGAGTAAAGTTTCGATCGGTTCGTTGGCTATTAACTTAATTTGTTCGGTTCTTTCTTTAACAGAAGCGCGAATAAAAAAGAATAGCCCAACCATCATCAAAAGTGTGAGGACAAAAGTAGAAATTATAGTTGAGTTATTCACAATTAAGACAGAGAAAATACTAACTTATCTACGGGCATAATAATGAGTGTAATAGTAAGAACCGCCAGAATTACGATTGACTCCGTTGACAACCAAACCTAATACGCCGACGTTGGACATTTTTAGGGTATCGACGTTTTGTTTGAGTAGAGCGCGATCGGTAGTTCCTACCTTAGCTACTAAAATTACACCGTTAGTAGATTTAGCTAAAATTCTACCGTCGGCAAAACCGAGAATAGGAGGGGTATCGTAAATTACTAAATCATAGTCGCGATCGCTCAATTGTTCCATCAACAGTTGCATTCGTTTCGAAGAAAGCAATCTGGTAGGATCGGGAGGAATATCTCCAGCCGTTAAAACGGAAAGATTTTCCCATTGAGGTACTTGTTGAATCGCATCATCTAAATCCAAACCAGTAGCTAAAATATTACTGAGTCCTCGATCGTTCTTTAAACCGATCCAGTGATGTACTTGCGGACGGCGCAAATCTGCATCGATTAGTAACACTCGCTGTCCCATGGCAGCAGCAGCTTGAGCTAAATGCGAAGAAATAGTCGATTTTCCTTCTGAGGGAACTGAGGAACTAATTACTAAAGAATTAATCGGGCTGTCTGAGCCGAGTAAGCGAATATTGGTATTGAGGGAACGGAAAGCTTCCAAAAATGGAGAAGCCGTATACCAATTAATTTTAAGATCGCTGCTTTTAGCTTTAGCTTTATCTTTATCTACCGTAATTTTAGTATCGCCAATTTGCAATTGAGGCAATGCCGCTTCTTCTTCTGCCTCAAAATCTAAGGGTTTGAGGTCTTTTTGAATGGGGATTAAACCGAGAATTGGTAATTTGAGAGCTTCTTTAATTTCTTCAGGACTGTGGAAGACAGGGTCTAGTCTTTCTGCTAAAAGAGCCGCTCCCAAACCTAAAAATAAGCCACCAAATAAGCCCATTCCTAAATTTAGAGGAATATTGGGAGCAACTGGTTTTGTGGGTAATTTTGGCTGAGAAAGTAACTGCCAGGGTAAAGCTTGTTGAGCCGCTTGAAGTTGTAAGGTTTCTTGAGCTTCTAAAAAGCGATTCAAGCTCTCGGTAGCGACATTTAATTGTCGCTGAAGGTCGGTATATTGACGAATCAACACGGGCATTTCTTGCACTCGGCGATCGACGTTCTGCCCAATTTTTTCTAGAGCGGTGCGTCGCAGCTCTAAAATCATAATATCATTGGCTGCTTCGATATATTTTTGATTGAGTCTAGCTCGCAAAGTGTTGGGTGAACTCAAAGCGCCAGAGCGGGCAAAAGCATTAGCTCCTCTGTACCCCAAAACATTATTTGCTTCTTGAGAGAGCAGAGGTACTAATTTATCGCGCTGCTCGAGCAGATTTTTAATGGTTGGGTTGTTGTCGGAATAAATTGCCGATTTTTGAGCTAGTTCTAATTCAACTTTTTGAAGTTGATTGAGTAAATTTTGATAGCGAGGAGATTCGCTTAGATAAGTTGTAGCGATCGCCTGATCTGGCTCGAAACCCAGTTGTTTTTGCAATCTCGCGTAAAGAGATTTTGATGCATTTAAATCGGTTTGTGTCTCAAAATATTTCTCTTGAAACAGACCTTGTTGTCTGGAGAGCAGACTGGCTTCTTCAACTGGATCGAGGAGTTGATTTTGCTGGCGAAATTGTTGCAGTCGCTGTTCTTGTTCGCTAACTTTGGCGCGAATTCCAGGTAACTGTTCTTGAACGAAGGCAATCCCCTGCTTGATTTTGTTGCGTCTTTCTTCTAGAGAATAACGAAGATAGCGATCGGCAAAGTTATCTAAGACAAATTTTACTTTTTCTGGGTCGCTATCGCGATAAGAAACTTCCAGAATTTTAGTTGCTTTGACTTGGTTTATTTTTAGTGGCGAATTTTTAACTTTTCCATTAATAAGAGCGTCAAAATCTATCTCAGGATAGCGACGCGCAATTTCTTGAATAATGGGAGCGAGAACGTTAGGACTGCGTAAAACTTCAATTTGCGTCTCGTAATCGACACCTGTTTTATCTCCCAAAAGCGCTAGTTTGGCATCTTGTGGCTGTTGTTGAGAGCTGCTTGCTGGTTCGACTAATACCTGAAAACTACTTTGATATTTAGGTTTTTGTAGGAAAGTCCAGAAAGCAGCCGCAGCAGTCATCCCTGCTGTTACTCCTGCAATTAAGCGGAAACGATGTTTGACGACATTGATGACCTGACGCAGATCGAGACCTTCTTCTTCGTCATCTACTGGAGCAGGACTTATTACTGGCAATGAATAGGCATAAGAACCATTACCATTGCCATTATGGTTGTAGTCCGACTTGCCATTACCATTGCCATTACCATTGCCATTGCCATTGCCATTCAAGTAAACCGAGCGATCTGGACTTGTATCTTGCATCTTTTTTACATCCTCACAGACTTTAAAAATAATGTCTGCTGTATTGGTGAGGCGCGATCGCATCGGAGGAATGGGGGCAAAAGATAAAGAGGTGTGCCTCATTAAAGTCCGTTTTTCTTCCCACACTATAGCGCCGTCATCTTGCCAAGCAAAGCAGCAGACACAGCAGAGGTTGTTAATTAATAACCAACAACACTTCTAATCAGGTTAACACCCGAACCAACTGGATTAAATAACGCACCGAGTACGTCGGTAAAGCCAGTAAAGCCCGAACGACCGATCACAACTACGTCATTATTACGCATCGGTGGATTGGTCTCTTCGTCTATATTTTTTGAGAAATCAATTTTGATTTCTCTTTCGTTTACCGTACCGTCGGGATTGAGACGAACCAATTTTACTGTTTCTCTGTTGGCGCGTCTATTGTCAAATCCGCCTGCTGCCAAAAGTGCCTGGTTGAGAGGAGTATTTGGCGGTATGTCTACTGCACCCGGTCTGATTACCTCGCCAACGATGTTGACTTTAATCGAGTTGGGTGCAAAGCTAGCCGATGCTAATTGATCGGATTTAGCAATATCCAATTTATCGGCTTTGGGAATCATAATCGTATCCCCTTCTTGGACGATCGCATCTTCGGTAAAATTACCCGTTTGTAGTAAATCGAACAAGTTAACAGCGATCGTTTTTTGTTTGCCGTCTCTGGTTAGGCGACGAATTTGAATTTCACTAATGTTGGCAAGAGGTTTAATTCCACCAGCAGAGCCGATCGCCTGTGTCAATCGAGGAGGGATTGCCACTCTTCTCTGCTGTTGTTGTCTATTGTTGGGATCTTGTGGTGGCTGTTGCTCGGTAACTTCTTGGGGCTTGACCGCATAAGTCCCAGGACGATATACTTCACCCACCACTGCAACGTTGACTGGTCTGTTTGCTCTTATACCAAAGCTAGCGTTTGCCAAGCGAAATGTTTCTAGTGGATCGATCGTATCTACTGTAGGAATATAGATAGAATCTCCATCCCGTAAGGTGACGTTTTGGGATTGCGCGCCTTTATCGATCAGATCCCACAAGTTAGCATTAATTACTTGTTCTCTGCCACCAATATAGCGACGAATTTGTACCTGACGGATATTAGCTGCGGTGGTCAAACCTCCCGCTCTTTCGATCGAGTCGGTAACGGAAGGAAATTTTTTGGTTTCTTCGTTAAAGGTTACCGTGTAAGAACCAGGCGTAGTTATCTCTCCAGAAATCGCTATCTTCAGAGGACGAGCTGTAACCAAACCCACTGTGATAATCGGTCGTCTCAAATAAGTAGAATATTTTTGAGCGATTTGGTCTGAGAGATCTTTTAAAGTTTGACCTTCAGCCTGAATTCTACCGATTAAAGGCAAACTAACAGTGCCATCAACTAAAACTGGGTATTGACCACTGTAGTCTTTGACCTGAAAAATATCGATTCTCAGTAAATCGCCAGCTCCCAAAGTATAATCGGTTTCTCCGACTGGTATGCTAGCACCCGTTGCAGGAGAAGGACCTAATGCGGGAGTGTTGTTCGCTGGTGGTAATGGGTTCGGCTGAGTCGAACCAGCACCAGGAGCGCTACTAGGAGCGGGTGCGGGAGTATTGTTTAATGGTTGAATGCCCGCAGGGCTAGTTGATGGCGAACTGGTTGGTGGAGTAGTTTGTTGAGCAACCGCATTTAACGATAGAGGTAAAGCAGACAGCAAAAATGATGCTGTCAAAATACTCACTCCCGTTTCTTTGCTCAAAAGTAGTTGTCGAAAAATAGCGTTAACCCTCATAAAGAAATCACAATTTGCAAAATACATGATTGCGACTAGATTATCATTATTATTGGTAGAAAGTTAAAATGTCGAAAAAACAAAAACAAAAGTTTCCTTACTTGCTTGGTTCAAAATGGACTGCCAAACAAAAAAGTTGGGGTTGGCGACATTTTCAGGTCATAAATCGTAAAGATCGAGGTAAATGGGTATTTGCTGAAATGATTGCATCTTGCGATCCCAGTACTCGTTTTTGGATTAATGCTCGGCAGCTTAAAGACCAAGAGCTTTGGGAAGCGGGATGGAAGACGTTAGAGGAAATTAATGGATCGGCTGACGATAGTGATTTAATTGTCTTTGACGATAGTAATTGAGTTGTTTGTTTTTTGCTTTACTTTAACTAAATACTCGGTGTTTTTTGCTACATCAAATCTTTATATTCTTTGTTTTTAAACAACATTAACTCAAACGATGAACGACATCAATGAATGCTGCTGTTTTCGATCGAAATTTTTATAAAGTTTTTGCAAAAATTACTGTTGTCAAAGATCTTTCCTAGGAAATTGCAAGAGAAGAAATTTTTAGGATTCTCGGTTTCAATGGTGCGAGAAAATCGACGACAATTAGCATGTTAATTAGTTTGAGCAAACCCTCTCAAGGTTCGATCGAAGTAGCGGGATACGATCTTGCTGGCGCTTCTAATTCAATCAAAAAAAGTAGCTGACGACTTGCTACTTAGAAAAGGTAGAGTTTTTGGGCGATCGCATTGGCATTATGGAAGCTGGGCAATTATTCTAACTCGGTACTGTTTCTCAATTGCGTTTTCGTTTTGGTCAGAGAGACCCTGCCACGGCGCTTTGTATAACGGCGTTCTGTATTCGGAGGTAACGGACGTATCCACGCCTTACAAGGAAACCAGCAAGAGCGGCACGGCTTCGCCTACGTTATCCGCGCCTTGTAAAACGACAG